>JAKVCT010000449.1 GCA_022448995.1 Saprospiraceae bacterium
ATCGAGACTTATAAGGGTCCCGGTAACTTCGTTTGATGGACTTCCAACCAATAAACCTGAGTTGTCGTAAGATTCTTGAAGTGAAAAAGGAGCAATTCCTTCTAGATATTGTAATATGTCTTTTACCTTTGTCATGAATATTTACCTTAAAAACTCAATTTAAGAAGTTCGGTGATAATATTACGGATTTTACTCTTTCCATTCGCAATTCTTTTTGATCTCATCACAAGACTGAGAAACTTTTTGTTTGAGGTTAATTTTTTGAAGTCTACACAGTTTGATATGCCAATAATGGTAGTGGGTAATATCATTGCGGGAGGTAGTGGTAAAACTCCTCATGTACAATATATAGCCTCATTATTGTTAGCTAATGGGATTGAAAAACTTGGGTTGCTCTCAAGGGGTTATGGCCGAAAAACTAAAGGTTATGAAGAAGTTGAGCAGAATTCTAGTGTGCTTAGTGTTGGTGATGAACCTTTGCAATACAAACGAAGATTTGAAGATCGATTAAAGGTTAGCGTATGTGAGAGTAGGGTAGAAGGGATTGAAACTATGACTGGTAAAGGCACTCGAAACTTTGTTTTGGATGATGCTTTTCAACATAGAAGTCTGCAGGCTGGAAAATATGTTTTGCTTACAGAATACTCTAGACCGTTTTTCAAAGATTATGTGTTACCTACAGGTTTGTTGAGAGAAAGTAGAAAAGCAGCTCAAAGAGCAGATATAATAATTGTTACAAAGTGTCCTGAAAATGTTGATGCCGATCTGTTTAAGAAAAAGATACAATATTATAACTCAGATGCATTCGTTTGTTTTTCAACGTACGAGTATGGGCGAGCAGAATTAGTTTCAGGAGAAACGCGTGATGAATATATTGTGTTTTCAGGTATTGCCCAGTCCAAATTATTTGAACAGCATGTGCATGATAATTATAATATTATCAATTCGAAGCGTTACAAAGATCATTATAACTATACCTTAGAAGATGTCATAGATTTAGTGACTTTTGCCAATGCTAAAAACGCCGGTTTACTAACTACTGAAAAGGACTATGCGAGGTTATGTAATGAGCCTGCGTTCAAAGACTTATTACAGAGTGCATCATTGAGTTACATACCAATTGAGGTGAAATTCATGCAAGGTCAAAAAGAATTCAATACTTTTGTGCTAAATTATTTTAAGGGTGAATAGGCTTCTTGGACTTATATTTTTGCTAATCTTTTCTAGCTCATGGAGTTATCCTGATTCGATTCGTTATGTAGTAGATGATTCGAGATACTTTACTGAAGACGATCTGTACCTTAATGATTTAGATTTATTTAATCTGGATACTTCACTACAATATTTAGATACTTCTATCACTACAATTCATCATTATGAAATGTGGTTTCGTGAAGGTGATATTGCTCAAGACTTAGGAGCAATTGGTTCTCCTGTAAAACCTTTGTATTATCAGGCGCCAACGCAGATTGGTCGTTCATTAGGATATACTGGTTATGATCCTTTTTCATTTACAAATAGTGAAGTAAAATACTACGATACTAAGCGTCCTTTTAGTGGTATCGATATCGTGATGGGAGGAAATGGGCGCCAAATGCTCAATGTCGATTTTGGAAGGAACATTGATGAACGTTCGAGCTTTGGTTTAGATTTTAGACGAATTACAGCAATAGATCCAATTGGGGCAAACCCAGCTAAAGACCCATTTTCTAATCATTATTCAGCGTTACTATTTGCTCAGTATCACACCAAAAATCACAGGTATTACATTTTGGGTAATTACAGGTGGATGAATCATAGACTCTTTGATACGGGAGGCGTGAAGCAGGATTCTACATTTGACTATCCTTCCGACTATTTCATTGATGTTGCTGAACCTAACTTGCTTAATGTTGAATCTAATGATCGACGGAATAATTGGCATATCTATCAACAGTTTAATTTGGTGGATTCGAGTAGTTCAGTTCAGCTTTTCCATTCCTTTGACAGACAGAAACAGAAGTACATTTACATAGATAATGACCCTTCTTTAAATGTGGACTATTACGAAGCTATTTTAATGGATAGTGCTCGTACAGCCGACTCCTCTGCATTTGAAACAGTATCCAATAAGGTTGGATTAAAAGGTGTTATGAACGGTCTTTCTTATAGTATTTATGGTCTAAATAGACTCTATTACTATAATCGTTCTGATTCGGTTTATAGAAATGGATCTGAAAATTACATTGGTGGTGTTGTTGGGTATAAATCTGCAAAAATTAAAGCTATAGGAAGTGCTATGCTAGGTTTAAACAACGATTATCACTTTTTTAAAGGAGAGGTCGATGTATTCGGTGGATATTTTAATGTTTCAAATTCCTCTTACAGCCCTACAATTTTAAGTATGGAGTATTTTGGTAATCACTATGAGTGGTTAAATGATTTTAAGAACATCTCGCAAACATCTTTTGAGGTGGGGTTTAAATTCAAAGTCGGAGAGGAGCTACTGTTACAGCCATTTTATGGTATGAATAGTATCAATGACTATATTTTCTTTGCTGAAGATTCAAGACCTTATCAGACTACCGAAGTTATAAATACCTTATACTTTGGCTTGAGGTATGATTTGAAGAGAAAAAACTATGGTATTAGAGGTTTCTACAAGAATTACAGCACAAATACTAAATTACTACCAGTTCCACAGAACTTCTGGCATAATCAAGTTTATTTTAAAGGTAAAATGTTTAATAGAGTACTTGATTGCGAGTTTGGAGTAGATACGTATTTCAGGGATGAGTTTTTTGGTTATGGATACTCTCCGGTGGTTCAGCAGTACACTGTTCAGCGATCTGAGTTGATGTGGTCATACTGGATAGTTGATCTGTTCTTTAACTTCAAAGTAAAGAACCTAACGATCTTTTTGAAGCTTAATCACCTTAATCAAGGATTTACTTCTGAGGGTAGTTATTTAGCATCCGCAAGTTATCCAGGGCAAGGTCGAGCAATTGGCTTTGGACTGCACTGGAAGCTGTTCGATTAAGTTTTTCTCTTTTTCTTTTTAGCTGCAGGAAACAGTATATTATTTAAGATTAATCGGTA
>JAKVCT010000045.1 GCA_022448995.1 Saprospiraceae bacterium
CAAGATTTTTTGATGCTGAACGAGGCGAAAAACGTAGGGATAGCACCGCTATCACGAGGCTTTTCAACAAAGTGCAGCGCAAAAAGGCTGATTGAATTAAATACAAATTAATTGTGGCTATCTACTTACACATTTTATACTCATCCAAACCTTTTCCAAAACCATCAAGAATCACCTGATAAGTCTCAAAACCATAACGATTGAAAGTGCGCTCCATCAACTGTGTAGTATTGATCAAAATATCAAAAAGATGTCCTTCTGCAAAAATGCGTTTTTCAATTTCTTGGTAGAACTAATCGGCAACCTAGAATTGATTTCGCCAACCTAAAGAACCCGATTCAAACATTACCCATGCAATTCCATGTTGCTCTTTTTCTTTTTTGGTGTAATGCCCACCACAACCGATAATTTGCTCACCATTGAGTGCGACTAGGTGATTTTTATCCGTGAAATTCTTGGGACAATTGCTCAAAAATATCTCGATGATTCGATCTTGGTCGCCTGCTTGATAAGGATGAAAATTTAGTGATAATTGATTTTTCATATTGCAATAAAAAAAGCGAAGGAATGAATTTCTTCGCTTTAGATGAGTGTCCTTCAATCCAAAGCGAGGCATTTCAATCCTTCGCAAATATTAAATATATTCTATAATTTTTAGAAACGAACAGTACCCGAATTTCTTCGGTTGCTTCGTCTACCTGTATTTTCTTGGCTTAGACCTTTCTCTAGACCTAATTCAATTGTTTCTTGCAAAGACTTCAAACCATCAGAGAAGTTGGATAACTGAACAACCATCTGTGTCATAGGGTCAGATTCACTACCTTTCAACAATTTATTCTTATTAAAGGCCGCTTTCATTTCCTTCCAACGCTGTTGCTCTTCATCAGTCATTGCGCCAATCATTTCTTTGAATTTCAGCATATTAGATTCAGCATCAGAAGTTAAAGTCTGAGACTCACCCTCATAGTGTGCTACTAATAAGGTCTGTAATTCTTTCTCATTCATGATTGGAACAATCTTTTCGGCAAGCTTATTCATATTACGATAAGAACCTTGTAGTTTAAATGCTGGTTCTGTTCTGTATTCATCACTCATTGCTGCAGAGCGGATATACTCTAAGTTCACTTTCAAGATTGCATCTCGAACGGTCAACATCTTCTTAATAATGTTGGCATATTCTTCCAATTCTTGAGGAGTATGGTTAGCTTCAAAGTCCAAACCTTCCTTAGAACCTGTTGAAGAATAACGAATAATAGCATAAATATCTTTGGTACTCTTGGCAGCTAATTTCTGTAAGATTGCATTAGAAGTCATCGAGTTTTCGATATAACTCATCTCAAATACATCCTTCGTATCACCAATAATATCACCCAGATTGTAAATATCTGAACGGTTGGCTAACATGTCTGGAATCTGGAACTTATCTCCACTCTCCGTATATGGGTTACCCGCCATAACAACACAGACCCGTTTACCACGTAGATCATAAGTTTTGGTTACACCTTTATAAACCCCCTCAATCTTACGTTGCGCATCTGTCAAAGAGATAAATTTCTGTAGAAACTCAGGATTACAGTGCTGAATATCATCCAGATAAATCATCACATTGTCACCCATTTCCAAAGAAAGATTCAGTTTCTCTAATTCCTTACCTGCAGCTGCTGTATTCGCCTCACTTGGGTCTAATGAAATCACACGGTGACCAATAGCAGGACCATTAATCTTCATAAAAATCAGACCTAAACGATTGGCTACATATTCCATCAAGGTCGTTTTACCATAACCTGGAGGAGAAATCAAGAGCAACATACCCATTCTATCTGTACGTGTATTGTCACCTACTGTACCAATCTGTTTAGCCAAGTTATCTCCAAAAATTGGCAAGTATAAGCTGTCAATCAACTTATTACGCACAAAAGAAGAAAGTACTCTTGGTCGGAACTCTTCCAAACGAAGTTTCACACGGAATTTATCCACTAAGTCGCGCTTCATTTGTGTAAAACGCTCATAGCTTGGAACAGTTATACCTTCGTAGTGCTCCATTTTACGCATGAACTTATTGAAATCTAAATGATAAACACCACCTTCACCAATAGCATTATGTGTACCACGCATCTCTGTCAATTCCTTCTGCATTTTTACATCTACCACATAACTTTCTTGGTAAGAACCTAGAATTAATAAGGTGGCTACTTCATCTATATAATCCCTTAGGGAATCTTTATTTTCCTGTTGTTCTACATAAGCATTCAACCACTTACGTGCTAATTGGAACTGATCTACTGCATTTTCTTCAAGTGAGTCCAAAGACTGTTTGAATTGGCGCAAAGCCGCATTGGTATCTAAGAAATCCTTGAAACTATGCTTCAGATTATGTGCTTCTCCACTGATAATGAAATAATCATGTCTTGATATTTCTTGGAAAAGATACTGAGCAGCTCTTGTCGCTAAATATTCGTCAAATAATTCTGTTTTTTGACAAAATTCACGAATCGCAATAGTTAGATTTTCTAATAAGTAATCAAACTCATGTGTATTTGGGAAAACACGCAAGATGACACCCGCACTTTTCAGTTGTTTATGGAAGATTATTTTTTCCTCTTCTGCTAGGAATTTTTGCCAAAAAATAGCTGCACAAGCACGAACATCCGAAGCAAAATATAAAAGATCAATATGTTTACTGAGGTAAACTAAAGCATCTAGTAACTTAGCTGCATCTTCATCATGAATACCTTTGGAGTAGCCTTCATGATAACGATTAGCCGAGAATTTTTGAATAAATTCTAAAATTTCATCGGAACGTATATCTAGATTTTGCTTACGAATTTCTGCTAGACAGATATAAGCCAAATATTCAGAACGATAAACCTCAGGATTTTCAGAAACTAAGGATTGATTCCAAACAGATTTGGTGCTTAAGAATTCCTCATCATCTACTTCCTCAAAAAAACCTGTACCTGTCAAGTGATAGTACATACTATTGGAACGAGGAATCAGTGTCAAGTCCAACTGTTGTTTATTCACCGCAAAGGAGTGACGACCAAAACGAATAGCATCTCCACCACCTGTGAATAAATCTTGTTTATCACGCAATTGGCGAATGGCTTCTTCTTTGATCGTTTTGAGCTGCGTTTGAATATCACTTGCCTTATTGGCATCATCTAGATTCTGGAGTTGTTTGATAATATCACGCACCTTGTCAATCATCAAATCAGAAGCAAAAAATCCATTGATTTGAGTCACTTCTTTAAGACCATTGGCACGATTGCGAATACCATTTAGGATACGTTTAGCAGCAGCTTCCAAGGAGGCAGTACGCTTATTAATCGCCTCAACCAAGGCTAATTTACGCGTATCAAAGGCATTATAAACTTCCTCACGTTTCTCGGTAATCTTGAGTAGATATTCATCAAATTCAGCAAACTTACTTTCTAACT
This sequence comes from Saprospiraceae bacterium, assembly GCA_022448995.1. Taxonomy (GTDB): domain Bacteria; phylum Bacteroidota; class Bacteroidia; order Chitinophagales; family Saprospiraceae; genus JAKVCT01. The sequence goes on from JAKVCT010000045.1 coordinate 3,438, forward strand.
CCTCTAACTGAATCATCAATTTAGTCAGATATTCATCACACTTAGCAGGCGTATCCGAAATATCTAAATAGTTGATCACTCCTTGATCCAAAAGCTTCATTTGTGCGGCAAATTCAGCCACAGCTTCTGCCCCCATCAAGTCACGCAACTTACGTTTGATTGCTGCTTTTACTTGATTTAGAATAGAGAAGATACTTGTGATACTATCAATGATTCTAGTTGTTTGAGTAGGATCATCAATTTTTAGGTTAGAAACAATTTCGATTAATAATTCGAGTTCCTTACCAATTGCATCAATTTTTTCTTCCAGTCGTTTACCTTGTTTTGCAGTCTCGATTCCATCAATATCTTGACGACGCTCATTTACACGATCAATATAAGGTTGGAGTGCATTTTCTTTTAATAAGAATTCTACACATTCCTGAGAAAGTTCATCAGCTTGTGTAGCTGCTTTTTCTTCCAAAGATTCAATCAATGGAATATCTGCATAACGCAAATCTCTCAAAGAAATAATTTCTCCACGAATGGTTCTCAAGTCTGCTAAAGCTTGTACATAAGAATCTACTCGATTAAAGGAAGTTCCTCCAATATCACGGAACAATTGTTCTGCTTTTTGCTGAGTAGCTTTTATGGTAGCTTTAGTATTCTTGCGGATGTTTTGCACTTTTTCAAACTCGTCAATAGCCGAATTAGAAGAGGCTTGAATTTCAATAAGTGGTTCATCTAAGTTGAATGCACCTTCTTTGCGCAAGAAGAAATAAGAATCAAGAATATCACTTGCCTTCTTTGTGAGATCATAATATAAATCACTGTAGGTTTCATCTTTGTCCATCATCGAGAGTAGCTCTTGACACTCTGCCATGGCACGTACGATATCTCGGTTACCTACTTTGTATAAATAATTATCGGTATGTTTGGAAGGAATAAAGGAACCTTCTAAATATGGCGTTTGCCAAATCTGAATTACATGGTGTTTAGTTGCATTATCCTCACTGCGGAAGTAGCAAAGTTCTCCATCTCCGAACAAGGTATAACCATTACAATAGATAGGTGTATTTACGTTTTGTTCGATAATATTGTAGGAGAGTAGGAGATAGGCACCTTTTTCTTGATTGAAAAATATGAAAAGGAAATCTTCTCCATTGGGTGAAGAGACTTGACGTTCGAATATGTAACGATCAGTTGTTTTGTCAAAAATCTTATAATCACCTGTCTGTAAATAGAATCCGTTTGAGAAAATTAAACCTTGACCACCAGGTAGTAAATTGCCTGAGTATGCTAGGGCATCAATTCGCTGAACCGTTTGTAGTTTTTCATTAAAAATAAAATACCTAGGCTCTTCTTGGTAGGGACGTATCTTTAGTGCAATCAGATTATCTAAATCTGCAAAAGAAATTTCTGCATCATCTAGTTTCTGATCGGCATAGGTTACTTCTTCTGAATAAATCCCTTTTCCATCTTCAGTGTTGTCTTCTACTTTGATGGTTAAATCGCCACCAACCGTTTCCACAAAAACACGGTCTAGAATAGATACATGTGGATGATTACCCATACGTTGCATATCTCTAGTTGCCCGTTTCCAAGTAAAATCATGTTGTTTGGGGATGCTATATTTCTGTTCACCAGGTGTGGTATCATACTGAATAGAACCATTTTCCATGATATGCCACTTGAATGTTTTGGTATCATTCACATCCTGACTCAACTGGAAAATCATGTAGAAATAAGGTGCAGTTTGATCTATAGCAAATTTGGCAAATACTGCATCTCGGTAGTAACGGTAGAGATTTTTGAAATCCGTTTCGAACTGTGGGTTTTCTTTAGCTAGTATATCCAGTGTTGCTTCTTCAAAATGATCTTTTCGGAATTGGTAAATGCTGAATACGTCCTGTAGCTCTACCTGTGGACGTAAACGAACTTTTACATTATACCCAAAAAGACATAGGTTACCTACAGAAAAAATATCTCGGGCAATACAGTTATTACTTGTATTGATTCGGGAATTTCCTGTAAGGCGCATTTCTATTGAACCAAAAACCTTTTTTCGCTCTTCGTTAAGTTGGCTCAATCTTCCGCGTAGATCATCTCCTTGTTTCTTGAGACGACCTTTTATAATCTCATATGTACCTCCCTCGAGTTTAATCTCATTGGAAGCGTTTTCTTCTGGATTTTGAGTGGTGTTATCGTCAGCCATAAATGGAATTATGCGTTTTGGAGACTGTTAAGTGCTTATGCACTTATTTGAATGGAGGTATGACTTGTTGTGGAATAGGAGGAGTCCTGAAGGGACGATATTAATTAGCATAGCGGAGTAAGCCCTACGCTCATATTAGCCATTCTACAACAAATCATAGGAGCATGAAAAGTTGGCGAGGCACTCAGTGCCTCGCCATATAATTTACTATAACTGCTAATCAGTTATTTTTATAGTAAAGAACTTGCAGAATCACTAGCTAGTCCCAAACGAGTAACATTCTCAATCAATCCTGAAAGCACACCTTTATCGGTATCATTTGCTTTAGAGTACAACTGAGCCATTAGAGTAGACATCGTTATATTCTTCAAGGTTTCGCTACTGATTCCATAATGATCTACAAAAGAGCGAATACGTCCCATTAGATCACCTTTTCCCAACAAAGCACCTTTCAATTCTTGCAAATTGTGGCTACTATCAATCATTCTATCCACGGATTTACCTCTGTTGATTGCATTCAAAATGCTATCAAAGAATTTAGATTCACCACCAACAATATCAATATTTGCATTGCGCATTGCTTCAGCCATAACCTTAGCTTGAGCTTCTGTGATTTGACGTTGAGCATCGATTTCAGCCAAGCGGATAGCCTGTTGCTGTTGTAGGCGAAGTTTGAACTCTTCGTGCTCTTTTCCAACACCATCTAACAACTTCATAGCCTCAGCCTTAGCTTGAATACCTTTAGCTTCAGCCAAGTCAATTTGAGCTTTACCCTTAGCTTGAGCCAGTGCTTTTTGTTCTAGAACCTTAGCTTCTACCAACCCATCTTTTTCTTTTACCTCAATCTGCGCAGTAGATACTTCAACTTTAGCCATACCTTGAACACGCTCTGCTTCTGCTTTAGCTTTTAGTGCGTTAGCTTCCGCTAATGCTTTTTGTTCTAAGATTTTTGCTTCTACAGCTCCAGCTATTTCATCAGCTTCTGCTTTAGCTTTCATTACATCAGCCTCAGCCAAACCAACAGTTGCTTCCTCTGCTGCAAGTGCTTCTGCTGCAATCTTACGAGCTTCTGCTTCTTTCTGAGAAGCTGCTTTTTTAGCATCTGCTTCAATTACTACTTGTTGCGCTTTTACCTCTGCAGCTAGTTTATCAGCTTCTGCTTGACGCATTTGTTTGATTGCCAAGCTTTCTGCTTCTTGTTTAGTGTGGATAATTGCCACGTTTTTCTCACGTTCAGCTTGTGCAATTTCCTGAACATCCAAGATACGCTGATCTTCTTCCACAGTTTTCTTTTCTTCTGCTTTACGCTCTTTGATGATCGACTGAATATCTCTTTTCTTAGCTTCTAATACTTTCTCTTTGTCAATTTTCGCTTCACCAACTGCACGTTCTTTCTTCTCAACCTCTAACAAACGATCTGTTTCTACACGTTCAGACTCAACAGCTTCTGTGCGCTCCTTATTTTTCTGTGCAACCAAGATTTGGCGTTGTTTATTTTGCTCTGCAATACCAATTTTTTCTTCTGCTGCTTTCTTTTCTAACTCATAACGTAGATTCTGTTGAGTTTGCACTAAACCTGCTTCAGCACCTTGCTCTGAACGCAATACTGCAATTGCGCGTTTTTGACGCTCTTCTTTCTCAGTTTGTTGCAATTCTAACTGTAAGATAGCTTCTGTTGCTTCTACATCCTGCTGTTTGATAACCTTCTCACGTTCGCGACGGATAGAGTTTGTCTTTTGCTTTTGGATAGAGGTCAATTCTTCAATTTTCTTGATACCCTCAGAATCTAAGATATTATTATCATCTAGATCTTGAATAGGTGTCTGCTCTAGGTAGTCAATTGCACAGTCATCTAGTTCATAACCATTCAAGTCTGTACCAATAGTCTCTAAAATACCTGATTTAAACCGATCACGAGCAGTATATAATTCTACAAAGTCAAATTGCTTACCTACAGTTTTTAGAGCTTCAGAGAATTTAGCATCAAACAAGTCATTTAGAGTAGAATTTTCAGAAGCACGTGCACAACCAATAGTCTGTGCTACTTCAATAATCGTCTCTGGAGATTTATTGACTCGAACAAAGAATACAACTTTGATGTCTGCACGGAGGTTATCCTTACAGACCAACCCTTCTTTTCCTGTACGATGTACTTCTACTGTTTTTAGAGAGATGTCCATTTCTTCCACTTTGTGGAAAATTGGAATTACGAATAGTCCACTATCATAGGCTACTTTTGATCCTCCAACCCCTGTACGAACTAAGGCTTTTCCTTGGGGAACTTTGCGGTGTGCTCTGGCTACTAAGATAAGTCCACCTACGATGATTACACCTAAAATGGATCCAACAATAATTAATATTTGTCCTAACATTATTTAACGTATATTTTGTTGTTAACTGAAATGGGGGTTTGAAGCCACTTCATTATTAAATGATAAAAAGATTTAGGGTATATGGTATACTTTGATGTTCTATCCTAATAAAGATAAAATAACTGATCAATTTTTAGAATAGGAATACTTAAATTTTTTTAGATTTTCTCAAAAACCATCTCCGTAGATGGGGGAGGGTGTGTGTAATGTGTCATATGTTTGTGTAATTTAATGAATAGTTCATGGCTTTTTACTTTTTAGGATTTTAGGGAATAAGAAGACCATAAATTATATTTTGAATGTTTTATGTGTTTGAATAACTATTAAATGTTGTTTAGTTTCGCTGAGCACTACGTGGTTCTTACTACTTGATAATCAGAGATTTTGTAAAACTCTATTGATTTTATGTATATTTTTGATTATCAATTAGTTGCGGAAAACCTTCGAACTAAGCTTATCTCGGTTCATTAGTGATTTTCGAACCCTTCTGTAAGCTCTGATATCTCTAATATTCTCTGATTTTTCCAATTCAGCTAGGCTAATTTGTTTGAATTCTTCGATGGTGGATTGATGAAGCTCAAAACCAACCCAGTTTATATCTGTTTTTGCAAGATGATTGGCAATCGCCTCTTGCAAAGCTGTTTTATCATTGTCGATTGCTAAAAAATCAAACTGCTCTGTGCAGACTGTCAAAGCGTTTTGAAAAATAGCTTTGAACAGTTTATCTAAGGTTGCTTGATCCGAAGCTTGCTCACAACCTAACATTTGAGCAGTCTCTATAATTGACTCAAAATCATGTTTGACACTAATTTGAAATCGTGCTTTGACATTGGCTTTGAAGCCATCTTTTGTGAAAATTCCTTCTTCACCCAAACAAGCTACATCAATATATTTCATAGAAATATCCATTTCCTCAAAACTGTGAAAGACAGGGATTATGAATATTCCACTATTATAAGCAGCTTTGCCACCTCCAACTCCTGTTCGTACTATAGCTATTCCTTGTTTTACTTTGTGGTGTGCTCTAGCCACTAGAAGAAGCCCAAAGAACAAGATGAAAAACATTAGTGAACCAACAATAAGTAATATTTGTCCTAGCATAGATTTTTTGGATGTAATTGGTTTAGTTAGAATTTAAAATTTAGTGGTCATCATAAGGCTGTACAATGAAACACTTTTCCTCAGTAAGTTCTTCTACAATCAATACTTTTTGTCCTTTTTTGATTGGCTTATCATCCTGAGCTTTTACATTGATTAAAACCACAGCATTATTAACTGATAATTTTACTTGTCCCATTTTTTTAGAAGCAATTGGCATTGTGATTTGACCAATTTTTCCACGATAATCTTCTTGTTTTGCAGCGGTGTTTAGTTTCTTGAACATTGGAACTAAAGGCTGTGTGACTACTTTTGTGATAAACATACTTGCAATAAAGTTCGGTACAAAAAGCAATGCAGCAAAACTAACAGACATCGTTGGGTTAATAATACTGCCCTCATGATTACACCAAATAGAAATAGACCACATTGATAAGAATAGAATAGACATAAGAATCATAAAAGGAACAGTTCCAAAGTTGAAGAACTTCAAAATTCCAATCATGAGTCCACCTCCACCACCTGTATCTGCATCTGCGTCTACATCTGCATCTGCGTCCACATCAAGATCTGCATCTACATCCACGTCTACATCGACGTCTACATCCACATCTATGTCTACATCCACATCTACATCTACATCAAGAGAATTCATATCCAAAGCTCCAAAAATAACACTGAACCAAAAAATTAGAATCAGTCCTAAAAAAAAGGTTAGCAAAAGATTGGCAGGAGCAATCGCCGCATTAATTAAATCCATCATAGCTGTTCTTTATTTTTGTGTAAGTAGTACGCTGAATAAGTATTTAAGTAATAGTCTAACTATTCTCGTAGCTATCTTTGACCTAGAATCATTCTAAATCTATTCTACGATTATTGTTGTCTTCTTATATTAAATAGATCAGTACCACCATGGTTATTTCATTAGATTATTAACTAGTTGTACTAAAAGTAAAAATACTTAGTTGATTTCACAAGTTTTTAGTTAATCCTCTTCATTTTATGATAAAAAATCTAAAACCCTTTGTATTTTTATGCGCTAAAGCTTTCTAATATTAGTTGATAGGTTTTCATAAGCAGTTGATACTTTAAAAAAAGTATAGGGTTTGTTTTTTTTGTAAAACCTTGATTATTAATATATAATGAGTGCTAGTATATTGGTTTCTCACCAAAGAAGTAAAAAATCAATAGATTATAACACTAAAAAATAATAATTTTATTTATAATAAATGAATTATCCTATTAAGACAAAAATCACTGTTGCCTGGGGGGATATGGATGCCTTTGGTCATGTAAATAATGTGATGTATTTACGTTATTTTGAGACAGCCCGTGCAAAATTCTTTGATAAATTTGCAAGTTTATTGTCAGGAAAAGAAAAGGTAGGACCTGTTTTGGCCAGTGTTACTTGTGATTATAAAAGACCTGTTGTGTATCCTGATGAATTATCAATCCATCTAGGAATCAAGAAATTAGGAAATGCTAGTGTAGTTATGGCTTGTGAAATGTATAGCTCCAAAGTAGGTTTAGCAGCCACTGCAGAATGTACTTTGGTGATGTTTGATTTTGATAGCAAAAGACCTGTGGGATTACCCAAGGTTTTTCGTGAATATTTACAAGAGATACAACAGAAAACAGAAGCTTAAAAGTTCCGGATTGATTTGCCAATGTTAAAAAAAACATATCAGGTTTTAATTGTAGGCTATGGTCTTGTTGGGAATATAGCAGCTTTGCTTTTAGCTAAGGAAGGCATCCAGACAGCCATTTTAGAAAAACAGTCTCAAAATGAATTGCTTATTGCCAAGACAGGACGTTTAGATGGCGAGAGTATGCGTATATTGCGTTATTTGGGCTTGGGTAAGGCTTTGGAGAAAGTTTGTCATCCACTAAAGGGAACACAAGTTTTAGATACCAAGGGAAAAGTTTTATTCGAATTGGGGCACCCTAGTTCTTCTTATTTATCACCAGTTTATGGTTTTTATCAGCCAGATTTGCAGCAGATTCTCCAAAAGGCAGTAGATCGTTCTAGCTTGATAGATGTATATACAGAAACTCAGGTAGAAGCAATAGAGTTGGAGGATGAGAAAGCAACATTAATTCTACAAACGAAAAGCAATCATTATTGGGAGTTTAGTGGAGATTACGTCTTAGTTTGTAATGGTCAGGACAGTGACTTGGTCGAGTTATTAGGGCTAGAATTTAAGGATTACCGCTATGGTGGTTACACTCTAAATGTGGATACACTGGCTAAGACCTCTCAAGTCCCACAGCCTTTTGCACAAAACATTTATAATGCGAACATCCCTGTCACTAGAATTACTAATAATACTCATCATCAACGCTGGGAATTTCAGCTGGATAAAAAGCAGCTAAGTTCTATTGAGACCTCAGAACAACTACAAATGCTTTTTAAGAAACTTGGGGCAGAAAATATGGATATACAGTCTTCAGTAGTGCATCGTTTTTCAAGTAAAATATTGAAAAATTGGCAAGTAGAACAAATTTTTTTCCTTGGAGACGCAGCACATGTTATGCCACCTTATTTAGGTTTAGGATTATCAGAGGGCATCAAGGATATACAGAATTTAGTTTGGAAACTAAGAGCACATATTAATGGTAAAATCGATAAGACTGTTTTAAAAAACTATACCTTAGAACGAGCGGAAAGTATAAAGTATCTTATTCGTCTTAATCTTTGGGTAAAACGCTTTTTTAGATCTAGTTGGTGGCGTTGGTTACGGATCTTTGTACCTATATTACCCAAGCGTTTCCTAAAACGCTCACTAGATATGCGTTCTATGATTCGAGCAGGGATTATAGGAGACTCAAAGGATGGTGTAGGACGTTTTTTTGTAGATTTAAAAATCCAAAGGGCAAATCAAAAAATCTGTTTTTTGGATGACATTACCATGGGAAAATTTACAATCTTAGCTTGGCGTACAAATCCTGTAGATGCCTTAGCCGTAGGTAACTTAGATTTGGTTGCATATTGGCAGATGAACTTAATTAAGGTATTAGGTGCAGCAGATCAACTAGAGCATGAACGTAGATTGGCCTTAGTTGTACAAGATCACACAAAAGAAATGGAAGAATGGAGGCAAAAGAAACAAGCACAATTTGTAATTTTGCGACCAGATGCCTTAGTTTATGATTATTGTTCCAATGAACATGAACTAAATAATGTGTTGAGTCAACTTGAAAAGCAATTAGCGACAAAAGAGTTGGTTGAAAAACAGACTATTTAAGTCACTAAGGTTTCATTAGTTTTGAGTTTTCAAGAATTAAAAACCTAGGAATTATCGTTGTTATGGAATATATAGAAATTGGTAAAATACATAAAGCACATGGCTTGAAAGGAGAGTTAAAGATCCGTGTAGATGATGTTTTTATAGAAGAATTAGGCAATCTAGAAGTCTTATTTTTGGGTAAAACAAAAGGTGAAAAAATACCATATTTTGTAGAAAGTATTCGAGGAAGTCAGGACTTAATCTTAAAACTGGAAGAAATAGATCAGCGAGAGGATGCTACTTTATTGATGCACCAACTTATTTTTGCACGTCGTACTGATATTCAGTTGAGTGACGAGGCTATCGAGGAGGGTTTATCAGATTTAGTTTATGGTTATTTAGTTGCTTATTGCATGGAAGATCTTACGCTAGGCAAGATTGGAGAGATTGTAGGAATAGAAGAGTTCCCACAGCAAGAGATGGCAGTTATAAAGCTTTATGATCAAGAACAAGAAGTATTTATTCCCTTGACAGAACAGTGGATCAAGGAGATTGATAAACTCAATAAAAAAGTAGTTATGGAACTTCCAGAAGGTTTACTAGATCTTTAGAAATTGATTTCCCTTATCAGAAAAAATAACAATATGGCATTGAATACTAAAACGCGTTATATCCAGATATTAAGTCTAATCTTATTGATCTGTGGGGGAGCAAAAGAGAGCTTAGGGCAGTTGTATGTTTTTGGAGGGTATAATCATGGATTTGTGCAGACGCCAAATATCAATCGAAGTATTACGAGTTTTAATGTAAATGAAGATCATAGCCTTAAGACTATTAAAAGTCTTAATGGATATCGTTTTGGTTTTGGAAGTTATGGGCGAACGACTTTAATGGAGATGAGTTTTGGTAATTTAGCTAGAAATCAAAGAAGTAGTAACCCTAATCAACTCAAAGAAAATGCACAGGTTATTCTAAATCATATGTCCGTTAACTTGAACTTGGGCTTCAAACCTTTCAGTAAACAGTACTTTACGGCAGGTATAGGTTTAGCAATGGGACAAACACGTTTACGTTATTCTTTTGGAGGGGATTACCAAGTGAGTGTAAATAACTACAGTATTAGTCCAGAAATATTTTTGGATTATGCATTAAAAATTCGATTCTTGTTAAAAAAAGAAGATCGAAAGAAAATGTATTACATGATTCGAGTTCGACCCTATTATCAGTTTCATTTTGCTAGTGATTTTAGTGCATTTGAGGAGCAATTTAATAATACAACCTTGACAGAGGGACAGGACTATTCAGATCATTTGGGACATATAGGCTTTCGTGTGTCTTTAATTGTCCCTATTACGTCTGCTCCTAAAGAGATTGAGAACGATTTGCCACCTTCAGTGGTTTATGGTAAGGAACGCAGAGCAATCTTGAAGAAAAAACGAGAAATTGCCAAGCAAAGAGCTAATGCAAGTTGGGATGATGAGCCTGAGGAAGTGAAGGAGAAGAAACCTAGAAAAGGGCAAATCAGACAGGGGGGGGCTTTTGATGCTAAAAGGAACAAGCGTGAAGCGCGCAAAAAACGTAAAAAAATAGGTAAATAGTAATTAATAGAAGTTGTTTAGGAGTATGTCTAAGAATTATCTTCATTTTATCTAATTCTTAAACAATTTTGGAATTTTGTACAGCTACTTGGTAGTTGATAATTAGTGAACATCTAGGCAAAGCTAGCTTTGCTTATACTTAAAACTTTTAATAAATTATAATATGATTAAGAATTTAATAATGTTGGTAATCGTAGCATTGATTGGCTGGATGGCTTATGCTACATTTTTTGGAGACAAGAAAGATAAAGACTTAAGAGATGATTTGATCAATAAGGCGATGGGTTTTGGTAAGAGTATCGGAAACATCTTCTCACATGAGTCTGACAAATTTGAGAAAGGTGCTTATAATGATGCTTTGGACAAAATGAGTGAAGCACTCAATGGCCTGAAGCAAACTAGTGAGGATGTAGAAGATGTTAATGAGGCTAAAAAATATGCTGATCGCGTAATGAAATTGAAGGAAGATAAGGAGCGTCTAGAAAAAATGATTGCTCAATTGGAAGAACAAGAGGCAAATGGTTCAGCAGGTAGACGTGCTGCAAGTGGCATTGATAAAGGTGATGTGGATAAATTAGGATTGGAATTGGAAAAAGAGATCGAATCTCTAGGAAAAGATATGAAAAAAGCTAAAATGAAATAAGCTTTTTTTAAGATATTGTCTATTTTGATAAAATGAATCCAAAAGAAATTTTGGGTTCATTTTTTTTTGTGGCGAGGGAATAAATTAAACCACCCGAAAAATATTTCGATCCTTATACTTATAATGCATAGGTTGCTCACATAATTTATCCAAAAGCTGCAATTGAGCATCTACTTCAGTTCTAAAGATAGGATTCGTTTCTTCTGTACTGATAGAAATTTGATCTATAATAATGTCAATTAAATCGATTGAATACTCATGTGTTTTTAGGTAGGTGATGGTGTGGTGCTTTTGGTAATTTGAAGTGATAGTCATCAGACCTAAAACCACAATTCGAGTCGCCATTTCAGAAATATCGAAGGGATCTAAATCTTCATAATCATCCTCATCAAAAGACATGATTTTTTGGATAAAAGGAGCTGTATGAAACAACTCTAAATCTAAGGTATCTTTATCATTCATTTGCCAGAGGAATTGCATATACTTCCGAATAGCTGGATAATATTTATACTTCTTATTTGTGATTCTTTCATAGGGATAGGTCAAACACCACAAATGCCAAAAGAGTATATTTTCGGGTAGAATATAAGACAAACGCATTTCAACTTCGTGTAAATAATCTCTAAACAGCATAAGATCTCTGATGTTATTAAATAATGTAAGGAGCTCCAAAGGAGTGACATTGATATTCAGCATAGGGAGTCAGCACACCCTACACATCACACAAATTACACTTAAAAAACGACAAAAAAAAGCCAGAGCAGCCACCACGCTGCTCTGGACACACACCATTTAATCTGCCCCACCACAGAGCAGATCAAATCATTATTAGTTCTTTAGTTTTATTTTTTAATAGTTAGTTGATTATCAATTGATTATTCGAAATCAACGAACTAAGAATATTCTACTGATAAATCTCATAAATGGTGTTATTCATCATGAATTCAACATTACGACCTAGTGCCAAGAATTCCGCAGCTTCATCATCCTGTAAAAGAGAGAAGTACTCTTTAGAGTTGAATTTGACGCGTTTTCTAGTCATTTTATCTGTATCTGCAATATTCAGATTAGAATCTACCCAGTGATTATTATTATTGTACATTGCTCGTCCTCTGACATTCACAATATCATTTTTAGTATCAAAATTAGTGAAAATCTGAGGCTCAACTTGATCATTTATCTCTAGATCAGCTCCATTATAATCTAGATTATCAGCCATGCGCATTTCTTGATTTTTTTGGCTCAAGGTAATACTGCGTGCTCCACTTTTGCGTTTCTCTGCATTAGAACGGAAGATTGCAATATCCTCTTCAATCATTGGTTCTGGCTCTAGACTAGTCTCAGGCAATAAGCGTGGACGAGGGATATTGCTATTACTATTAGTCAATGTATTTTCATCTTCTAGAATCAAATAGCTAGTATACGGTGTAATAATACCATGTTTTTTAGCCAAGCGAACTACCTCTTCTTTCAACTCCTCACTCTCACCATGCAAGCGAATTTGATCTAATAAATAACCAACTGCACGAGATGCCCACAAATCAGGAATAAACTCATAATCTATTTTTTCTTCTTCAAAATTCATATCATACACAAATTGATGTTCCTTACCATTGATTTTGCCTGTGAGAGTTACTTTTCCTTTTCCTGTACCTTTGAAACGCCCCATCAAACTCAAGGAAGAACCTTTGAATAAATCAGGCAGTTTTTTAGGATATACATCAGAAATACGAATATTTTTATCAAAAGAGAGTTTCAAATCTGTTAAAACAGGAGAGGCAGCTTTTACATAAAAATTAGAAACCTTAATTTCAATATCTTCATCAGGTAATACATACGTTCTGTAGCCGTTAGTCATTTCAGTCAACTTATCCAAAAGGTGTGTATTCAGATTAGTACCAATACCAAAAGTAAAGATACGCGTGTTGCCTTTATTATTTTCTTTCAGTTTCTCTAATAATCTACTTTCTTGAGTTTCTCCAATAGTTGGTTTACCATCAGTCATGAAGATGATAAAGAATGGACGATCATTTTTTACTTCCTGACTAGCCAAAGCCATTTCCAAAGCTTCATCAATATTTGTTCCGCCTACTGCACGAATATCATCGATGAAATCATAAGCTTCTTCCTTACTATTCTTGTTTACTTTTTCTGTTTTACCAAACAAACTTGTTGCTTCTGTAGAGAAAGGTATAATTTCAAAACGATCTCCCTCATTGAGATTATCTACACAGAATTTTAGGGCTTTTTTAGCTTGTTCTAACTTTTCTCCAGACATACTTCCCGACTTATCCATGACAAAAACAATATCTTTCTCTACCACTTCAAGATTTTGTTCATTTGTACCAGGATTCAAGTTCAGGAAGAAATAGCCATCCTCTTTTTTCTCCTTATAATGCAACATAGACATGCCTACTTTATGCTCATCCATATTGAAATAAACCTTCAAGTCACGATCAGACTGAATTTTGGTAGCTTTAAAACCAATTATTGCTTTCTTATCACCTTTTCGAATAATTTCCGTTTGGTGTGTTGGGCAGTACACTGTTTTTAGATCATTTTTACCCTCAATATTGATTTTAAAACTTAATTCTTGGATAGGTTTGGCTGAATACTTTTGTGTATTGAGCGGTAATTGATAAGCAATAGTTCCGTTATCTTTCTTTAGGGTTTCTGTGTAAGTTAGTCGAATACGCTGTTCTGATTTAGGTAGAATAGGGAAGATACGCACACGAAATAGTTCATTATTGTAGTATTCTAATAGGGCTGGGTCTTCTACTTTTCGAACAATTTGTTCATAAATTTGCCGAGCTTTACCTGCATCCAATAACTCTGCTTCGTGTTCCTTACCATTTATATTCATGGTAAATTTACTGATGACTACATTCTTTGGAACTGGAAATAAGAAGTAACCTTCTAGCTGGCGGCTACCTGGATTATAGAAAACCTGCTCAATACTTGTAGAAGCAGTTTGTTCCATAATATTGGTTACTATTTTAGTAGATCTTGTTTCTAATGGGAAAAGTGCAGGATTGATCCTATTATTATGAATATTAGGATCACTATGTTGATCAGGCATAACGATGATAAACCCCCCTGCCCAAGCGGTCTGCACAGACAGGATAATCATCAAAATACCAACGAAATTTAAAATATGTTTACACATCCTTGATTATTCTTTATGAAGGTGTTTAAAATGATATATGGCCATCATATGTTTACACTCTCAAGGATGCAGATGAATTGTATATGGTTGTATCCCTCATCTAAAAAATATAAAGAATCTGATTTTTCTTACATAGGTGTTGGAAAATGCAGTTGAGTATTCACAATATTGGATACATAGGTATAATACTTTAGATATAGATTTATGATTCTCTATTTCCTAAAATGCTCAAATTCGGATTTCTTCTTAATTAAATCAAGATATAGATCTTCGACCTGTTTTCTTGCCCACTCTGTCCTTCTCAAAAACTTTAAACTAGATTTTATAGATGGATCTTTTTTAAAGCAATTGATATTTATTTTTGTTGCTAATAGTTTCCATCCATAATCTTCTACTAATAACTCTAATATATCTACCAATTTTACCCCATGTAGAGGATTATTTACTTGCGTTCTTTTTACCTTTTTTTCTTTATCCATTTTCTACAAGATAGTTTATTGATTAATAGAGGTTATTAATTATGTCCACCCTACTTACGAATGGAGTTGCATACAGGAAAATTAGCTAAACATATTCTTTTCGATCTCTGTACGGAGTTCTAATATTTCAGGTGTATTCTTCAAGTTATTAGCTTCCAGTTTCTTATAATATTTAATGATAGATTGTCCCAACAAGGTGTTTGGATAAGTAGTTTGAATATACTCATACGTATTCTTGAAATCCTCAGTAATTACTTTGTTAGATGGATTAAAGGCAGGTGTTTTTCGGGTACCTTGCAGCAAGATCTTTATATAAGCATTTTGTTTTTCTTCTATCAAATTATTGAGCACAAAGTTCGGATAATTCAGACGAAAACGTTCCCAATAGACCAAGTGATCTGCTAAGATTTTAGTTGGAACTAATAAACGATCAGACTGAATATGTGGTTTCTCTATTTCTTCCTGTGTCTTATCCAAATAAGCACGCATAGCAGGAGAAACATAGCGATAAAAACGTCTTAATACAAAATCAATATCTTTTTTGAGTATAATTTTTTGGCGAGTCACACCAAAACAAAACCCATTTTGCTGCAATGAAATGGTTGTTTCATCCAAATTCATATTCGTGATGCCATAGGTCTGAATCTCTTGACTTAAGTGATTATATTTTGACCAGTTTTTTTGGCGAGCATATTCAAAAACTTGGTTATAAAAAGTCTCAAAAAGAACATATCCAGCATCACAAGTGATTTCATTCGCTTGACCAAATAACTGGAAATAGAGCTCCACTGCTTTTGTAGTAGCATGAATATCTTTAGCATTTAATTTGTTGATTTTTTGTTTGTATGCGTTTTGAAGGTCTAGATTGACCACCTCCTTACGGTTAGATTGAGGTCTAGAAAACTGTGGGATATTGTTCTGATCAGCAGCATCTTGTTTTGCCTGTTGCTCTTTTTCCAGCAGAACAATCTTTAGGTTTTCTCGTTTGCTCAAAAAACGAACTAAGCCTCCATACACCCATCCTTCTTCTCCCGAAGGTGCTTTGATTTTTAACCAACTATGTCGTTCTGGTTTACCCTGAATGGTAACTTCTGTTTTAAACTTGGTACTATCGTTTAGGTACTCTACAACAGTCCCTATCGGCAAGCGTTCTAACTCAATCCCCGCTAAATCAGGTGTATTTCTAATACGTAGTCGATTAGTAGTGGTTTCTATAAACCGACGTTCCTTTTCTTCTATAACATTTCTTTCTGTGGTATGCTGTTCATTAGTAGAGCTGTCCGACGAGGAACAAGCAATACAAAATGTAGAAGAAATGAATATTATCCAAAAATAGGTTTTCATGAGAGATACGATTTGTTTAGTATTCTGTCACCTAAATGATTAAACATTTTACCGATGTTTTTTAAGAAGTATTAAGGAGAACTACATCCTTGTAACCTAACTACAAAGGTGACAATTCAACAAAAATAATCGTAAAAATAATCGCGAAAAGATTTAAAAAATTATGTTACAGAGTGTTTAGTGGGTTACTATAACTTTAGTCTGTGAAGTTCTTAGGTTTCTTAGTACAAGTCCTTAAAAATCCTTTTCAGTATTTGGTGATCAGCTATTTAGGGTTTGTATTGAAATTAAATACTACTTTTTAATAGCCTGATTATTAGGTTATTAAAAATAATGATAGACTATCAAGACTGTAGTGTAATATGCAATAGTTGATAAAATAGTTTGGAGATGAAACAGATCAGCGTCAATTTTTCGACTATACCAAGCTATTTGAAATAAGACTTCGAAGGACTGAATTAAGCACAACCCATATACTTAACTATTTAAGTAGTTTTGGACTAGGTCTAATGACTGTTGTGCATTCCCAATCAACTCCTTGGCTCGATCAGATTGGCTATTGCTAATTTCTGAAGCTTTTTTCAGTTCTTGTTCTAAGGTGAATGCTTCTTCATGCATTTGATCAAAACCAAGTATTTGAAACGAAGATTTCATCTTGTGCATCAGCTTACCCACTTGAAGGACATCCTCTTGATTTAGAGCTACTTCTATTCTTTGAAGGTCCTTTGGTAATTCTTCAAGATAGGTACTTATGATGTCTTGTATAAAGTCTGTGTCTCCACCACTAAGATCATGGAGATAAGATAGATTTAACTGCATAGGGTTTGAATATTAAGTTACAATAGTTCGTAGTTTTTATAAAAAACGGATAACCAATATACATTGATTACCACTTAGCAAAAAACAACAGGTTCTAATTTTTAGCTTTGTTGAGCCCCTTGGACTCAGCAAAGCTGAGCCTTTTAGGGATGGTAACTGGTTGATAATCAGTAATAAATGTTTTGGTTTTTACAGAAAAGGTAATAACACAAATAGCTGATTATCAACTAGTAAATAGCCATGCTTTTTTATTTGTCTCACTAAAATATAATAAAAACCAACAGCTAATATAATACTAAAAAATAAGAAAAAATACATGAGACTTTGCTGATTTTTTAGAACTTTTTTGCTTTCTATAAAAAAGAAAGAGAGCAAACCCTCTCAAAGACGATCTGCTCTCTTATCTAGATGAACAAAGTAGACTTACCCCTATTTAATGCTGGATATTGAACTTAATAAACTCTTTGTGGTCTCGGCTATGTACTTCTAAGATATAAATCCCTTGAGATAGATTTTGAACATTCATAGAAAAAAGACGATCTGATAGATTAGCTTGATTTTCTATAAGTAATTGACCAAGAGGATTATAAATTCTGAAATCTACTGGATGATTAGGCATTTGCTCAAAAGAAATATTGAGTATATCCTTAGCAGGATTAGGGAATAGATTTACTGTAGTATTTATAGACGAAATATTCATAATATTCACTATAGTTGTATCATTATTGGTATCAGGTTCTTCAGGTTTTACCAGAGAGTAAATCCCAAAACCTCCACGAACATTTCCAATAACAACTTCTAGAGTATCATTCCCATCAAGGTCTGCTGTAGCAACTTTTGAGTATAAACCATTATATACATTTTCCCATTGCATGCTGAGCGTATCATAGGTGCCCAAGATATTTCCTGTTATATTATTCATATTAATTAATCCACCTTGCATATGCCCCAAGAAGAGTTGAAGTTCTCCTCCAACTTCAGCAAAATGTGGAGCACTTTCACCGCTACCAAAAGTATTTATATCTATAAAACCAATGGTTTGACTAGTAGGTGTACTACTAAAGGTATTACTACCATCATTCTCATAAAAATTAATATTTCCATTTGCTTCTCCACAAATAATATCTAAATCCCCATCATCATCTAGGTCAAAAAACTGCGGTGTACTCTTATCTCCTGGATCAATATTAGCATAATCAGCAATAGGTGTTCCCCAAGTAGCCGTATTACCTGCACCAGCTGTATTTTCCACATAGTACAAACTACCATCATTCTCTCCAAAAAGTAGATCTTCATCTCCATCATTATCCAAATCCCCAAAAGTAGGATGCATATCATATAGTTGTAATGAAGATAGACCTCCATAATCTTGATCAACTAATTCAAAAGCAGGGGCAGTACTTGTTCCTATATTTTCATACAGGTGTAATCCAAAAACGTAGCTACCATCAGTTTGACAATAACCTATATTTCCTACCACAAGATCAATGAGACCATCAGCATTATAGTCAAAGAAAGCAGGACTAGCATTGTGCCCTAAATCTATCATTGAATTTATCAAAAAATCTTTCTGTTGAAACTGAAAAATCATCTCATTGGTAGAGGAAGTATTCTTGTACCACCAAGCTACACTATCTGTAACCGCTTCTGAAGGAAAGGTCTCATTAGGTGCAGCAATCATATCCTCTTTACCATCATTGTCTACATCCAATATATAAGCAGCAGGGAAGCTAAAGATATTAGTAGAAACATCATAACTTGGGAAGGTGGAATCTTGTGTATTTACTAATAAAGTATCACTAATCTCTTCTGTATTCATCAAGTTTAAGAAATTGACAGAAACATCGCCCATTATCATATCCATGTTGCCATCTCCATCTTGGTCAACTGCGGTAAGGGCAGAACCTGTATGTCTCGGTTCGCCATTATTGGTACTAGGTGGAGGGGTAGAGCGAGGAGACCAAAATTCATTTCCTGCACAAGAATCAATACTCGGACTAATTAGAACTGCTCCATTTGTTCCAATCTCAGATACTAATCCCCAACATTGATGACCCAATTCCATTAGTAGAGAATCACAACCATATCCTTTCTCGGCAGACATATTTTTATAATAGAATATATTTCTACTATAAATAAAGTCTAGGGTAAAAGCGGTAATATCTAAATCGCCATCTCCGTCCATATCTGCTAGAGAAGGTAAATCAGGGTTATAAATAAAAATATTCTGCAAGAAGCCATTGCCCATATGGTCATATTTGAGTACTTCTATTTCTTCCGTAAAAGTGATCATATTATCTGTATTATAAGATCCTTTCAAGACCCCAATACCACCAGAAGAACCAAAGGGTTGATTGAAATAAAATAAATCTTTAATACCATCACAATTATAGTCTCTAGCTAGCATGAAGTTTTTAGTTCCTTGAGGAAAACGCTCCATGTATTCTGGAGCATAGGTATAATCTACTTGGTTTGGAGTACCTTCGTTGAGAAAGGTAACAGCAACTTTTGCCGTTCGGTCATAGATTAAGAGATCATCGATACCATCATTGTTCAAATCAATGGCAGAGAATTGTGGCGTATTAAATCCACCTGCGTAAGCATTGAGTAAGGTATCTGTACCCTCTACAATTGGTATGTCTGAAACTCCATAAGTTTGTGCATTGGCATAGGTAGAAACTAGGATGAAGAATAATAAGGGAAGGAGTTTAAAATTCAATTTTTGCATAATTTTCTTTTTTGTATGTATTGAAGTTATCCAAAAATAGCTAACTAGTCGTCATAGCAAATTGCTGAAAATTAAGGACTAAAGCTCTTTCTTTGTTTTCGTCGTGGAGCTACGAAACTTAAAAGGAGTCCTATCCTAACTTTCATCTGCTGATCTATTCTTAAATAACTTCATTGTTTATTGGTCATTTTTTACTAATTATGGCTATCTACTTATTTATTATAATAACCCCGAAGGGCTCATCAAAGCTAAAAGGCTGCTTGAATTAATTTCGTTGAGCCCTTCGGGGTTTGCTCCGCAAAGCCTTTTGGGGTTACTTCATGGATTATTTTGTAGGGTCTTTAAGGGTTAACTATAAGATATTTTTATCACTAACTTTTGACTACAAAAGCTAGTGATTATCTAAGCTACAGTCCATGACCTTTAAAGAAAGCTACGGACCATCAATATATGTAACGAAGCAAATGTAGGAATTGTTAGCATCACTTGCCCAAAGGAATAATTCCTTTGGCTTTCAGCTCAGCAAAAGTAACTATACGTTCTGCGCTTTGCCATTTGCCTAAGTGTTTACGCATACGCTTGGCTGTAGCTTGCATACTTACCAAATCAGACTTAGACATCCCCAAGAAATTGGTACTATCATTTTCAAATGCCGTGACAGGAATAGCGGTATGTGTTCGGTCAACCGCAGCCTTACTTCTATTATGAATATAACGCCAAGCCAAGACATAATCATGTGCTCCGATAATTGTTTTATTTGCTTTACTATCTTTTATAAGTTCTAGTTCGAAGATAAGACCAATATCCGTATTTTTTCTAAACTGATTAGAGATAAAATTTCCTAGAGAATATGCCACCAATTTCTCCGTGAAGGCACTACTATCAGCATTATAAAAAGTATCTGTTTTGATGGGCTCAATTACATGAGGATGTGCTCCAATAACTACATCAACTCCATTCTCCCACAAAAGTTTAGTGCGTCGTTGTTGACGTGGACGTTCATCCAGCATATATTCTGATCCCCAGTGCATTATAGCAATAATCATATCTGGATTAGCTGCCTTAGCTGTTTCAATATCTTTTAGCATCACCTCCTCATCAATCATATTAACTACAGAAGGAGCTTGGGTAGGAATACCATTAGTACTATAGGTATAATTTAGAAAAGCTAACTTGAAAACAGTACCATCTACTTCTCTTTCCAAAATGAGTGGATACGTTTTTTTACGTTCTGCAGAATCTCTAAATGTTCCTGTGTGAATAAAACCCATTGCATCAATTGTATCTAATGTGTGGATAACTCCATAGAGATTATTATCATTAGAATGATTATTTGCAGTTACCAAGAAGTCAAACCCAGCACCTTTCAGCGCTGTTCCTAGAGCATCAGGACTTCTGAATCTAGGATAGCCAGTGTACTTTCCCTTAGCACTGAGTGTTACCTCTAGATTACCAATTGCCAAATCTGCTTCTTCCAAAATCGGTTTGACATACCGGAAACAAGGTTCATAATTATAGGTTTTCGTTCTAGGATCATAAGCAGATCGAATTTGGTCACCATGTCCCATAATATCGCCCACAAAAGCCAACTTGATTTTGTGCTGTGTTTTTTTAGGAGGAGTTTCTACCGTATCTTTATCTACAGTATGATTTCCTGAAGGTGCATGTCTCTCTTGGTCACTGCCACAAGCTATAAGGAACGTGGCTAGGAAAAAAAAGGATAAATAGCTAGTAAGATTAGGCATTGGCGTATAAATTTTATGTAATTTTAGGCGATAAACTATAATTTTAATGAGCTGATGGTTTACACTTTGTGACTTCATTTAGATATGCTCTAACTTCTGTAAAAATAAGTCAACTAAGTAGGTGGACGTAATTAATTTTATAATAACCACGAAGTGCTCTGCGAAGCAAATTCACAAGATTTAACTTCGTTGAGCCTTTCAGGGTTTTTGATGCTGAACGAGGCGAAAACCC
>JAKVCT010000450.1 GCA_022448995.1 Saprospiraceae bacterium
TCACGAGGCTTTTTAACGAAGTGCAGCGCAAAAAGGCTGATTAAATTAAATACAAATTAATTGTGGCTATCTACTTATTTCCCCAAATAATTCATGCCCATAAAAGCCAAACTCACAGTACTTGCCACACGAATCTCTCCTTGCAGAATCATCTTTTTTAAATCTTCTATAGCTACTTTATGAATGATAATATCTTCGGTAGGATCCAGCTTTTGTGCTTGTTGTTGAGTTGCATTCAAGGCTAGATATAAATGAATGGTATTATTATTTTTGGTAGGATCGCTATGCATTTTCCCCATCGGAATTAGTTGATCTGTTGCATAACCTGTTTCTTCTAAGAGTTCTCTTTTTACAGAGACCAAAGGCGTTTCACCTGCATCACAAAAACCACCTGGAAATTCTAATAAAATCTGTGCTGCACCATGCTTATATTGTTCTACCAATAAAGTTGTTTTGCCATCTTCCAAAACAGGAAAAACCAGTACTACATTAGGTCGAACACTTACAAAATAATCGTCTAAAATTTGCCCATTTGGCAACTCCACTTCATCTTGTCTAAGCTTATACCATTGGTGATCAAAAACCAGACGGCTAGTGATTTTGCGCCATTTTTTCATATGCGGAATTTTTAGACTATATTTTAGTCATCACTATCAAAATACCAACCAGCAGGACGTATTTCAAAGTCCCAAATATCTTTGAATAAGGAAGCCTGAGCAAGAGCGTCTTTTGGAGACATTTTTCCCTTTTTACCCTTTCTCCAAACTGCTCTATCTATAGTACCCAGTACATCACAATTATTAGGAGAATAAGTGCGACCTAGACGATTGACCATTTCTTGCATATTACTCTCAATCTCGCATTGATGGGCAATTATTAAATCACAACTGGGACAGTATTTACATGATTTATTCAATATAAATAATTGACTATTTTTTAGTTTTAATCCTCCATAGTTGATCAGCAAACAAAACTTTCTAAGCTTAGTTTTCGCATCACATTTAGGACATTTAGTCCATTTATACATTTCATGAGGATTTAGATAAAAGTTATATTTCTCTGTTTGCATTTTTTTTTATTGAAAATGATTAAGCTCGATCACACTCCACAAAAGGAGTAATCCCATCAATTAACAGATTCCCTCTATAAGGAACCAAAGTAGCCTTTTTATAGTAACACTCGATTAAAATATACTTGTAATTTTCAATAGGTGAAAACATAAAGGTATATTCCGACCATTCATAATGATCAATAGTTGGTGAGTTGATTAACAGCTCCTTGCGCTCACAAGGTGTATTGCCTCCCCAAATTCTTAATCGAAGTGGTTTATTGTAACCAGCATAGGTAGGTGAGCGAGAAAGAGACACAGAAAACTTATAGCATTTCTCACTATCTAATGGCTTAACTAATTCCTGCATGATCATTTCCCAAGTGTTGTCCTCCCTAGAAATTAAGCCTATAAATGTATTTCCATCCGTTGGTTTTTGATAAACCCCCCAAGGTCCTGGTAAAATGTCAGGAGTAGAATCATATCCACAAGATTCCCAACCATTAGGAGTAATGGCATCGTGCGGATAACCTTCAAAAGAAGCATTGTTGAGAACCAATAAGACTTCTTGCGCTTGTGAGGGTGCACAAAGCATGACGCAAAGACAAAGATATAGGTAATTCATCATGTAGTGGATTGAAATCAGTGAACAAATCTGATTAGCTTAGCCTATGCGACAAGCTGATAAACCATTGCCGCAATACCAACTACAAAACAATATATCGAAAAATAGACCAATTTACCACGTTTTACCAAATTCAGCATGATTTGACAAGCGGCTATCCCTACTATGAACGAAGCTGCAAAGCCAATAGTTAACGGCATAATACTAGCTTCATCCAAGCTAATATCACCACTTAGCAAATCTTTAGCTACCTTACCCATGATCAGAGGAATTACCATTAGAAAGGAAAATCTTGCAGCTCTAGCCTTGTCTATTTTCAGCAGTACAGAAGTAGAAATAGTGGCTCCAGAACGTGAGATCCCAGGCAAAATAGCAATCATTTGGGCTACCCCCACTATAATAGCATCAAAATAGCCAACTTTCCGATTGGTTTGTTTGGCTTGATCCGCTGCAAAAAGCAAAAGCCCTGTTATGATTAGCATTCCCCCTACTAGTAATAAATTTCCTTTGAATAAAGCATCTAGCTCATCTTCAAACAAAAAACCAACTAAAGCAGCCGGAATCATAGAAAGCACGATCTTGAAAGCAAAATGCCATTCCTCATTCATCTTGAATTTGAATAACCCCTTGAAAATTTCGACAATATCTTTCCATAAAACAACAACTGTACTCAAGACTGTTCCAAAATGTAAAACAACCGAAAATGTAACGTTATTGATATTTTGAGACTCTACTCCTAGCATCTCTTTACCAATTTCGATATGTCCACTGCTGCTAACAGGAAGATATTCTGTCAATCCTTGTATGATTCCTAAAATCAGTGCTTCTAACCAACCCATAAGCTTATTCCTCTACGGTTTCTTTTGTTTTGTTTCCTCTAAAAATACCAAAAATAATAATACATAAACCAAATAATACAGTTGCAGGAGCTAATGTGATTCGTGTAGAACTATAGATAATACTTTCATCCCAAGTATCTGGATCTGGCATATTGCCTCCAGACATAAGGAAGAAGCCCAATAAAACAACCACTAATCCTGCTACAAAGAATATGAAATTTGTTTTACCAAATAATAAAGGACGAGTATCTCTAGGTAGAACCTCCTTTGCCCCATAAGTACGAGCTGTTCTTCGGCTATGATCAATGTCTACTTTAGCTTCATCTAAAATTTGGTCACTTGTTGACTCTACTGTTGTTTTCTTAGCTGTACTTTTTGGCCTTGTTTTTTTTCGTTGTGCCATATTACAATTTACTGATTAACGTGATTCAAGTAAGTAGGTGGACATAATTAATTTTATAATAACCCCGAAGGGCTCAGCAAAGCTAAAAGGCTGCTTGAATTTACTTCGTAGAGCCCTTCGGGGTTAAATACAAATTAATT
>JAKVCT010000451.1 GCA_022448995.1 Saprospiraceae bacterium
TAAAAGGCTATTCAAGTATTACTTGTGTAGCCTTTGCTTTATCCCCAAATTCTTGTAAATAGTCAACTCTCCAAAAACTTAATGGTGAGAGGTCTTAGTATTAAAATACTTAGCAAAGTTAATGCTTTAATCCCAAATATGTTCAGCTTTAGTTAAACAGCTATACAAAATTAATTGCATCATTATTTATTCTTTAACTTTCAGACTTTAATTTATCTACTAATACTATAATTATTTGAAAAACAGTATATTTAGCACTTTAATTTTCAGACAAATTGATTTTTTTGTTGTTTATTTTCTTATTCCTTAGCTCTACTTTTGTCCCAACGACAATACAAATTTCTTTTAAACAAATTCTCTATTATGATTATGAAAAAATTAATATTTCTATCCCTATTTTGTTTTTATTTTACACACATTTTTTCTCAATTCACTTCTATTCCTGACTCTAATTTTGAACAAAAATTAATCAATTTAGGAATTGACTCTGATGCAACCGTTAATGGACAAATACTCACTGCAGATATTATAGGAATAACCGATCTAGATGTAACTAATAGTTCTATCACTAATTTGAGTGGTATTGAAAATTTTGGTAGTTTGGAAGAGTTGCGTTGTGGCTCTAATTCCCTCAGCACATTAGATATTAGCAATAATCTTAATTTGGAAACCTTATGGTGTTCAGCTAATTTATTAACTAGTTTAAATACAACTAGTAATATCAATCTAAGAGAAATAAACTGCGCAAATAATCAATTAACAAGTTTGAATGTAACATCTAATATTGATCTAAAATATCTATTCTGTGAAAATAATCAACTGACTAGTTTAAATACCAATAATCTAGATAGCCTAGATCTCCTCTATTGTGATGGTAATCAGTTAACAAATATTGATGTAAGCACCAACATAAGCCTAACTGCTTTGACTTGTGATTCCAATCAATTAACCAGTTTAGATCTTAGTCAAAATTCTATTTTAGGAGGATTATCATGTAATAATAATCAACTTAGGATTCTTGATTTACACAATAATCCTAACATACATGTAATTTACTGCATGGAAAATCAACTAGAATATATTTATTTAAATAATCCTAGTTTTATACCTCCTATAGGTTCGATTAGCGCATTTGATTGTAGTAATAATACACCTTACCTAAGCATCTGTGGTAACTTCCCTAATCCTGTTCCTAATGATTGGGTAAAGGATCCTAGTGCTTCCTACAATTATAACGGTTGTTTCCCAAGAGCCTTACAAGGCAATGTGTACAAAGATGATAACCTAAATTGCATAAAAGATAATGGAGAATTAGGCTATCCTTTGGGATTTGTAAAAGTTTATAATTCGGTAGATACTTTTTATTACAATACAGATAGTTTGGGGAATTATTATACTGCATTAGACACAGGTACTTATCAAGTAGAGCTTGTTCCAGCGAATAATTTATGGACAGTTTGTACAACTCCTCAAACCCTTACAATAGACACCAATTATAATACACAAATAGTTAATCTAGGTGCACAGGTTGCTCTATCTTGCGAATTATTACGCGTAGATATTTCAGCACCATTTCTAAGAGCAACAGGCAATAGTTCTGCCTACACAGTGAATTATTGTAATGATGGAACAGCTATGGCTACCAACGCATATATTGAAGTTAATATTGATCCTAGTCTTAATGTTACAGGAACCAGCTTACCGATTGCTAGCCAAAATGGCAATACTTACACATTTAATTTAGGTATAATAGATATTTTTGAATGTGGTTCTTTTACTATCAATACTACTGTGGACACCAGTGCTTTACTAGGTCAAACTCATTGTTCTGAAGCACATATCTACCCTGATTCTATCTGTGGTATCAATTGGGCTGGACCCGATTTTGTCTTGGAAGACAGTTGTTCAGTAGATACCATCTACTTCGAAGTAAACAATGTGGGTGGAGACATGTCTGGTAATTTATTGTATTATGTTTTTGAGGATGATTTGATGATTATCCAAGATCCATTTTTCTTATTAACTGGCGAAACGCTCAATGTATCTGTTCCTGCTACTCAAGGTAAGACCTATCGTTTTAAAACAGATCCTATTCCTAGTTATCCTAGCCTATTGGGAGATGGTTTTGTGACCAAAGCATTGGAAAGTTGTAATCCACTTCCAGGACAAATTATCCAAACGAGTTATGTTTTGAGTCAATACAATGGAAATAGTACTCCTGCTATTGGACTGGATTGTCAGCAAAATGTTTTTGCTTATGATCCCAATGATAAAGCAGCTCAACCTGAAGGTTATGGTGCAACACATTATATCGAAAAAAATACACCACTAGACTATCGCATTCGCTTCCAAAATACAGGAAATGACACTGCTTTTACCGTAGTTCTAAAAGATACCTTATCTACACATTTGGATTTATCAACTTTACAAATGGGAGTTTCTAGTCACCCTTATACTTGGGCTTTGAATGGTCAAGAATTAACCATCCGTTTTGACAATATTATGTTGCCTGATAGCAACGTTAATGAGCCTGCTTCTAATGGTTTTGTTAAATATACGATTGATCAATTGCCTAATTTACCATTGGAAACACGTATTGAAAATACTGCTCGTATCTATTTTGATTTCAATCCTGCTATTGTTACCAATACCACTTTTCACACTATTGGTGAGAACTTCTACAGCATTCAATTAATCAATTTTTCTGTGACTGAGCAAGCATTAGCAACTAATGAATATCGGATTTTCCCGAATCCAACTCAAGATCTGATTACCGTTCGACAAAGTGAATATGGAAGATTTAATTTGCAGTTATTTAATCTAAATGGTCAGCTTCTTCAAGTTTATAATGACTTGGAGGGACAATATCAGTTCAATCTAAATAATCATCCTGCTGGAACTTATATTTTGAAGGTTCAAGATGAATATCAAACTCAAACCTATAAAGTGATTAAGTATTAAGTAGGTGGACATAATTAATTTTACAATAATTCACAAGATTTTTTGATGCTGAACGAGGCGAAAAACGTAGGGAT
>JAKVCT010000452.1 GCA_022448995.1 Saprospiraceae bacterium
TCACGAGGCTTTTTAACGAAGTGCAGCACAAAAAGGCTGATTGAATTAACTATAAATTAATTGTGTCCATCTACTTATATTAGGTAATGATTTATAAATTATACCTAGAATATGTTATTGCGGCTGAACAAGATTAAATTTATGTTTTGAGATTAAATTAAAAATCAAAGAGGCACTTTAGGATCTACTGACCAGTCATATTACAGCCTATAATACGCATATGAAATGGATAGAGGCTAGCATGAAATAGCCTACTTTTTACGAATTAATCGAAGATCTATTTTGAGAGGTAATTTTTTATGTTGAATCTTAATTTCCTGTGGGAAACCGTTCTGGTACAGACTCATATCAATCCAAACACGCCCACCTTGATGAATTTGCCGAAGCGAACTATCTTGATAAGCATAATAATGTTTGCTGCCTTCATGATGAGTCGTAAAAACTTGATTGAGACTATCTAAGGAGCTTTTCCAAGCTCGAAAGGGGCGTTTAAATTCATCGGTCATCAATAGTAATCCAATATCATTTTCAATGATTTTTAAGAGAATTTTTCGATCCAATAGTTCAAACTTCTTGTGTACAATAAAACCATTCTTTCCAAATTCAAAATCGAATAAACTCAAACCCATTTCAGCCATAAAAATCACTCGATAAACCTCAGGCTCAGTTTGTTTGACAACCATTAGACCACCAATTTTTGGCTTCTTGCCATATTGTAAATGTGCTTTGAATAGAAAAGAACCAAAATCTTTTTCAAATAAAGAACTTGGGTTAGAGATGGGTGAAAGTTCTTCAGTAGGTTTTAGTTGCCCAAGTTTTCTTGGGGAACAAGCTAAAACCAATAGTGGAATGATTAGTAAAAAACAATAATGAGTTAGACGCATTTTTTTGCTTCAAAGATTAATTTTAAAAGGGCTAAAATTACATAAATATGAGTTAATGTTAATTTTAGATAAAATTCTGATACCTAAAAAGGTATAAACTATGCTCATTCTGCTCAAAATAGGGTTTTTTATTATCTTTAGTGTGAATTATTACCTAAATCTAATCTACATCTTTAATTAAAGAGCTTATTGATATATCGCAGCGACTTGTGCATAGAAGTTGTTTCAGAATTGGATTTAATGCAGAAATTTAGATGATTCTGATTAATATGTCAGAGTTAATGAATTTGATGCGATGAAGATAATTCTGAAACAACTTCATAGTTACAATAAGTGATTTACAATTTAGATCCTATGATATTTAAAACTTTACTCTCTCTAATTCTAGGGTTGGTCTGCTTATGTTGGGCATCCTTTGCTCAGGCTCAACAAGGAAGCCCTCAAAATGCGGGTGCTCGTGGTGCTGCTATGGGAAATGCTAGTGTGACCTTCACTGATATTAACAGTGCCTTTTCCAACCAGGCAGGTTTGGCTTTTTTGGAAGAACTGAGTTTTACAGCCTATGGCGAATCTCGTTTCTTGACTACCGGAATTAATTCTTTTCTCTTTGGGGTTGCTTATCCGCACAAGAAATTAGGAACTTTTGGTTTAACAGTCAACTACTTTGGTTTTGATGCTTACAGTGAGCAAAAAATCGGAATTTCTTATGCACGTAAGTTATTCAAAAACTTGTCTTTGGGTGTTCAATTGGATTATCTAGGGACTCGAATTCCAGAATATGGTTCTGCCAATTCACTCACCTTTGAACTAGGACTCTTGGCTAAGGTAAATGACGAACTTTCGATTGGTGTGCATGCCTATAGCCCAGTGCGTGTGCCTGTGCATTTAGGAGCAAACGGAAATTTTGACAAGATTAGTCCAATATTTAAGATTGGAGCAGCTTATACTCCTTCCAAGCATGTAATCTTGAGTGGAGAAATTGAGAAGAATCTAGATCATCCTTTCAATGGAAAATTGGGGATAGAATATCGTCCAATTGATGTGTTTGCGATTCGAGCAGGGGTGTCTACCAGCCCATTTTTGGCGAGTTTTGGATTTGGACTACGCCTAAAGAGTTTAGATATTGATTTAGCCTCTAGCTATCACCAAATGTTAGGATTTACACCTTCCTTATCTGTTAGCTATGCAGTTGGGAGAGCAGGAAAGGAAAGCCATAAGCAGGATTAATGACGATCATCGTGAATTAATTTGTATGCTAAAAAATCAACGAACTATCATCCGATAGAAGTCTAAATTAATAGAGTAATGAAACTAGATACAAAATACGCCTTGCTTTCTATTGTTTTGCTTTGTGTTTTTTCTGTAGAAGCTTATGCACAACGCCCAAAGAAAGAAAATAGAGAGAATAACTTAGATGATAATAATAGTGCTCAGTTTTTGATAGAGAATCTAGTAGAAGAAAATGATTCTGAGGAGTTTGACCTAGATACTCAATTTGAATACTTAGAAGGCTTTGCAGCTAATCCTTTGGATATTAATAATGCCAAACCTGAGGACTTGGAACAACTGGGGCTATTATCTGCTATTCAGATTCAAGCACTAATGAATTACCGTAAGCGTTTTGGACAGCTTTATTCTCCATATGAGTTACAAGGAGTTCCTGTATTTGATATGCAGACCATTCGTAAGATCTTACCTTATATTAGTTTTTCTGCAAGTAAGGAGAAAGATAAGTTGAATTTTAAGCGTATGTTTAAGTATTCTAAAAATCAGGTTTTCTTACGTTATCAGCAGATTCTAGAGAAACAAGATGGTTTTGTAGATACCACAGGAACCTATTATTTGGGTTCACCTGATAAGTGGTATTTGCGTTATAATATGAGTTATAAGAACAAGATGAGCATGGGTGTAACGCTAGAGAAGGATGCAGGAGAGCAATTCTTAAATCCTTTGTCTGGACAAAGTAATGCTCGTTTTATTGACTATTTTTCTGCACATTTTTACCTACGTGATTTGAGTAAGAATGTCAAGGCAGTGGCAATTGGAGATTATCGAGTATATTTTGGACAAGGTCTGACAGCTTGGGATGGGTTTCGAATTCGAAAAGGTGTAGATGTATTGAATATCAAGCGTATCTCTGTTC
>JAKVCT010000453.1 GCA_022448995.1 Saprospiraceae bacterium
AAATATGCAGGAACTGTTATAACTGCGTCTGTAACTTTCTCGCCTAAGTAAGCTTCTGCATCAGCTTTAAGCTTTTGTAAAACAATCGCTGCAATTTGCTCTGGAGCAAATTGTTCGCTCTTACCGTCCACTTCCGCTTCAATGTAGGCATCACCATTTTTACCTTTAACAACTTTGTAAGGCAAAGATGAGGATTCTTCTTGCACTTCACTAAACTTGCGACCTATCAAACGCTTCGCAGAGAAAATTGTATTACTTGGATTTGTAACAGCCTGCCGCTTAGCAGCTTGTCCAACTAGACGCTCACCATTCTTGGCGAATGCTACTATAGACGGTGTTGTTCGTGCACCCTCTGAATTTGGAATTACAACAGGTTCTCCACCTTCCATGACGGACATGCAAGAATTTGTTGTACCTAAATCTATACCAATGATTTTACTCATGCCAATATACTAGCAAAGATAATGCCTTAAATAACAAAATTTCATAAGTCACTCATTGTTAATTACTTGATAATAATTTACAATCCTAATATTGTTATTATTAATGCATAACTGTGACAATTAGGCTCATTCGAAGTCACTGCATAAATTGATAATGAACAATTTTGTCACACTAAAAATACGAGATAATGCGTCTATATTTATAAAATCATTAATGAGATGACTCTACTTGTTGCATTTTAGTTAGATCTATTACACTTAATAGCACGTGCAAAAAAAGAAAAAAAAAGTTGATTATGAAGCGCTTAACTCATCACTCATGCGTATACCACAAATGAATGTAGATACCGCTCGGAATCTTATAGATATAGGCATTAAAGATATTTTTGAATTACAAGGACGCGCTCCAGAAGTGCTCTTTGAAGACGTCCTATCTCGCACGGGTTCTATACCTCCAGACCGTATTCGTTATTTTAGAATGGCTGTTTATTATGCTGAACATGCAGAACCAGACAAATCAAAATTACATCCAGACGCATGGATCCAAGTATAATACAAGAGATTAAGATACCCAGTGAGGTACCAGTTATGACACTAAGTTCTACGGTACTATTTCCGCATGCAATGATGCCACTTTATATTTTTGAGCCTCGTTACAGAGAGATGATTGATGAAGTCTTAACTAATAATCGAATATTTGCAGTTGCTGCTCTAGATGATTCATCACCAACAGCGCGAGAATTAGAGACGCCAAGGTCCATCGCAGCGATTGGAATAATTAGAGCTTGCCAAAAAAATCCAGATGGCACTTCTAACCTCATTTTACAAGGTTTGGCACGAGTACAATTTAAGGAGATCGTATGCGAAGAACCTTATCGAAAAGCACGAATCACTCAGGTACATAGTAAACCTGGCGGATCACTAGACTTAATAGATACTATAAAGCCTAATCTATTGAGTGTAATTCAAGCTCAAATAAATTTAGGAGCATCTATTCCAAAAGAAGTTCACAGTTTTTTAGATCAGATAGAAGACCCAGAAAATGTTCTGGACATGGCAATCTACACGACATGCACACAATTTGAGCTTAAACAAAAGCTTCTGGAAACTAGAGGTATACTACCCCGCTACGAACACTTCTATAGATTTTTAAAATCGGAACTTAGTCGACTTAAAATAATCAATCAATTACGAGATAATTTAGACGATGATTCAATCAAAAAAAATTAATCATTAGGTTTCTCAAAATAAAAACTTAGGATACCAGGATTGACTACTACCCTAGATATTTTAGCAGATGAAATCTTATCTTTGCCTACATAATTCTCTACTTCAAAAGCAAATGGTAAATTATTAATTAAACGGTAGTCTCGGTAATAAGTAGTCAAAATGCATTCGCCATTACTATTAAATTGTTCCCGCATTAAAATAAAGTGGCGCTGCTGGCTAATATAGTAATGCACTATTTGTTGATTGATTTTATCGATCTCAATAACTCTTACAGGTTCGTTATTAATTCTATCTGATCTAACCAAACGAATTCGATTACTATAACTCTCGAAGTTTCGTAACAGCGGCCCTTCAAAATCAGCCTCTTCACGCAGAATAGCTATTTCAGATTTATCCAGAATACGGATCTGAGAGTCCTCTTCCCCAGTAGTTAACTGCCAGCCAATTGCTCCGTTATAGCCAAAAGTAATCGATCTATCTCCCTTACTTTGCGTGTAGCGTATAGAATACGGACTGCGCTTGCGTAAAATGAAATCATACTGGTCTGTACCTTGTGTTATCTGACCTTCAACAAGGACTGACTTAAGGCCTGCTTCATCAAGCCCTCCTCCATAGGTTTGGCTAAAATGCTCTAAAGCAACCCACAACTCATAGCGCTCAGGTTGTCCTAAGGTAAGAGCTGAAGACAAGGTAAACAATAGTAGTAAGAGCTTAAACATAACAATTGTAATCTGGCTAGTATCTATAGCTTATCAAGCTATCATAAGTGTAAACTGTAAATAGTAACATTTTTTGTCTCGTGAGCTCTAGCATTGCCAACGAGTGGATTACCACACATAAACTAACACATGACCTCTGTTACAATCTACAATTGGCTATTACAGTTAGGACTTTCTGATACCCTTGCATCTACCTTTAGTTTTATTAGCACAGTGATAGCACTGATTGGTGTTGCGCTAATTACTAATATATTAGCCAAAGGCATCATTCGCTTAGTCATTCATCCACTGATTAAAAAGAGCCGTATACGTTGGGATGATCGGCTAATTAAATACAAAGTGATAATCCGTTGTTCTCATCTATTACCGATAGCGATAATTCACTTATATGCCCCAGTGCTTTTTACAACAAACTCTACTGCGATTTCTGCAATAAGTACCATCGTTAATACTTATATAATCGTAATTACGCTGATGTTTATTGATGCGTTACTAAATTTTTTACGTGCACTATGGGAAGAAGCAGAAGTTGGTAAACGCTATCCTGCTAAGAGCTTCACACAAGCGGCTAAGTTAGTCATTAATTTGATTGGATTAATATTTATATTAGCAGCAA
>JAKVCT010000454.1 GCA_022448995.1 Saprospiraceae bacterium
ATGGAAATAAGAAAAAAATGAAATCACTAAAATCCAATCAAGGTTTTAAAATGACTTACTAAAATGTTCGAATTCAATTATTTCAAGTCTAAATCAATTTTTAAAGCATCCTTATAATTAAGTATCAAGACATTACCGTGTCAAACCGAAAATACATATTTGCCACGTTAATCATAATTAGCCTCCTCATTTCATGTATTAGTCTTGAGAAAAGCCACTGCAGTTCTACCTAGTATAGTGATAGACTAAGAATAAAGGCTTTAAAGTCCAAAAGAGGATTCAATATGTAATCCTTACACTTCTATAATCTCAAGGGAATCTGGCTTTTCAATGGTTGCCACTGTTCCTTGAATTGAACTACTAATCGAAAACTTAGTCAAGGAAAATTCACAATCAGGTAATACCTCATATCTTCTTCCTTCCAATATACTTTTACCTAAGAGTTTGATTAATGCCTCTTTTCGAGTCCATAGCTCCTCTCGGGATTTAAAAAAATCTAACTCTCTTTCAGTACACACTCTTAATAAAACACTATCTGCTTTATTAACCTGTTGTTGAACGTCGACACCCACTTGACAATCACTTACTGCAACAGCTACCAAACCTTTGTTATGAGAAATATTAAAGAATATATCTCCATCAATATCTGGTTTTCCCATTTCTCCAAGAGTATAAGTTGAAAGAATTTGAGTATTAATATTTAAATACTCTAATGCTTTAGCCAATAAAACCTTAGAAGAAAAACTCATTGGGTGTTTCACAGAAAAATCATAACCCCACTTATCTTGAAAGTGTTTAGGATAAGAAGACAAAAGCCTCCTTGACTCATTATCTAACTTAAATATTCTATTCGTGTAAAATACACGTATCATTAATCAAATAAATCAGATGATAAGTATCGATCTCCTCTATCGCATGCAATGAAAACAATAACGCCTTTGTCAAGAGATTTTGCTAATTCAATAGCAATATGTCCAGCTCCACCACTACTCATACCTGCAAATAGACCTTCTTCTTTGGCTAATCTTCTTGTCATAGCTCGAGCATCCGATTCCCCAACTTCTATTACTTGATCTACTCTATCTTTTTCAAAAATTGTTGGCAAGTACTCTTCTGGCCATTTTCTAATACCAGGAATTCTAGCACCATCCATTGGTTGAGCTCCCACGATATTAACATTAGCATTCTTTTCTTTTAAGAATCTACTTACCCCCATTATAGTACCTGTAGTACCCATAGAGGAGACAAAATGAGTAACCTCTTTATTGGTATCTCTCCAAATTTCTGGACCAGTAGTTTTATAATGCATACCAAAATTATCTTCGTTACCGAATTGGTTAAGCATTAAATATCCACCTTCTTTTACTTTGTCTTCGGCATAATCTCTTGCACCTTCCATCCCTACAGTCTCAGATGTCAAGATCACTTTAGCACCATAAGCTTCCATTGGCTTAACACGTTCTAAAGTACTATTCTCAGGCATTACGAGTTCTATCTCAATATTGAAAAGATTAGCAATCATTGCTAATGCAATACCAGTATTACCACTTGTAGCTTCAATTAACTTGGTTTCACCGGGGATAATTTCGCCTCTATCTAAAGCTCCTTTTATCATTCCAAAAGCGGCTCTATCCTTAACGCTACCTCCAGGGTTATTACCTTCTAATTTTGCATATACCTTTACATTTGGATTAGAGTTAATTCTTTTCAACTCTACCAAAGGAGTATTTCCAATCTGATCTAATAAATTATGCATCTGGTTGCTGTACTTTTACTTGTGCTTGGTGATAAACTCTAGTACCTGCAGGAATACTTTTGGTCAACCAAACATTACCTCCAACAATACTTCCTTCTCCAATGATGGTCTCTCCTCCTAGTATTGTTGCTCCTGCATATATTACTACATCATCTTCTATAGTAGGATGGCGTTTTGTTTTAGCCATATCTTTTGCTACGCTAAGTGCACCCAATGTCACACCTTGATATATCTTAACATTTTTACCGATAACACATGTTTCACCAATGACGATTCCCGTTCCATGATCTATAAAGAAATGAGGTTCAATTGATGCCCCAGGATGTATATCAATACCTGTTCTACCATGCGCAAACTCCGTAATTACCCTTGGAATAACCGGAACGCCTAGAAGGAATAACTGATGTGCTAATCTGTAAAATGAAATAGCATAAAACCCCGGGTAGGCTCTAATCACTTCAAACTCGCATGTTGCCGCTGGATCACCTTCCAAAATAGCCTGCATATCACTATTTAGCATATGATATACAGAGGGGATTTTATTTAAAAACTGATCTGCTATTCTTTCTGGTGAATCAGGAATAGGCTTACTCATACTGCTTAGTATTTCTATTAAATCAGCCTTAAAACCAGTAAACTTTTCTTCTATGGATTCGGTGCTATGGTATTTCTTTTGCGACTGCTCTGGAAAAAGCATCAAAAGTACTTTTGTAACAAGATTACACACATCAGATGTAGCTGGATATCTCTCATCACTTTGGTGCTTATCAAAAATGTCTTTTATAAATTCTCTATCCATGACTTTTCCCATTTTGAGTCAGAACAAAAGTACATTAAAAAAGATTCGAAAAAAATCGATCCTTACGGCAAAGAATTTAGGAGTTTATTATAATCCCCAGTAGTAGTAGCTCCTTTACAACCCAACTCTATTTTCCAGTTCTTAATATTCTGAACTCTACTATCTGGGCTTGGGTGTGTACTTAGAAATTCTGGCACAGAAGAACCTCCCTCTGCTTCTATTTTTTCAAAAAAGCCTGCAGCACCATCAGCTTTGTAATGCGTTGGACAAAGATATCGTACTGAGAACTCATCTGCATGAGCCTCATCACTTCTACTAAAACTCTCCCCAGCTCTCCTCACCCTAACCCCTAACCCTAAACCCTTAACCCAAACCATAACCCAAACCCCAACCCTAACCCTAACCCCAATCCTAACCCTGACCCTAAC
>JAKVCT010000455.1 GCA_022448995.1 Saprospiraceae bacterium
GTGATAGCGGTGCTATCCCTACGTTTTTCGCCTCGTTCAGCATCAAAAATTCTTGTGAATTATTATAAAATTAATTACGTCCACCTACTTACTAATCTTAGACATATTTCACCTACTTAAATAATCTCATAAACTATCGACAAGGATATCACTTGGGAGTACATATAGAACTATTTATAATAATGTTTATTAGTTAGAAAAGAGTTATGTTTGATTGGTTAAAAAAAGCTTGGAATAATCTCACCGAAACACAAATTAAAGTAGTAGTTACCTTAACGATTTTGTTGGGAATGTGGTTGCTATTACGCTTGGTGATTCGTTCTATTATGGCACTCAAAAGTGATATTAGTACGCGTTACGCTTGGCGGAAGGCAGCTACCTACATTATCTACAGTATCGGAATCTTGAGTATAGCAGTAGTTTGGTCAAATCAGTTTGAATCTCTAGCCACATTTTTGGGACTTTTATCTGCAGGGTTGGCTATTGCATTTAAAGATCCAATTGTGAATATTGCAGGCTGGTATTTTATTGTAGCTAGACAACCTTTCAAGGTAGGAGATCGAATTCAGGTAGGACAGCACTCAGGAGATGTCATTGATATTAATCTATTTCAGTTTACGATTGTTGAAATAGGTAACTGGGTGCGTAGTGATCAAAGTACAGGACGAATTATTCACTTGGCAAATGCACAAATTTTTACTGCAGCTATTGCTAATTATAATGCAGGCTTAGACTATATTTGGAATGAAATATCTGTACTTATTACCTTTGAGAGTGACTGGCGTAAGACAAAAACTATATTACAGGAGATCTTAGATGAAAATGCACCGCAGATTAGCGAACAGGTACAAAAAGAGCTCAAGGCATCCACTGGAAGGTATCTAATTTATTATACCAAACTTACACCTATTGTTTACACTTCTGTAGAAGATAGCGGAGTGAACTTGACTTTGCGTTATTTGTGTGAACCTAAGCAAAGGCGAAATTCTGAGGAGCAAATTTGGGAGGCGATTTTAGATAATTTTGCTGTACAGGACAATATCGATTTGGCTTATCCAACTCGCAGAACAATTACTAGCCCAATGTTTCCAAATGTGGCTGGGGGAGCTGGAGAGGATGAATAATACTAATTTATAATCAGTATTTAATTAAAATATTATCTATATGATAAAATGGTACAAAAATATAAAAAAAGCAGATATTCTATTTTATATTGTGATTAGTTATGTTTTAATTGCTGGAGCTTGGTGGTCATATTTATTATACATCAAGAACAATGATGCTTTTGAAGCTAAAAAGGTCTATTTGTGGAGTGAATATGTTCAGCGTGGTGCAACAGAAGAGGAGTTTTTGAAGTCAAAGGTATTTCTAGATCTAGAACAACAGTATACTCGTCAACAGTGGATGATTCAGGGAGAAGGTGTTGTACTTTTGGTACTTATGGTAGCTGGAATTTGGAGAGTTTATCAAGGTCGACGCAAGGAGTTAGACTTAGCACGTCAACAACAAAACTTTCTCTTATCTATTACTCATGAGCTCAAATCTCCAATAGCATCTATTCAGTTGGTTTTAGAAACCTTACAACGTCGAAAATTAAATCCAGATCAGTTGCAACGCTTAACTCATTCTGCCTTGAAAGATGCAAATCGTCTCCATAAGTTAGTTCAAGACCTATTGCTTGCTGCTAGAATGGAAGGGGGATATCAATATTCGTTTGAGATATTAGACTTTAGGAAGTTAGTTAATGATTGTATTTTACTGACTAAACCAAAATTCAAGGGAGAAATTTTATTGAATATAGATGGAGATCTAGCAGAAAAAGAAGATCAGTTTATGCTTGAAGCAGATAAAACAACGATTGCTTCTGTGGTCTTAAACCTAATAGAGAATGCAATAAAATACGCGCCTGATACAGATAAGATTATATTGAATCTACTGAATAAAAAGGAGCGTTTGTGGTTAGAAGTAGTAGATTATGGAACAGGGATTCCGAAAACAGAAAAAGTAAGAATTTTTGATAAATTTTATCGTCTAGGGGATGAACACACTCGCCAAACTAAGGGGACTGGTTTGGGCTTATTCATTACTAAGAAAATTGTAGAGGATCATAAGGGGACCATTTCTGTACATGATAATGAACCGCAGGGCACTTGTTTTAGAATTCGTTTGCCTTTATTGGAGGAGAGCATTTGATAGTCTTGGTTTGAAGCTAAAAATTCACGAAGTATAATGATGAAGTATTAAATGCTTTTATGTCAAGGGAGATAATATTGCTTGTTTTTTAGACTAGGAAGTTGTTTAAAAATTATCTTTACCGCAGTTAAATCATCTAAATTTCTGCATTAAATCTAATTTTTAAACAACTTCTAGATATAGGTTATCGTGTAACAATGATTTTTTACTAAGAAATTGTTTAAGCATTTCTAACTAGTTGTTAGATACTGGTATTTATTGTAGATAAGCTTAGGTAAACTGAAAAGTAGTTACATAGGCAATTACTTTTTGATCTGTGTCTATGGTGGTAGCAAAGCATACTATAGTCAGTTTCTTCCCAAATCCTTGGCAGGAGCTAGGCAGGCTAAACGAATAGTTGTTTTGACTATCAAGGGTTTATGAGCTGTTTTTCTATAAATTATTAAACAACTTCTGAAAAAACTTATACATAAATATGCGCATATTATTAGTTGAGGATGAAGAAAGTATCCGGGAAGCATTAAAACTAAATTTGGAGCTAGAAGGATACGAAGTAATAGATTTAGACACAGGAAAAGATGTTTTGACTACTTTCCAAGGACAACATTTTGATTTGGTTATTTTAGATATCATGTTGCCTGTAGTTGATGGTTTACAGCTTTGTGAGCAGTTGCGTTTGGTCAATATGGATATTCCTATCATTTTTCTCACGGCTAAGGACAATACTAGTGATAAAATTATGGGACTGAAAAGAGGAGCAGATGATTATATCACCAAACCTTTTCAT
>JAKVCT010000456.1 GCA_022448995.1 Saprospiraceae bacterium
TTCGGGGTTTTCGCCTCGTTCAGCATCAAAAAATCTTGTGAATTATTATAAAATTAATTATGTCCACCTACTTAATTGATTATTATAAAATTAATTATGTCCACCTACTTACTTACTTAGTGAAGGTGAAAGTTGGCTTAAAATCAGCCAAAGGTAACCACGATAATATTTGGACTGTTATCTAAAATCTACGAACTATTGTAAAATAGAACTAGGAATTTTATAGAACAAAACATCCTATTCAAGTATAAAAAATATCCCTAAATTATATTATAATCATACTTATGCGTTTACAATTTATAACACCCTGTACAAAAGTTACGGTTCTAGATAATGGAATTGTACACAAAGTCTGGTTTCCAGATAAAGCATTTACACTAGAAGATGTCAAAAAACATGTGAAGATTCTTAACAGTCAACTGCGCAATGGTCGTTTTTTATTCTTAGCAGATATCCGAACGACTAAAAGAATTTCTAAAGAAGTCCGAGACTATTTAGGAGCTAATCAAGAGATCATAGCACTTACCAAAGCAGGTGCTTTACTAGTAGGATCCAATGTATCACGTGTAGTTGCCAATCTCTTTTTTAAATTTAACCAACCAGCCTTTCCAACTCAACTTTTTACGAATGAAGAAGCTGCTATTGAATGGTTATTAGAACAAGTATAATTATATTATGCCTGCGGTGAGTACTTATCCATGGCTTCTGCTAGTTGGTAGGTAGCATTCAGACTGCGTTTGAGCAACTCTAATTCCATGGGTTCTTCGACTGCCTGTTCGCTTTTGTGAATAATTTTATTGTTTTCCGTCTCTAAGTAATCGAATGAGAAATATTTATGTAACTCCACCATCTGATCATACCATTTGTCATTGAGCATTTTAGCTGCAAAATCCTTAGAGTTGCAAGCCACAATAAAATGTTTGTCAAAATCTTTGTGATGAACAGTGAAATCGTGAGAATAATCCACCCCAAAACTCTTATCTATTCTGTCCCAAACACTTTCGTTGGCTAGAGCCAAACGTACTTTATTCGGATTAGTAATTTGCCAAGTATATTCCATGTACCACACATAAACTATTCTACTTGAATCCCCAGCACTTCTGTATTCTCTTTTTTGGTATAATCTCAAATAAAGTGCTCGATTTCTATATTGACCTTTAGCTACATAATTCGCTGGACTAGGAGAGGATCTATGTGTTTCTTCTGTAATCTTTAGATTGAATAAATCACAAATGACCTTGAGGTTTTCAAAAACAGTACGATCTTCTTCCTCTTTTTGTAATTGGTTGAGACCTAGAGGAACAAAAATAAGGACAAAAAGGACACCTGCAATAATAGAAACAATTAAGGGAATATTGTCTTCTACAGAACTGGATGTTAATAAGAATAAATCCATAAGGGAATGAGAGCTTGCTTAAATAAAAAGATACTTTTACGCTAAAAGTACACTAATTTTAGGTAAATACTGACAAAAAAGTCACTAAGAATAAGAATCCTAGTGACCTTGATGTGTTGAAGAGAATAAGAACGACCTCAACTATTATTAATTTTTGTTAGTCTTAATTTTGGATTGGAAAATTTAAATCCAATTGATACGCTCCAATATTTCTATTATTTTGATAAGTGATAGGAAATAGTAGACGATCTATGGATAAGGTTTTGTTACTTACCTCACTTAAGCGACCCACACTTTCTGTATACTTTTGCTCAGGATCATTAAGGGTGTATCGATTTTTAAACGCACCATTTATCGTAAAGGTTACCCACTCTATATTCTGAGTATTTTCATTATTAGATTTCTCTAAGGTGAGTAAGAATAGCCCATTGGATAATAAATTTACAGAGTGGTAAAGGATCGGTTCTGTATCCACTAGATTAATGATATCTGTATCCCCGATTTGGTTAAAATCCTTATCTGTAGAGATCTTATAGACAGTTGCAGTTGTTGCATTGGGATCATAGGCAAACAGGTGAAATTGTTGGCGGTCTGTATCCTCAACCATATCTATCCATTCTAGATTTAGATTGGATATTGTATACAATTGGGTATTCAGTATATTATTCGACTCTTTATGGCCTTTTACTAAAATTAGCCTGTCTGCACTTGATCCCTGTACTCCTTTAGAGAGTCCTCCAATCAGATAACCATCCTCTTGAGTAATGACTTTCATACCTTTGTCATTGTTACCATAACCATCATACCTCTCCCAATAAATCCCAGATTCTGCTTCTAGATTTGGATTTAGACTGGCAACATAAATATCTTTTAAGTCGTAGTTCTCTGTATAATCAGGTTTAAGGATATCAATATTAGTTGTTTCGCCAGTCAAAATAAGAGAAGGATCAATGAGATCATCACCTTCTTCATAAGCTATAGAGTGGACATAATAGCTATGCGAAGTAACAGTACTAGGTATGCTTTTTTCCTGCATAATATTACCATTCATATCAATACGCAAAAGCTTAATTCTTGTACTTTCTCCAAGATCTAGCCCAAAATTCATAGCTATATAAACATTGTTTTGGGCTTGTATTAAATCTACACCTTTGCATTGATATCCACCATCTGAATAGGTTTGAGACCAGACTACTTCTTGATTTCTATTAAGCTTATTGTATTGAATACCAATATCTCCATTATCATAATGAACATTGGTAAGCATCAAATAGCCATCTTCTATACTTAAGGTTTTCACAGGTTCACAATAATAAACATTAGAGTTACTTACTGCAATGGTGCTTAGGTTAGTGATAGAGGAATAAGGTTCCTCGTTAGTAGTTTGCTCCTTTTTACAAGAAGAGAAGCTTAGGATAGATCCTAACAAAACTAAGATGAAGTGATAATAAGTTAATTTCATGATTTTAAATGGAAATTATTGATGAATTAAGTAGGTGGACATAATTAATTTTATAATAATTTACAAGATTTTTTGATGCTGAACGAGGCGAAAACCCCGAAGGGCTCAGCGAAGCTAA
>JAKVCT010000457.1 GCA_022448995.1 Saprospiraceae bacterium
ATCTTGAGCTACTTTCACAGCGTTCTCTTTAGACAAAGTTCTAAATTCACTGATATCAGCACCTGCTACAAAAGCTTTATCTCCTTGCCCA
This sequence comes from Saprospiraceae bacterium, assembly GCA_022448995.1. Classification (GTDB taxonomy): domain Bacteria; phylum Bacteroidota; class Bacteroidia; order Chitinophagales; family Saprospiraceae; genus JAKVCT01. The sequence goes on from JAKVCT010000457.1 coordinate 92, forward strand.
GTAATAATCACTCCTGATACTTCTTTCTTTACTTCCAAATCAGTTAAAGCTTGATCAAGCTCTTTGAGGGTCGCAAAGTTTAAAGCATTCAGTTTATCTGGACGGTTGATTACGATGGTTGCAATACCACCAACAACTTCCACTAAGAGATTATCAAACTGTGTCATTGGTCTTTCTTTTGGCTTGCTGAAAATAGTTTATTCTTTTCTTCTTTAGTTAAACTCTCATAACCGGATTGAGAAATTTTATCTAAAATCACATCAATATCCCTCTGAGAAACATCGGAAGAAGATTTTGAAGACGAAGACTTCTTTGTTTTTGTTTTGTGTGACACCTTCATTTTAGGCTTTGCTGAAAACAGGTTTTTGAAAAAGTCAACCACACCAAATACAGGACGACCTAAATCCTTCCCATTTCGTAATTGTTTGATGTAAAGGTATCCCATCAATGCTCCCCCGAGGTGAGCCATTTCTCCTCCAGCATTACCTCCACTTAATCCAATTAAGCTTAAAACCACATATGCAATAGCAATATAGATCAGTTTTACAGGTCCAAGTAATAAAAGGTTCAAACGATACTCAGGAGCCAATGTAGCTGCTGCAGTAATTAATGCGAATACCGAAGCTGAAGCTCCTACCAATAACGAAGGACCTCGATTAATATACTCTGGAATTAAGTTGTAGCTCAACAAATAAAGCAATCCTCCAAGAATACCACCCCAAACATATATACCCAATACTTTCGATGATCCCATTAAGTCTTCTACAATTCTTCCAAACCAGTACATCCCAAGCATGTTGAAAAGAATATGAAACAATCCTGCAGGTGTATGCAAAAAGAAATAAGTAATTAACGTCCAAGGTTTGAAAACAAAATCAAGAGCTCCTGAAGGCATCTCTACATTAGATCTGATGTAAAAGAACAAATCGCCATTACCGGCTAGCTTAAGCACAACCATAGCCAAACTATAAACTACCCAAGCAATCACGTTGATTAAGATCAACTGATTTAAATAGTTATTGCTCTTATTAAAAGCATTCTTTATATCATCTATTACACTTCCCATTTAATAATACGTTTGATCATTATTAAGCCCTTTTCTTTTCCAAATTAGATAAAAAACCAAAGCAAAAAGCATACCTGAAAGGTGAGCAAAATGAGCCACATTATCACCTGGTATTGGTTTCACTCCAGCATAGAATTCTGTAAATGCATACAATATCACCAACCACTTCAATTTGATTGGAATTGGAATTGGGAACAAAATCAAAGGCATATTCGGGAAATACAGGCCAGCAGCCATAAGCACACCAAATACAGCTCCACTTGCTCCCATCATTGGCATGTTGACAATAGCATGTACAGCGCCTTCCAAAATATTTAATACTGAAGCTAAGTACTCCACATTATCAGGGTGATTTATGTAGGACATCAACTGTTCGTAAACTCCTTCATTTTGAACATACCATGGGTTTACCGTTTCTATAAACTTTACTAAGTTTTCAGCATTAAGGTTATCTCTAACTATTCCAGCAGTATTTAAAATCTGATTGATTTCATAAGCATGCAAAGCGTTAGTAGCTACTCCTGCTCCAATACCAACACCTAAGTAAAAAAGCAGAAATTTCCTCTGACCAAAAAGTTTCTCCAAATATGGACCAAGCACCAAAACTGGAATCATATTAAAAAACAAATGGGAAAACCCACTATGCACAAACATATGAGTCAGATACTGCCAAGGAAAAAAGTAATCAGCACGGTAGTCATACAAAGACAACCATCTTGTTATATCAAAGTCAGTACCATTTGTGAGGTATTGTAGAATGAACACCCCAATATTTAAGGTGATAATATTTTTTACAACTGGTGTTCGTCCAAGCATTCTATTAATATAGGTATTTAGTATCTATAACCTCCGTCCTTATTAAAAAGTTTAAGGTATAAATATCCAAATAGTAATCCCCCAAGGTGGGCAAAATGAGCTACACCATCTTGTACATTTAACCCTTTATATAACTCATAAACTGTATAAAATATTACCAAATAAAGGATTTTGATAGGAATTGGGATTGGAAAAATAATTACTTCATCGTTCGGAAAGTACAAAGCTGCACCCATCATAATTCCAGCTACGGCACCACTAGCACCAAGTAACACCCAATGTGGATTATGGAAAATATAGTCATTGACTGCCCAATGCAATATGGCTGCTCCTATACCAGCAGCTATATAAAGAGTTATAAAGTTTTTACTTCCCATGAAGTACTCTAGCTTGGAGCCCATGAAGTACAACCACAACATATTAAAGAATAAGTGCATAAAACCACTATGCAAAAACATATAGGTAAAAAACTGGAAAGGACGAAAATTAACAGACTCTGGATGACTTAACATTCCTAGATATGCAATATCGCCAAGAAGGTTTTGAAGGAGAAAAATCCCAACATTAAGGATAATTAAGTTTTTTACTACGGGTGAAATATTTCCAAACATATCTATTTACTTTTTAAAGAAGCCTTCAATAGACTCAAGGTCAAGAAGCACAAAAGTCATGTTACCAGAAGGACCGAAATTAGGATTATCACAAGCAAACAACTGATCTACCAACGTGCTCATTTCTTCTGGAGCTAATTTCCTGCCTGCTTTGATAGAAGAACGCTTAGCCAAAGAACGAGCTAAATTTTCTTTATTGTCTAACTTGATGTCGTCTTTATTCAATTTATATTGTTCAATCAAGCCTTCAAATAGACCTTTTTCTTCCCCACTTCTTACATCTGCAGGAATCCCGTTGACAACAATTGAATTTTCCCCGAATACATTAAACACAAACCCAAGTGCTTTTATCTCTTCCTCCAGGTC
>JAKVCT010000458.1 GCA_022448995.1 Saprospiraceae bacterium
TCAGGATTGAAAGCGCGATCATTTCGGCGGTGGAATTGTTGGATTTGGAGACCTATGGTGCAAGTTATGGCCAAACCATATTTTGGGAATTTGGACCTTGAAAATTGGACATGGTTTGGATCATGTTTGGGTCCATATATAAATAACAGCTAATTGTAAAGCTAGTTTTTTTGTTTTCCGGAACACGTTTTCTTTTTTTGGAATTTGACTGATTGTTACAAAGGCTGAAGGAAGCATATAGGATGGTAAATGTTTCTTTAGATAACTTTTTAATCTTGATGCTTCAAAATTTTTGATATCTGTAGCAACTATGTAAGCTATAAGCTCATGAAAACCCGCTGGATTTTTCTTTAGTACAACAAGATTGTCGGTTATATCAGGATGCTTGCTGAGAATGCTCTCTATCTCACCTAATTCAATTCTTTGTCCCCTCAGTTTTACCTGATTGTCTATCCGCCCTATATATTCTATGTTTCCATCATTTAGCCATCGAGCTAGATCACCTGTTCTATATATTTTTTCCCCAGACCTCCATGGGTGCTCTATTAAGTTATCAGCATTATTATTGCTGATGTATCCTCTCATTATATTTTCTCCTGATATACAAAGTTCTCCTACGACACCTACAGGCATAAGATTGGAATAACTGTCGAGTATCAGAATTTCAGTATTTTTTATCGGCTTGCCTATTAATTTTTGCTTAGCAACTTCAGTTGGCTCTCCATTATATATATGGTTAGTGACTACTATTGTTGCTTCAGTAGGACCATAGCTATTGATTAATGTCAACCGCTTCTCATAATAGTCTATATGCTCTTTTTTAGGAGACTCCCCACCTAGTATCATTATTCTCACCGTATGAAGAGGCCGCTTAAATATTACGTCTAAAAAACTAGGCGGAAGATCAAGGACGGTTATTTTATTTTCTTTTATGTGAGCTTCAAATTTGCTTGGTGATAGAAGAATATTTATATCTGCTAGAATAAGAGCTGCCCCTGATAATAGCGCCAGAAATATCTCTTCAACTGAGGTATCAAAGGTATAAGTGCTGAATTGTAATATGCGGTCTTTTGCTGTAATCTGGAATTGATCTATTTGGTATTTGATTAGATTGCATATGCCTGCATGTTGTATCATCGCGCCTTTGGGTTGGCCAGTGGATCCTGATGTGTATAGAACATAAGCAAGATTAGAAGGAGAATAGACAATATCACTTAGATCACGTACAGTATGTTTGACATATTCTATTATTATAATCGGAATGGAAATACTAGTATCAACCACTTTATTATGATTGATCTTATCTGTTAGAATCAATTTGGCCTTTGCTTCTTTTAGCATAAATTCAGTCCTTCTGATAGGCGCATTTTGAGCAATGGGAAGATATGCCGCTCCTGATATAAGGACACCTAGGATACTAATTATCATCCACTGGTTTCTATCCGTTATAAGTGCAACAATATCGTTAGCCTTGATCTGATGGATTGTTACTATGTATGAGGCAATTTCTTCTGACTTGTTGTATAGCTGTTCATAAGTCAATGTCTCTTTTTCATATGCTAAAGCAATATTTTTAGGTGTCAATTTTGTTTGTCGACGAAAAAGTTCAACTAAAGAATAAGGACATTGGATGAGAGGTTTTTTATTAAAAATATTTAGTATCTCATAATTTTCTTCCTGGGCAGTAAATGGGAAGGCATCAATAGCAAGCGATGGATCTGAGATGATCTCCATAAAGAGTTGGTTAAAGTGCCCATTTACTTTTATTACAGATTTTTCACTTATTTTGTCTGGTTGATATCTTAATTGCCCCCAGACATTATTGCTTTCTGCGTTGAATGAGAATTCTAGTTGTGCTGTAAGTCCGGTTTTACTAAAAGAGTGAAATTCATTAATGGCAACATTGTTTGATAATTCTATAATGGCCTTATTGTTCTGATGTAATGATCTACGCCTTCTTTTAATATCTCTGGTATATCCTATATTCTGATCCAATATTTCTTTCTGATTGCGTACTTGTAAGTACAACTCAGAAAAGGTCATGTTGTCATCAATGCTTATGTTGAAGGGTACAAATGATTCAAAATAGGACTCCTTGTCTTTGATCTTATCATGCAGAGCTTTAGATAAATAAGCAACGCTAAATTGGAGTTGTCTTGTAATCTTCGTTAGGTATATGATAACTAGAGTGAGAAAAGTATGTAATTCATCATAGCCATGGTGGCGCATAAATTCTTTAGATCCTTTTGGGTAGCCTACAGTCGTACTTTTAGGATATTGCTCAACGCATTTATTTGGTTTCCAATTCGGTAGTGTAGTTAACTGTACTTTTTCCAATTTAGATATCCAAAAGCTTTCATATTGTTGTAACCTTTGATCCAGTGCCCTAATAGCTTTTAGCGTAATGTCGCTGTGAGAATTCAGCTTCAAGCTTTTATGGAGTTGATGTTTTTTTATAACTTCTTCAATCCTAATTTCCTTGCCATCTATAGTCGATAGTTTTTCGATAATTACAGGATAGGAAGATGTAGAGATAATAAGCTGTTCAGAGTCACACGTCAATACAACTCCTGATGTCATTTCCCGATTGATTTGTGGACCCACGCTCATTTTGTCACAGATGTAGAGATCATTGCCGATCATTACTTTGGGAGTACTAACTGGATTATCAAAGGGATAAAAATGCAAGCTTCTAAATAAGGCGTAGATCTCTTCTGCAGTATTATCCCATTGAAATACGGCTCCAGCAATTGGCTTTTTATTTTTGGCTACATAACTTCTCTTAGCCAGGTTTTGAGTTTTGTACTGAAGGCGATCATGGATAAGCTTGTCCACTAGTTTTATGAAACTCTTTATGGCAGCTTTGTTACATTTTATATTTAGGTCAATAACCGTGTCATTATTATCTATCTCAAATATT
>JAKVCT010000459.1 GCA_022448995.1 Saprospiraceae bacterium
AATTTTTGGTAATATGCTGAGAATAGTATACACTTTAAACGTAGAATGTTTCGCGTTACACTTGTAACGTTTATTAGCTTTTACATCCTCCTACTCTTTTCACGTGACAAATGGCAAGTGTAATGTTTAATGTGATATTTTTGGTAATATGCTGAGAATAGTATACACTTTAAACGTAGAATGTTTCACTTTCCACTTGTAACGTTTATTAGATTATGCAAAAGGAATAGTAGACTCCTAGCCTAATTTTAAGAACATCTCTAAATCCAAGTGATGAATAATACACCTGCTAGAGTGTATTATAAATTTTTATGAGTTAATTGGCTGAATCTTTTATTGGCACAGAGCTAATCTCGAAGAGCTCAACTCAGTTAAAAGTCTGCGCTGTAGATGGATAGATTTTGTATATATAGAAAAGGTCTTTTACTCCGCAGAGCCCATCGTCAAATAATATTTTCATTAGGAAAATCAATCTTACCTTTTTAGACAGCCCCAAGCTAATACTTTATTGAGAAATATTTATTAGAGACTACTAAGTACGTTATTGACCTTAAACCTATAGTATTTCACGTTGTGCTTGTAACACTTATGGGTATGTTTTTTTGTTTTTCCACGTGACAAATGACAAATGTAATGTTTCATGCTGGACGTGAAAAATGAAACTTTTAATGTATAGCGTTAATTTAATGCTTTTAAAATTTCTGAAGCAGCAGTTCCATAACTAGCATGATTCTCCAAACCTTCCAATAATATTTTTGCTTTTACTTTTTGATCAACTTTGATATAGGCTAATGCCAAATGGAAACTTACTAAGGCTCGATTTCTAAATTTTTCATTCATAGAGGTATTTAAGCCTTCTAGAATAAGAATGGCATCCATGTGCATATTCTGAGCTAAATAACTTTCAGCTAAATACAATTCTATATCCTCTTTGGGTTGATAAAAAGTGATTTCTTTGTTTAGGATTTTTTTTAGTAGTTTGGTAGAACGACCATAATCTTTTTTCTGGTAAGCATCAAAAGCAGATAATAATTCTCCCAAATTTGTTTGCTCTATACTAGATAAGCCAACAGCTCCACTACCACTCAGAGGTTTTAGTGCTGGTGTAACTACGTCAGCTGGAACCTTATAATAATCTGCGAAAATATCATCTCCAGTAGATTTGTTCATAAAAATTCCTACTGCTAAAATGATAAGTAAAACACTTGCTGCTGCTATCCATACACGGCTTTTGGTACTAAGAATAGAAATAACTCTAATCTTCTTTTCTTCAGGCTGGGTCACAGATAGGGGAGGGGAGTCAAAGAAACCTTCTTTTTTCAAAGAGTCCTGAACTACGTCTAAATCTTTTTGAATCTGTTTCTGGGCTTCTTTTCTTAGACTCTGAGCGACAAGTGCCTCTAGCTCTAATTCAGCAGCAAAAGCTTGATCTATTTGCTTCCTCCGTTCTATTTTACGGATGGATTCTGAATCTTTTAAATCTCCTCTTATGTAAGCGCTCAATTCATCTTCTCCTACAAAAAACCCTTCTTTATCCAGTAAGTTAGTTGCTAACCGAAGATCATTCCGAATTTGCTCTTGAGCTGTTTTCTTGATTGCGATTAGAGCACTTTTGTGTAATTCTATTTCAGCTGCAAATTCAAGATCTTCTGCAATTTTTTTTTCAATGCGTTGCAGTTGATCTTCATTTAAGTCTCCATTCAAGTAGGCTTCTATAAATTCGATATCATAAAAATCTTGAGGTGTCATATTGTGTTTCCTATTATATTAATTATTGAATAAAGCATTAAAAGCTACAGGTATTCAAGCCATGTACCTACCAAGTAAGTTTATGCTCATTCCCTATTTTAAGTCCATGTAAGATTCCATAGTTTCATGTCGGCTTCTCACTTGACTTTATACTAGTCCATAGTCAAAATTAGCACTAATGGTAGCTTCGCTGAGTCCTTTGGGATTTCTGCCTTGATAGGTGAAACAACTCCTTTGCTTTATTACAACATCTCTTTTTGAATTTCGTATGTAAAATCTTTATTTGAGATTACTTTTAATTCTCTTCTTTAGATGTTTTAAACATGATATCCTCCGATTTTTAGCAGATCCATAAGCTAGGTTTAGGCGTATAGCAATCTCTTTTAGTGAGATTCTATCAAAGTAAAACCAGGTCAGTAACTGTTTACAATCTTCTTTTTCGAAAGAGGAGAGGGTTTTCATAGCAACCATCAACAATTGCTGATCAGTATCATCTACATTGTCCTCTTCGTCTAAATAATGAGTAGGTAATCTCTCATCTAAACTCTGCTCCCATACTTTTATGGGAGTCTTTTTTGATTTCTTTAGACTTTTTAACCAAAGGTTTCTTACAATTGCATAAATATAATTCTCAGGTTTGCAGGTTAATTCGAAATTCGATTTTCGAATATTTGTCAAAAAAACAACCATTGCCTCCTGAAATATATCTTGTGCTTCAGTTTGTGTCCCTGAATTCTTCAATACAAAGCTTGCTGCTGCCCAATATGCCTTTTTGTAGAAAAGCTTATATGCACTGGTATCGTTGGCTCTTAAACGGTCAAGTAAATCATTTTTCATGACAAATATTCATTAATTTGCAATAGCTAATAGTACGTTGATTTTGATAATTTCTCACAAGCCCTAGAAGGCAAAGCTAAAAGACAACGAACTAAAAAATTATATCAAGAAACTGTTAGAAAATTCCTGATGAATAAAGATAGTGTAAGCAGTTTGCTAGGTAATAAACTGACTTTGTTCAGTCTAACTGTTTTGAAAAACCTAAGCTAATAAGTAGGTGGACATAATTAATTTTATAATAATTCACAAGAATTTTTGATGCTGAACGAGGCGAAAACCCCGAAGGGCTCAGCGAAGCTAA
>JAKVCT010000046.1:0-3856 GCA_022448995.1 Saprospiraceae bacterium
TCTATAGCGAGGCAATTCATTCCCTCGCCAAATAATATTCTAATCTTTCAGATTAGGGTAACCTTTTTAGACAGCCCTGTGTTTTATTTATAAATCTGCGTGATTTACGCCTTACCCAAAGCCTTCTTGTAGGTATCCAAGCAGCGCTGTCGAGCTTTTTTGTGATCAACAATAGGCTGAACATATTGGCCAGTACCATACTCAGGTACCCATTTTTTTACATATTTTTTTTCCTTATCAAACTTCTCCATTTGAGAAGTCGGATTAAAAATCCGAAAATAAGGTGCAGCATCAGTACCACAACCAGCTGCCCATTGCCAGCCACCATTATTACTTGCCAAATCAAAATCAAGCAATTTGCGTGCAAAATAAGCTTCTCCCCAACGCCAATCAATCAGCAAGTGCTTCACTAAAAAGCTAGCCACCACCATACGAACTCGATTGTGCATAAATCCAGTAGCATTCAACTCGCGCATGCCTGCATCCACCATAGGGTAGCCAGTTTGACCTAGACACCATGCTTCAAACTCCTTAGCGTCATTGCGCCAAACTACTGCTTCGTATTTATCTCGGAAACAATTCCCAACTACATGCGGAAATTGATCTAAGATCATAGAATAGAAATCTCTCCAAATCAATTCATTCAGATAGGTTTTATTCAGTTTTCTAGATTTTTGTGCTTTTGCACGAATACTGATTGTTCCAAAACGGAAGTGGATGCCCAAGCGAGAAGTCCCATTGGGAATAGCGGGAAAATTTCTATTTTCTGTATAATCTTTAATTACCTTCTGAGCAACTACTGTAGATGGAATCTTAATTGGGCTTGGTTCAAATCCCATTTGTGCCAAACTAGGCATTGCAATCGGATCAGTTTTATAGAAATTGGAGAAGTATTTCTCTGTAGGATAACTATACAGAAAATAAGAGATCTTCTCTTTCTGTTGGGTATCTAATTTGGCCAACCATTTTTTAGAATAGGGAGTGAAAACGGTGTATGGTGTACCATCTTTTTTTAGAACCTCTGTGCTTTCAAAAATCACATGATCCTTGTAAGTATGGAAACTAATATTTTTCTTTTCTAATAGGTCTTTGATTTGTGCATCACGTTCCTTTGCATAAGGCTCATAATCACGATTTGTGAAAACTTGACCAATCTTGTATTGCTGTAGCAATTCTTTCCAAACTTCTACCGGTTTTCCATAACTGATCTGCAAACTACTTCCTAACTCATTCAACTTAGATTGAATATTAGCCAAAGTCTGATGTAAAAAACTCACTCGAGCATCATCCTTATCTTTTAATTTATCTAGAATTTCTCTATCAAAAATGAAAATAGGCAAAACAGCTTGCCCCTGTTTCAAGGCATGATAAAGTCCTGCATTATCTTCTAAGCGTAAATCGCGGCGAAACCAAAATATATTTATTGTATCCATAACATAAGAAAACAGCAGATTATAATTTGTGTTTTAAAACAAGCCCGATTTTAGATCTAGGTTTACATCATTTGTAGTTTAGCAAGTTGTGTATAGATACCATTCTTCTCTAAGAGTTCTTGGTGTTTTCCCTGTTCTACAATCTTACCTTCTTGCATCACCACAATTTTATCTACATGTTGGATCGTAGACAGACGATGTGCAATAATAATAGAAGTTCTATTTTGCATAACCTTGATCAATGCCTCTTGAACAAGCTTCTCAGAAGCAGAATCCAAAGCTGAGGTAGCTTCATCCAAAATCAGAATTGGCGGATTGCGCAAAATAGCACGGGCAATGGTTAAGCGCTGACGCTGACCACCACTAAGCTTAGTCCCTCTATCACCAATCATGGTATCATAACCCTTTTCAGTTTCTAGAATAAAATCATGTGCATTCGCAATCTTGGCAGCAGCTTCTATGTCTTCCTGAGTAGGATCGGTTAGTCCAAATAGGATATTATTTCGGATCGTATCATTGAATAAAATAGCTTCTTGAGAAACCACACTCATTTGTCCTCTTAGATCATGGAGTTTATAATCTTTAATATCCAAACCATCAATCAAAATTTTACCACTAGTCGGATCATAAAATCTAGGCAGTAAATCAGCAAGACTTGATTTTCCTGCACCAGATGCCCCCACCAAAGCAACAGATTCACCCTTATTGATACTTAGGTTGATATTCTCTAGTACATTCATTTCACCTGTATAACTAAAAGACAGGTTTTTATACTCTATTTGCTTTCCAAAAATCTCCAATGATTTTGCATCTTCCTTATTGGTAATATCAGAAGGCGTTTCCAAAATAACTTTCAAACGTTCTGCAGCTGCACTACCTTTCTGCATATCATAAAAAGCAGAAGAAAAAGACTTAGCAGGATCTATAATATTATAAAACATGAGCACAAAAGTCACAAAAGTAGAAGCCTCAAACTCTCCACTAAATACCAAATGACCACCATACATAAGCAAAACCACAACGATACTCACACCTAAAAATTCAGTCAAAGGCGAGGACAAGTCCTTACGGCGTAGAATTCGATTCATAATATCATAATACTGTTGATTTTCTTGTCCAAATTTATCTTTTTGATACTTTTCGGCATTGAATGCGAAGATGATTCGCAAGCCCCCCAAGGCCTCATCTAAAATAGAAAGGATATTCCCTAAAGAGTTTTGAGCACGACTGGATTTCTTCTTTAAGGTCTTCCCCACACGTCCAATAATCAACCCCACAAACAGAATGAGTACAAAGGAAAATAGTGCTAAAGAAGAACTGATATAAATCATCACAGCCAAGGAGCCTATAATGGAAATAGGCGAACGTACAAAGGTTTCTAGAGAACGTAAAACACTCCATTGTACTTCTTTTACATCCGCAGTTAGCCGAGACATCAAGTCACCTTTTCGCTCATCCGAGAAGTAGGAGAGGGGTAAGTGCATAAGTTTATCAAAGACTTCTTGCCGAAGATCTCGCTCAATTCCATTGCGCACAGGTGCCATGACAAACATAGCCAAATAGCGAAAAAGATTCTTGAGAAAAAAGGTGGCAATTACCATTAGACAAACAAAAAACAAACCTGTCTTTTTACCATCGGTTTCAATCAGCTGAATCAAAAAACCATTGAATAAACTAAGCAAATCGCCTACCCAGCTTCCATCACTTACAGGCGGTGTATAGCTACTCGTGAATAGAATATCCAAGAAAGGTTTGATAATCAGTAAGGAGATAATGGCAAAAATTGCTGTCAGAATATTGAATAAGACATTAAGACCTGCATAGAGCCGATAATTTCGGATATAGGATAAAGTATGAAGCAGAACTTTCATTTATATTAAATTGGTGTTGGCTAATTAACTCACAAAATATTTATTATAATCTACTAATAGAATGTAATAAATATTTTTAGTTCTTTAACGGAGTATTTAGCGAAGGCCTTTACCTGCGTTGAGTCCTTCGGGGTTAGCCCTTCGCTATAGATACAAAATATATCCATCTACAGGGCAGACCTTCAGCTCTGCACCAATAAAACATTGAGCTAATTAACTCACAAATTTTATAGTACACTCTACTGAGCTGTCAAGGTAAGTTTTTTTTAAAAAAAAGAGACTACCTGTTTAGGGTAATCTCTTTTTTCTCTGTAAAAGAATCAAGTGTATTTATCTTATCTGTCTTCTTTTTGTCTTAAGAACGAATAATCTTCTTCGTAATTTCTTCTCCTGTTTTAACATTGCGAACACGCAAGAAATAAATACCAGTAGGTAACTCTTCTACCGACAAAGTAGTTTGATTTTGCACTAATTCCTCGCGCTTCCAGATACGTCCAACTAGATCGGATATAATCAACTCTTGGTTGGTATAATCAGCTAATCGAAGTGTTA
>JAKVCT010000046.1:3866-24922 GCA_022448995.1 Saprospiraceae bacterium
CGTCTGGTTGACGTTTTAAGTTTAACTTCGGTACGCTGTTAAGGACTATGTTCTCATATTGATTCCATTTCGAATACAATGTTCTATTTTCAAACCAACTAGGTCCATCATCGAATATCTTTTCAGTTATTATTTGTGAAGGACCATTTGCCAACTTCTTTAGAGGTTGATTTTTTCCATTTGATACAATGCTTCTTCTGCTTCGATGGCATTAACCCCAACACTTAGCGTATCATTATCTTCAATGGTTACAGTCAGTACACTGTCTGCTAGTATAGTACCTTGATTGGTGATGTTGACAAGCTTCAATTGAAAAGTCTCATCATTTTCTATATCTGTGTCATCCACAATAGGTATGGTAATAGTTTGAGGAGCATTATCATTTGCAGGAAAAGTAACTGTAGTTGGTGATGTAAAGGTATAATCGGCTCCCTGAATAGCATCACCTACGTTTTCTAAAATAACATCCACAGAAGCAGGACTAGAAGTTGCATTGGTTATATTAATACTTACGTTCAAGTTTCCAACATCCTCAGTTGTATTAATACTACTACTACCAAAGGCTACATCTCCAGCAGGAAACTCATTATCTTCAATAATTAGTGTTGCTGTATCCCCTGCACTGACAATATTACCTACAGGATTGATCAATCTAAAACTGGCTTGTTCATCTCCTTCGATAATAGCATCATCAAATATAGGAATCGGAATAGAAGTAAAGGCGCTCCCTGCTGGTATATTAACAGTTAGTGGAGGTGTAAAATTCAGATCCGCTAATTCCGCACTAGAAATAGCAGGTAGAAACTCTAGTTCAAGACTGGTAGCATTAGCTCTTGGTATATCTAATTCTACATATAAAAATCCTTCTCCATCGTCTTCTGTAGATACTGTACTATTGACAATAAATGAAGCAGAGGATTGACTATCATTATCCTCAATATTGATAGATAGTAAATTATTCGAACTTATAGTTCCGTTGCTTGAGTTTTCCAGTTTCAAAACTATGGATTCAGGCATTTCTACATCAATGTCATCAACAATGAGAAGAGAAACCGTCTGAGGGGCAGTACTATTGGCAGGGAAGGTTACTGTACTAGGTAAGGTGAAGACAAAATCGTCCCCTGCTGTAGCTGTAGAACTAGGATCAATACTTATATCCACTGTAGTTGCCGTACTACTTGGGTTAATAATATTTACATCTATATTGATAGAACCTGATGCTTCATCTACTACTATTGAACTTTGATCAAAACTAATAGCAAGCTCATTACTAATATTCTCAAAGTAGTAAACATTACCATAATCATAATCACCAGATATGAAGATATCAAAATCTCCATCACCATCCAAGTCATTCACCCGAATAAAAGGAGTGATCGAAGCGGCATAACCTGAGCCACTAGGTAGGTTGAGAATTGTATCTGGGGCAGTAAAAACTCCATTGCTAGGAGTACCCGTATTCTCATAAAAAAGAATAATGTTTTGAGAGCTTTGATAGTCCGTAATACCTGAAAGTACATCAAAATCTCCATCATTATCTACATCATAGAAGCTAAGGATTTCAGGACTTTGAGTGTTAGCAAAATTATAAGGATTATTGATTGGTGTAGCAAAGTCTGGAGTACTAGAAGTACCTATGTTTTCATAAAATAAGGTGGGACCATATTGATCTATATTAAATAGATCCATATCCCCATCATTATCAATATCTACAAAACGAGGGAAGGTTAGTGTTGTTGTATTAGCTAGGTTGAAGGGATTATTGACTGGAGTATCAAAGTTAGCTGCAACAGAGCTTCCTATATTTTCATAAAAAATGAAATTGGCATACCCCGTATACGTTACATCAGCCACAAACATATCAAAATCTCCATCATTGTCAATATCTACAAATTCAGGAACATTGAAATAACTATACCCATAACTAAAGTTGAATGGATTGACTTGATTTGATCCAAAACTAGGTGTTCCACTAGTACTTGTATCTGGCTGAACCGTAAGGTATCCATAGTTTCCATTAGCTAATATATCCAAATCTCCATCATCATCTATATCCACAAAACTATGCACAGGAGGAGCTCCTCCTAATAGCAATGGGGATATATCAAATGGATTAATTTGTTCTGGTGTAAAAGTATATTGTGCTTGACTTGATAGACTCATTCCCAAAAGAAGCGCACTACTCATCAACGCTTTGCGCATGGTACTAGGGATTCTACCTTGAGGGATTTTATTTAGTAGGTGCTTAAATTTATGTCTGAGTCTTGCAATATCTACAGTGTTTTTCTGAGATAATTGCTTCATAAAGAAACGAAGTTGTCGCAGTTTTCTTGCGAAAGGAATATTTTTCATGCAAAAAATTATGAGAGTGAATAAAACAAAGTTACGTTACAGACTACTTTTACTAGTCTTTAATTAGGGCTTTAAAAGGTTCGCGTCAGGGTTGGGTTGTCCCCAATAAGTAGTTTGAGGGGTAACCAAACCCATTTTATGTTCAGGTCTCTCAGGTGTTAATATATTAGGTCTTAATATTTTAGGTAGAATATGTACATCATAGATCTCGTCCACAGAACTGTGATAGTAAATTGCACCAATCTTAGTCAAGCTAGGCAAATGTATAATCAATACACCTGCTTGTTGTGCCTTATCAGCTATCGCTAATTTGGAAAAGGTGGAAGAGTTTTTACGTAATTTGGATAATCCTATAAATAAGAAGTCACCATATTTATCCATACCACGCACAAAACCACCTAAATCCATTAGGGTTTCTGTTTTTCCTGTCTCTGTGTTTACCTTAGCTAAATGGCCAGAAGCTGACAAAAGTACATAGAGTTGATCATTATAAATTCTTGGGGAGTGTGGCATCCCTAGTCCTCTTGCCACCACTGTATTTTCCTTAATATCCATCACAACTCCTGTTTCTGTGATATTCTCGCGCCAGCTTTGGCGCGTATTACCTTCATTAAAGGCTGTTACATATTTAGGCACTCCTTGATCCATGGCCATACCATTCAAGTGACAGCGATCTTCGGAGGCTAATTTATCAATAAAAGGTGGTTGCCAAATTGGAGTAAAACTATAGTTATGGTCAATTTTGATTAAGCAAGAAAAGGAAGTATTTATAGCATAAAGCTCTCCATCTTTTGACCAGGCTACATCATGAATATCCAAAGCACCTGTGTAATAAGTAGCTCTTGGCATGAAAAGCGCATCATAGGTCTTAGGCTTTTTAGGATAGTGATAAGCCAAGTGCTTGGAATTGCTCAATACCAGAATTTCATCTTTGGTAGCTACTGCTAGTTTGTCTCCCGAAAGATGTATCCCCATCGCTTTTTTAAAATTGCGAGGCAGTTGAGTTAATGTATTGGCATCTTTCGGACTTAGAAAGATAACCTTACCGGCTTGGTAAGTACTAATGGCTATAGAACAACCCAATTTTTGTAAAAATTCAGGTACATTGGGGGTATAAGAACAAGAAAAAGGAGCAAGCATTTTTTGCATAATGTAGTAGGTATTGTTATTTATTGCAGCATCAATACTATGTTGTCGATGGCCTTCAGCTCATCGCTTTAGATGTTAATGTGCTAACTGTTATTCTGAAATTCTATAAATAGAGAACTAAAGGTCTTCATTCTATTGGTTAATATCAAAAATGTTGACCGTTAGCTCAAGGTCAAAAGATACTATTTAACCTCAAGGTTCGATAATACTAAAAAAATATTACAGAGTCAATAATTTGGTCTATCCTAAAAAAAGGTATTTGGTGGATATATCGGAATAAGTTGGTAGAATGGTTGGGTTGCTGTTCTCAGAGAAAGGAATGAAGTTTTAGCATAAATCTTATGGTAGCACTTAATAAGCTTGGAGGATATACTGTTTGTATGTTAAAACTCTATTAAAGTTCAAGCTTAAAACTCAGATGCTTGTAGATAGATCGTTGAGCTTAGGATTTTATTTTTATATTCGTAAATTAGACCTTGTTAGAACAAACGAGTTCTATTAAATCTTAAATTATTATGAAATTATTATTGCTATTAGTTTTTGGATTAGCTTCTTTCGGACAGCTTTGGGCACAGACTGATTTTGTGGTGACCAATGAAGGGGATACGATTTGGGGGAAAATTGCCAATGCAGTACCCGCAGTAAACGCAGGAAAAGTTGTATTCAAAGATGCTGAAGAGAACAAAAAGACAGTCTACAAGCCCTTTCAGATTAGATCTTGGGGAGTAGGAGAAGTTGTCTACGAATCAAAAACGTTGCCAGTGGGCTTAGAGAATATTGGAGTGTTTATGGTACGTAAAACAGCAGCAGACGCTCATGTTCATTGCTATGACTACTGGAATGCTGATGGATCTTTTGGCTTTTCGCAATATTTTTTGGAGAAGCGTGTAGGAAAGAAAAAGGAGATGGAAGAAGTTCGTTTTCCGAAGTTTCATAAACAATTATCAAAGTATTTTGAAGATCACGAGGAACTCAGTCGTAGAATTACTAACAAGGAATTTAAGAAGACTGTATCTGGTCTGATGGAAATTTTAGAAGAGTACAATACTTGGAAGAAGAATCAATGGTAAACATTAGTGAATGGTTAGCTGACTACTCATTTGTTAATCAGATTATTGAGAATTTTTAATAAGAACACTGGATCAGGTTTCGGCAAGATTCATTGATTAAATAAGAATAGCTTTGGATTGGATTACTTTAGATGCGAGCATAATATTGCAATATCCAACATGGTTTATTGGAATCTGTGTTTTGGTAGGTTTTATCTATGCAGTTGCATTATACTATAGAAATAAGAGCTTTGGGGAGAAATCTAGATCTTTAAATTTAGGATTGGGCGCTTTGCGTTTTTCTACAGTAACGATTATTTGCTTGCTGTTGCTTTCACCTGTAATGAAATCGACGATTACAGAGAAAAAAGCACCTATTGTCGTTTTAGGACAGGATGAATCACAATCTATTCTAACTTCTTTTACAGAAGAAGAAAAAAAGGCGTATACAGATAAAATGAACGCACTGAAAGCCAAGCTTTCAGAAAAATATGATTTGCGTACCTACTCTTTTGGTGAGAATGTGCGTAAGGATTTAGAATTGAAATTTGAGGATAAAGCCACGAATATGGCGGCTTTCTTGGAGGAAGTATTTGACTTGTATAGTGGACAGAATTTAGGAACAGTAATCTTAGCTTCGGATGGAATTTATAATCAGGGGAATAGCCCTTTATATTCTGGGGCAAGATTGAATGTCCCTATTTTTAGTATTGCTTTGGGGGATACGATTCCAAAGAAAGACTTAGTTGTCAAGCGTGTTTATAATAATAAGATTGCTTATTTGGGAGATCAGTTTAGTATGCAAGTTGACCTTGCTGCATTCAACTGCGGTGGGGCAGTGTCCAAATTAGTGGTTACTAGAAAGGGTAGGAAGGTTGCTGAACAGGTGGTCAATGTAGATAATAATGATTTCTTTACTACTGTAGAATTTGTTTTAGATGCAGATCGAAGTGGTGTTCAATGTTATTCTATTCGGGTGAGCCCTGTAGATGGTGAGGTTAGTACAGCCAACAATAGTAAGGATGTTTGTATGGATGTATTGGATGCTCGTCAAAAGATTTTGCTATTAGCAGAATCGCCACATCCAGATATTGCCGCTTTGCGCAGAATGATAGATGCCAATAAGAATTATGAAGTTAAGATTGCTTATGCAGATGACCTAAAAACAGGTGTGGGAGAATATGATTTTGTGGTTTTGCACCAATTACCAAGCAAACGCAATACAATTACACCAGTATTAAATGAATTAAAAACCAAAAAGATTGCACATATGTACATCGTAGGTACACAGAGTAATCTAGGTTTATTGAACAAAAACCAAAATTTATTGAGGATTGCTGCACGCTCTACACTGACAGATGATGTAGAAGGTATATTAAGTTCAAAATTTAATACATTTACTCTAAATCCTAAGCTAGCTGACGAAATTTATAAGTTTCCACCACTAACTGCACCTAATGGGAATTTCTCTGCAAGAGCTGATGCTACCGTGATTTTTACGCAGCGTATTCAGACCATTAGTACCAAATATCCTTTGTTGTTATTTGGAGAAGAGGATGGAACTAAAAAAGCAGTTTTGGCAGCTGAAGGTATTTGGAAGTGGCGTATGTTTGATTATATGCAGCATAAGAATCATGACTTGTTTGATGAAGTATTTGGAAAGCTTATTCAGTATTTGAGTAATAAAGAGGATAAGCGAAAATTTCGTGCTTTTGCAAATAGTACGATTTATAATGAAAATGAGACTATTAGTATAGATGCTGAGCTATACAATAATAATTATGAGCGAATCAATGAGCCTGAAGCACGCTTAGAGGTGATTGGAGAAGGTGGCAAGAGCTATCCTTTCACGTTCAATAAGACTAGCAACGCTTATGTAGCCAATATTGGATACTTACCTAAGGGGGACTATAAATTCACGGCAAAAACAGAGTTGGATGGAGAGGCTTTGCAAGCCAATGGTGCATTTAGTGTTCGTCCATTGCAGCTTGAGTTGTTTGAGACTACTGCGGATCATCAACTTTTGAATACCTTGAGTACTAAGTTTGGAGGAAAGGTTGTGTATCCTTCCAATATGGATGGGTTGATAGAGATGATTGATGCCCAAGGTGTCGCTAAACCCTTGTTGTTTGATACTGTGAAGACCCGTTCACTGATTCACTTGAAGTGGATTTTCTTTTTATTATTAGGTTTACTAACCTTAGAATGGTTCTTGAGACGATTTAATGGAAGTTATTAGGAACGCTCTCTTTTTCTTCTAAAAAGATGCCCCGCTTTTATACCTTATGATCAAAAGCGGGGTGTTTTCTTTATAGATATTGTTGTAAATGCTTGATTATTAATTGTATTTGGATACGTAAATAGTTTTAGCACCAACTTGACATAATTATCCTAGTGGGTTAGGCTTATTCCATTTTCATAATGATGATGTTCCATAGAGGCACTGGTAAATCCGCCTACGAAATTGGGGTCTTTTTGCTTTAAGGCTAGTTTTTCGGGTTTCATGTTCACTATGTCATTGGCTATTGCCCAATCTAAGACACCCATGTTGAGTGGATATTTGCTGAGTACACCTGTGAGTTTATTTTGTTGAATCCAATGTTCTGCATCAGCTAGGTTCTCGAAGTTTCCACCGGAGTAGCGACTGCATGCTGCATTGAATACCCAAATGTATTTTGTAGATTTCATGATGTTGTAGGTAGTTTTTTGAGCATTGGGCTGACTCCCAATGCTGATGATTGTGGCGTTCCTTCAGAACTTTTATTGTTCTTAGAGCATGAGTTTTAATACTAACTTCATCGTTCTAAATTCTTATTCGGAATAATATACACAGGTGCTTGCACCTCCCGAATCCAAATCAGTGCATCAAAAGTCTTAGACAAATTAATTTCATAATGATACTTATAAGTTTCGGTGACACTGTAGGTTTTTTTGAAAAACCAACTTTCAGGAGCTTGCTGCTTCACCTCCAAAAAGAGTTGGTCTGTATCTAATTGCAACAAGTGATATTGAATACTATTCTTAATCAGTAAATCAGGTTGGACATTGTAGGTCACGTTTCGGAAAACATGTTTGGTTGTCCCCAGAGTATGAAAAAGTCCAATGGTGTAATATTCTTCCTTGAACTTTTTATTCAAAAGCTCACCCATACACAAATCAAAACTGCTCTCTTTGGCAATATGAAGATTGTGTGCAGAGATTATGATTTTCTCCTTTTTATAGAGCTTTTTTGCGATCCACTGAAAGATTTCTGCCATAGTGGAATCTCTAGTTCCTGCTGTGTGTAGGTAACGTCCATTAACTTCCTTCCATTTGGCATATTGTTTTTGAAACCTCTTATGAGCAGGATCATTTTCATCTATAGTAATATTCAAGCGTTTGGCGATTTCATCAGGATCAAGTTTTTCTTCTACATCAAAACCAATGATATGCAAGTTGGGTCGGCTTTGGACATATTTTGCAATCTCTAGATGTTCTGGAGTATGCCAAGGTGGTGTGAATAATTCCTTCAAAAAGGTAGTATCCTCAATCTCTGTTTTATTTAAATTTCCATAGAAATTCCGAGCCACATCACATTCTAATGCTAAGACATTATAACCTAATTCTTCATGTAGATATTGAATCAATTCTAACTTGGTAGCATTGTATTCTTTGACACCATGCAGATCTTCTCCAAGTGCAACAATACGTTTGCCCTCCAGCACCTTTTCCAAATGTCCCCATTTTGCTTTGAGGTCTTTTTCTTTAGAAATTTTGGTGTAATTAGTGGCTTGAGCATGAATCTGAAGGCTGCTAATGATGCATAAAAAACTTAGGAGGTATCTGTTCATAGTTTGGGTTTTGAGTAATTATAAATAATATCTGTATAATGAAGTTGTTTAAGAATCATCTTCACCGCATCAAATCCATTGATTTTGGCCATTTTTTCACCTTTTTTATCGCCGATAGCGCTGCTATCTACTCAAAAAAGAGGCTCAAATTGATCAAAATCATCTGAATTTCTGCATTAAATCTAATTCTTAAACAACTTCAATTTTAAAATTAATCAAAAGTCACCGCTTTCTAGGTCATTTAATTAATGCCCTCTAGTGCTTTATTGATTTCCTCAACCGAGCTTTCTACTAGATCAATTTCTAAGTTTTCCTTTTTAGAAATGGTAAATTCTTTCTTCCCGATATAAGGTTTACCATTTTTATAAGACAAGGCAAAAACAGTTGCTGATTTACCGATGGGAAGTTTGGTATAAGGCGCTTTTTCTCCAGTAAATGTATAGCTACTATCTTCTGATAATTTACCATTCAGTGCCATTCTCTGATCATGGATAATTAGGTTTGTAATTACAAAATCGTGCTCTTGCTGATTCGTTATGCTTAGTAGAATATCAGCTTCCTTGGCGTTTGGATCATCATAAAATAGGTCGCAATTAATCCAACCTAATTTTGCTACAGCAAAAGAGTTTTGGGCTAAGTTTTGTGTAGTTTCTTTATCTTTTCTTTTATTGATAATTGCTTGTTGTCGCTTATATGCTCCTAGTATTTTATCTGCTTCTTTGTTAGAATAGCCTTGTTTTTTTAGTTCTTGGTGAGCATCTTTTTTGCTTAGATCGATATTAGTTGGAATGGGGATAACTGTAGTTAATTTCTCTTTATAAAATCTTTTAAAAATAGCTGTAAAGTGAGGTATAGGGTACAGATGGTCAAAAAGACGTTCAACACCATCAATAGAAGATTGTAAGCCATTCAGATAGTTATAAGCCAAAGAGTCACAATACCATAAATCCTTATCTAAATTATTAAGGTATATTGTTGATAGAGTAGAATCTAAAATCATGACATCCATATCTAGGTCAACCCACAAGTAATAACTTGCTGTATATTCTGCTTCTTGAATCATCTTGAATCTTTCTTCAAATTCTAGTGTAGCTATGAAAGTATTTTCTAATTTCTTTTGTTTAAAAAGGAGAGAATTTTCATAGTAATGGGAATAACCATGCACTTCATCTTTTTCCTTATAATACTGGATAGAGTCCAATCTCCAGTAATTAAACATATCTAAAGGCATAGCAGTCATTTGCTTATCCAACTGTGAGTTTTCTTCCCAATTCACATTACCAGAATCATCATAAGTACCCGAAAAAATACGTATATCCGAAGCAACATCATTATTAGGAATCTTAGGAAGATCTATTTGCAACTTTTTGTCAGGAGCTAGGGCAACTGATTCACCATTGGCAGTAGCCTCTATAAAAATCATTCCCTCTGATTGTAGGAGTTGATTACCTGCGCGTGTTTGGAGATTGGTTTTGACAAAGTCAGCTACAGAAAGTACTTCTATTATTTCCATTTTGACTTCACCTTTGATCAGTTCACCGTTTTTATTGATAAAGCTATTTTGTGGAATATAGATTTGTGTACCTGCTTCGCCTTGTATAGAATAATCGGTATCTGCTTTAAATTGAAAGGCTTGTGTTTTGGGTTTTAATTGTTGAATGAGTTCATTAGCAGCTGTTTGAGGAATCGCTACTCGTTCTTCAATAACTACTGGTTTAGGAGAAGTATTATCATCATTAGAAGCATCATTGGAACAAGAAAAAAAGGTGCTGCTAATAAGCGCTGCGAAAAGTAGGTTTTTGATTTTCATACTAAGGTTTTTGGTTTTGAAAATTTTATGAGCTAACTCCCAATGCTGACGATTGTGTCGTTCCTTCAGAACTCCTGTTACTTTAATTAATAGTCCGCGACTTTTTATGCTTTTTTATAAAAAGCTAAAAAGTTTTGTTTTTTATTGATTGATAATCAGTGATTTATGAAATTGCGCATTAGAAATTGTGAAATTGCTATATTCTGATTATCAATTAGTTGCAAAACCTTCACGGACTATAGTTTAATCTAAAATAGAAAATAAAAAAGGTATTAGTGCAGCAACACTAATACCTTTCAAAAAATTCAAACCTAGGTTTGATTAGATCGTGAATTTACCGACTGCATTTTCACAACCTACCCAATTGATTTTCGTATTATGATCATCTGACAAATAATCCTCTGGAGTTAATAAATCAGGGAAACCTTTCCAACCTGCTGTTGGACCATAGAAATTACCTGATTTAGCTTCTGGATCCATAGCTGCACGGATAATACCCGTTGCGCCATCTTCAGCCGTTTGAGCTTGACTCATAAAATCACTTCCACCATCCATACCACCATCCTTGGCGGTAGTTACTTGAAGTTGCGTAAGCGCCAAACCTGGATGTGCTAGCAGTGAAATCACATTAGAAACCTCAGCTTCTTCCAACTTATGCTTCAATCCATAAGTGAAGGCAGCGTTTGCCAATTTAGTTTGGTGATAACGCATCCAGCGAGGGCCTCTGAAAGAGTTGTTTTCTTCTTCAGTACCATCTCCACCTAAATCACCACCTTTAGCTTCGAAGTATTGTGCCTCTAATGGAGGACCTAAACGCGCCATAGAAGAATGATTAATCACACGACCTTGCTCGCTCTTTTTGAGCAATGGAAATAGATCTTTAGTCAACAAGAAATGTGAGATTACATTGGTTTGCATTTGTACATCATAACCATCTCCAGTTGCATAATCTTTCAATGCCATTACACCTGCATTATTGACTAAAACGTCAACTTTGTCATACTTAGCTTCAATCTCTTTAGCTGCATTACGTACACTCTCGAAGTTTTGCAAATCGCAAGCTACCCAGTCAAAATCGCCATTAGGGACTGCTTCTTGCAATTGCTTCAATGAATTTTCTGCGCGCGTGCTCTTGCGATTCAATAGGATTACTTTGGCTCCTTTCTTCGCTACTTCTCTCGCACAAACGAAACCTGTTCCACTAGTTGTTCCAGTAATAGCAACTACTTTTCCAGTCATGTCTTGGGAGTGTTTCTCGATCACTTCATCGAGATGCAGCGTTTTAATTTTGCTCATATTATAGTAAGTTTGTTTAAGATAAAATTAATATACGAAGCTCAAACATAATTCTTGCTGAGAAGTTCTTTTTTAAGAATCTTTTAAGATTCTGTTGTGCTGTTGATACAGCTGACTCCCAATGCTGAGGCTTGTATCGTTTCTTCAGCACTCATTAAGATTACTTTCCTTTTTGCAAAAATTTCATAAACTCTTCCTGACTTGGGGTGTATCCACAGGTACCAATAACAGTTTCCTCATTAGGATTCACAATAACCCAATAAGGTTGAGTATTTGTATTATAAATTTCTTCTTGGATTGCTGCATTCAAATTTCCATGATTTAGGATTTTAGACCCAAATTGTGCGCTATATTTTTTTATATCTTCTGCTGATAATCTTCTTCTTTCATCCACGAGTAAAAAACTGACTACATAGTGTTTGTTGATATAGTCCAAAATAGGATAAATATAGACGGTACTCATTTCCATTTTTCGGCTATTTACAGAACCATAACCATTAAAATATAACAATAGAGGTTTATTCGCATCTTTGGCTAATTGTATACTTCTATAGTAATCCTTATTTCGTTGGAGATAGTTTACTAGTGTTTCTGTCCTTTGTTCATTTAGGGCAAGAAGTTCATCATAGCTAAGTTTCAAGGCAGGATTTGATGCTAGAGTATCTTGCAATAACTGTTTTAAGCTTCTACTGTCTGTCTCGCTCATATAGAGTTGATTGAATATATCTCTATGTTTATCCAAGGTCGTAGTATCTGCTATTTGGTCAGCAATTGGATTGATAATATTATAATATTTTACCATGTCATTATACCAATAATCTCCATCTGCTTGTTGTTTGGAAATTTCAAGGAGTATATCCTCATAATATAGGTCTCCATCTTTATTGATGCTAAAAATTAGGTTCTCCACAAAACGTTTACGGCAGTGCATTTCTTCGAGCTTGTAGGCTGCTCGGCAGTCTTTTAAGCGTTTCATATTAGAACACACTAAGTCAAGATTATAGGTATTAACCTTTTGAGTCAAGAGTAGTTCACAATTTTCATTTTTAGCTACTTCGGACTTGGTCTTCGTTTTGTCACCAGCATGCTCAGTTTCTGGTACAGGAGTTTGGGGATTTGTAGGCTGATTGCAGGAGAAAAGTAAATTTACAGATAAGAGAAATAGAAGGATTTTCATAATAATGAGTTTTGATGAATTATTTTCTTCTAGGTAAGTAGGTGGACATAATTAGTTATAGAATAAGTAAATTAGAATTTTTGATGCTGAACAAGGCAAAAAAAGTAGGGATAGCCACGAAGTGGACAGAGGCGAAGCCGACTAGTGGCGAGCTACGCTGCCACCCAGCGCTATCACGAGGCTTTTTAACGAAGTGCAGCACAAACCTCGAAGAGCTCAACGCAGTTAACCCCGAAGGGCTCAGCGAAGCTAAAAGGCTGATTGAATTTACTTCGTAGAGCCCTTCGGGGTTAACTATAAATTAATTGTGTCCATATACTTAAGTATAGGAGGTAGGTTTGCTTCGCAGAGCACTTTGTGGTTCAGTGTTAAGGATTTTATTTTCTCTCACCTTTTGTTGAGAGGCAGAAAAGCTAAGCAACAAAACCCTGAAAGGCTCTGTGAAGCAAACCTATCTAGTTATTACTGTGTCACGTCATAACAAAGATTAGTAAATACACCATTGATTCCTTTTTGATTAGTATTATTAAATGTAAAACTAAAAGTACCTGATATAGTTTGAGTATTAGGATCACAATCGGTTATTGTATAAGTTCCATCAGTTGAAGATTGATACCCATTCAGATTAAATGGAGAACCTACATATTGACTAACAAATGCGTTTTTTTCACTACCTGTTTGTAGATCATCTAATGCAATATAAGATCCTGTTGCAATTCCTGTTCCTGTCCCTGGAGTAGTTGGATCAATAAAACTAATCATCAATGTAGTGTCATTTTTTGTTGCTCGGATATCAATTCTACTATGAGGAAAGTTAGATGTAATAAAATCATTATATCGGATTAAGGTATTTTGATAACTGTCTGCACTAAATGTTCCTCCTCCAATGTCAACAGTTAATGCTCCTGGTGCGTTACAGGTAGGTGTGTTGTTCTTCTCGCAAGAGACTAAACCTAAAATTAATAGGCAAAATAAAATGGTTTTTTGCATAATTTAAATTTATTTTTTGGATAAAAGATAGTCCACTTTTTGTGGATTGAGTTCTTAGCGCCAAAGATATAGAGTTTTGTTAATAAGTCACTTTTTTATCTTTAGAATTTTTGGGTATTTTTTATCTTCTCTAGAATTGTTAACTTTACTTAGGAAGATCACAGAGTCAACTACGCTGCGCTCGCTATAGGCTCGATTCCTATGGAATGTCAATTAGTTTCACTAAGCCTTTTGAGCTTAGCTTTGCGCCAATCAAAGATTTGAAAATTTATATTATACGGTGCATAAAACCACTATCAATCGAGTTTTCCAACAAAAAAGCTAGAATAAAAAATCACTCAAGATTGAGTTATAATCTACTACAACTTTTTATTAGATCAAAATGGTTTGTTGCACAAAAAAGGCAACAAACCATTCGAATTCTAGTCAGAAACTATAGTTAGGGAAGTTAAACCATGAAGCAGAAGTCCCTATTTAGCCTCAGAGAGTATATGAAAAAACGTTTTACAAAAAAAAATATATGGCTGAATCTAAATAAAATATCATAGCTTCAAAAGCTAGTGGCGAAGAGCTAACCTCTTCGGGGTTAGCCCTTCATCAAAAGGTGATATCTTATATAATTTCAGCTATAATAGTCAAGATGAGCTTTTAGTCCTTATATTCTCCTAACCAACTCTTACGAATTAGCATTTCTTCTTCTGTAGGATTCTCCTTAGGTATAAAAATATGCTTAGCATCTACCTCTATTTTTTGTAGAGTTGTCTTTAGTTCTACCTCCATATATCCATCTTCATCTACTCCAGATTTACCCTTCTTTTTGCGTTTTTTCTTATTACGTTTTTTCTTTTTACTTTTCTTGGGCTCTTCTACCTTGCGCAATACCGTAATAGTTAACTCATCATTTTCTTTTGCAGTAGCATCATAAGATCCCAAGACCATATTAATATTACTCAAGGTAAGTTCTGTACCATTCCATTTGTATAATAGATCCCCATCTTGAAACTTGATGTAATCTTTTCCAAACTGATCTAATCCAGCACCAACAACTTTTAACATACTTTTGCCAAAATGAAAATCAATACCAGTTTGGGGATCAAATCCAAAAATAGATAATTGTTTAGCCTTCCCAGAAGCTTTGTATTCAATACCAGCTGCCTTCATCAATTCTTCCATTGGTAAAGGTTCAGTACCTGCGACATGTTTATCCAAGAAAACCCCAATTTCTTTCTGACCTGTTACCTCCACAATTTTATCAAACAAGTCTTTATCTTTGAACGGTTTATCAATTCCATAGGATTCTGACAAATCCTGCATTAGATCTTGAATCCCATAGTTGCCTTCAGAGAGTATACGTAATTTTAAATCTATACATAAACCAATAAGAGCACCTTTAGCATAGACATTATTATACTGGCTTTTATTTTCATCCAAACAAGTTTTACTCATCTCTGTGAAGGACAAATTCTGATTATAGATATCTGCGGTAGACATTTTGGTACTTGTAACATCCAAAAACTGTTCTAATGGCATCAATCCTTGTTTGATTTGTACATGTTGAGCAGAGTATTCTGTTACACCTTCGTAGAGCCATAAATGTTCGGACATTTTTGGATTGATAAAATCAAAATAGTGAATTTCTTCAGAGTGAATAGATAGGGGAGTCACAATATGAAAAAACTCATGGGCAGCCACATCGCGAACCATTTGTGCGATAGCTGAACTTTCTCCTTCAAATAGACAATAGAAAGAAGAATAAGAGTGTTCTAGTGCTCCTGCAGCTTGAGATAAATAAGCTTTATTCTCTTCATTCAGATAAATAATAAACGCATAATGATCCACTGGTAATTTATTACCCAAGTAGGTTCTTTGTGCTTCCAAAATAGGCTGAATATCTTTTACTAAGTCTTTAGATTTTACTCGTTTGGTAGGTGAGTAGGTGTGAATCAAAATATCAGCATTCCCCACCTTAAATTTAGCTGTGTCAGGTTCTGCAAACATGATTGGCGAGTCTACCAATTCATTATAACTACTACACTTGAAAATATCAGTATCTGCGTCTCCACCTGTTCTTTTCAAGGCCGTTCCACCAAAAAAACGTTCTGGTCTGTCTACTTCTATTGTAAAAGGTTGACGTTCTTGTCCTTGGATATAGCCAAAAATTCCATGGTTATTGAATACAAAAACATCTTTTTCTATACTTGTTCCTGCAGGTTCAAAAATCACATTTGGTAAACTAGTATCCCAAGTATCTTCTACCCAGTAGCGAATAGTTTTCAATTGGTCTGCACCTTGAATTTTCCAAGTATTAGGATCTGGATGAGAGCTTTCCAAAGCTTTACCATTGGCATCTAGTGCTTCAAAATCACTCACAAACCGTCCAAAATCATAGACACTGTAGGTGCCAGGAACCATTTTGGGTAAGTGAAATTTAATCGCTTTTTCTAGATTACCAGAAATAGTTAGTTCTACCTTTAATTTATCATTTTTAGCTTTATTGAGGTCAATCTTGTAGTGATAACGAATAGCGTTTGTGGTTTCTTGGTCTTGGGCATTAGTCCAGGCCCAACCTAGTGTAAAGAAGGTCAAAAGAATGACTTGTTTTAACATAATTATGTGTTTTTTGTTAGAATTTTACGTCTTGTTTTAGCGTAAATAATGCTTTTAGGTTTAGACCTTGAGAAGAATTACAGGAATTTATGTTACAGAGTATTAAGTAAGAGGACAAAAGTAATGGTAGAATAGATTTAGTTAACTTTAATGAACAGAATGTAATTGTAGCGGGCTACAGTGAGGCTCTGCGAAGTAAAAATTAGCTAAAAATAACTACGAGAACATTTGGACTATTAAAGATTATTTAAGTGTTTTTTGTATGGTAAGAAATCAGCATTTTACTTCGTAGAGCACTTCGTGGTTTGCTACGCTGAGCCCTTCGGGGTTTACTTCGTAGAGCCCTTCGGGGTTTTTAAATTTAACAAGGCAAAGGTTCTGCCTAATACTCATCGGTATTATGGTAAGTTCTTTAACACAGTTAAATTGAATAAAAGGCAATTTATCACCTAAAAAACTACTTGAATAAGCTTTATTACTTAAATGAAAATATCATACATAATTAAAAATTTGAAAAGATATAGACGATCATTTGATAAATCAGGTAACTAACAACCGAATATTTGCATTATTTTTATACTTAGAACTAACGAAATGACTGCTTGTTAAGGAATTATTTTGTACACAAAAATACAGATTATTTTTAAAATATATTTTGAAAAAGGATAAATGCTTGATTTTGATCGACAAAAAAAGTCTCTCTACTCAAAGGATAGTAAAGAGACTTTTATATATTGATCTAGGTATCTGTATAATAGCTTTATTATCTTCCTGCTGCAAATCTAGATAAACTAAACTTCAGTGTTACACTGGCAAAGACACCATTTAGGTCTATTTCTTCTGTAACCAAGCCTGGGTTTACAACCATTTTGTTAGAAAAACGATATCCTCCAGTAACTTGTATTCTAAAGAACCTTGCAACATTTAATTCAAAACCAGCTTCTGGTGAAAATAACACAAGTCGATTAATCTGACCATTTAACCATAGCTTTTCATTAGGAACAAAGGTTGCTTTTCCCCATCCAATACGAGCATTCAACACAGGATGGATCAATTTCTTAGAAAAAGGAGTAATCCCAACTAAGAGTCCACCATGACGAACATATGTATCATAACTTTCTCCCCCAATATTCATGGGAGTTTGACTTACACTACGCATCCCATATCCTCCAATAGAAAAACCGTTAATCATGAGACCTCCTTGACCACCAACACTAACCGAAAGTCTACCCTTTAGGTTGGCTAAATCAAAAGTAGGTCCCCCAAAGGTTGCAATGCGAACCTTAGAAAACAATGTTTCGTGTTTTTTTCTTTGAGCTTGAGCTTGGTGAGAGAAGTTCAATAATAGCAATAGAATAGTACCTATGAAAATTGGTAATTTTTTCATAATGAGTAATTTTTTAGTAGTTAAGTATTGTTAAAGTTAGATTGAGTCTTGAAGTACTTCTTTTAATTATAGAGTTATCATTTTTTTGTCAAAAAGTAAGCCAATATTAGTTAATAGTAAAGCTTTTAAATTAACAGATATAGAAAATAATTGGTAAATGTGCTTTAATTATTTGATAATCAAATATTTGTATGATAAATGTCTATAATGGTAATTTATTAGTAGAATTTATATCCACCAAGTATGATGAGTGAGAAGGGCAATTGGACTCCAAATAAAGCCATTATTATAAAAAATGAAAACCCAAATCAATTCAGGTTTTCATTTCTTACAGCTCATTTTTTTAGACAACTTTGAGTAGTAGCTAGAACTCTATTACTTCAGTATAGGTTATTCACTGAAAATAATTGGAATATCAACCTTGGATGGATACTCCTCAGAAAAATAAACCTTAATTTGAGAAGGCTTATTTTCTAGTAGGTCAAAATGATCTTTATCAGCTACAGCTATTGAAACTCGGATAGAATGTCCAGGAAAAATCTGATAAGAGGTAGGTAACATTTGAAATTGCAAGCGTGCAACCTCACCGGGTACAAGTGGTGTTCTATCTTCTTTCTTGAAACTGTGATAAACCCCTACATCTTGATATGGAGCTTTTTCTTCACTAACTTTGCGATGTACTGCATTAAATACCCCTTCAGTAATATAGGTTACCTCCCCATTGGGAGCTAGATCTTCCAGATAAACAAATAGATAAGTATCTTCTGTATCTGCACTCAAATAAATATCAGCATGAGGATAACCTGTAATTTCAGTAATTCTATTGACAGGTTCTGTGTCAAACAAAACCATTTTCTTATTCATTTCTGTTCTATCCTTGTACATAATGGGACCACCTCTGTACAAGGGAGTCAAGCTGTTCCATCTTCCCTGATCACCTGTTCCCACACTATAGTCACAGGTATAGGTTGTTTGTCCCTCCTTTCTAGATTTAAGTGTAGGAGTTAGTGATTGTTGATCTGAAAAATAAAAACTAGTCAAGGCAGATTCCACCGGAGGCCATTGAGTACTTGTTCTAAATTCTTCTGAGCCCATTTGGTAATAATAGATAGGAGGTTCTTGATCAATACCATTCTGAATACCTAACATATGATGATCTAAAAAACGGAGCATTTCCAAATATACAGGAAACTCAGCTTTATCTTTTTTATTCTTTCTTTGGAATGGGCTAATTTGCTCATAGGGACCATGATCCCAAGGACCTACTAAAACTTTCTCAGTATTATTTGTATTCCAATATCCTTTAAATGCAGAAATTAGATTTCCCCCATCATACCAGCCTGTAATTCTGTACATAGGTACTTTAGAATCTTGTATTTCTTTTAACCTATTGTGCACACTGTAGGCATCTACAGGTAAGTTTAATATAGTATCAACATCATTTCGATTATGAACTCGATAAAGGCCTGCAAAAATATCAAAATTCTTTTCATGTTCTTTGACTGCTTTAGCTAGCTCAATACCCTCTGGATCTGAATGTACAGGACTATTTCTTTTAATCGCCATTTTGGCTAAGCTTCCCATTACCTTTAGGTCACTATTATCCAAAGCATTGGTTGTTTTTTTCCAAATATCCACAAAAGGAGCTTGACGAACACCATTTGGAAAACACATATCTGTGTAGAGATCAAAAATATTAAACCTTGGAATGCAAGCTTTCAGAGCAGGATGTTTAGACGAAAGTGCTAATTCAGCTGTGGTACCTGTGTATGAAACACCAGTAGTAGCTACACCGCCATCAGACCATTCTTGTGTTATAATCCAATCAAAAACAGTAGACATATCAGCTACTTCTTCAGGACTAAACTCCATGGTACGATGTCCAAAAGAGGCCCCTGAACCTCGCAAGTCTACTATGATGCAGGCATAGCCATTTTCTGTAAAAAAATTGATTTCTTTCTTTTTGACATGTCCAAATAGAGGTTTAGTAAAAGCCTTGAAGAAGCTACGGGGCTCAAAACTCCGTACATAGCGTACAAAATAAACTATTGTTGGTACTTTTTTATCCTTTGCCAAACCTTTTGGAGTGAAGACATCTAGTGCCAAGCGTACACTGTCCTTCATTGGTATATACAGGGAGTTATAATCATAACCTTTGTACTGTTTTTGTCTGTAACCATTGTAGAGTCCCAACTGACTAATTTTACCTTTTTGTGCTAGCTTTTTTAGTTTTTTAGCTTTTTTGGGGTTGCCATTATTAGCAAAAGTATTAGTGTAGACAAATAATAGCAGTAAGATACTCCAACATACAAAGGGGAATTTAAATAGAAGAGTTTTCATGTTTATTTAGAAGTTTTTTATTATCAGATACACAAATGTAATCAAAAAAATAAATTAACCAAAGGTTCAATCAAAATAAAATAAATCTAACAAAATCTAATTCTTCTAATCATTTTTGGATTAGTCTATGTCCAATAGTACAGTTTGTACATTTTTTTTGGTCGCAATAATTGTTCTTGAGTTCTAGTAATGCCTGAGAGCAATAAGCAGACGGTGCTGGAAATCCTAACTCTTCCCATCGATCTAAAACTGAATTAGATTCACCTTTGATAGATTCCAGTAATTTGAGTGCACGATCTTTAAATTTGAAATTATCTGTACGTTTTCCATAAGTAAATAAAAAGGGGATAATGCTATTTATCAGGATAGAATGAACCGTGCTTTGCCCTAGAGATTTGGATCGTTTTTTAGATATCTTACCTAGATGATAGTGATTATGCCAATATCCGGAAAGTTCTATTTGAAATAAATCCTTAAACTGTTTCAATGTTTTACAAACGAGTACTTTACTAAATAGTGCAGGACTCTGTTGGATTAATTGTGCTAATTGTGCGATTCGGATAGTAGGATAAGCAGCAGGGCGGATTTTTCCAAATTTCCAGATAGTTTTGACCAAGGTGTGCAACTTATACTTCTTCTTTAGAAATTCGTATTCTTTTTTTAGTTTTTTAGGATAAGTTTCTTCAAAAGAATCTTTCAGTAAGCCTGCTTGCCCTAGCAGTAGTGCTTCCAATTGCTGCAAATTATTACGGTGTTTATGTAGAATCTTGAAGGGGAGAGACTTCGCCAACTGTTCAAAAGCATTTGCATTTACTTTGCTCCCAAAACTTTTGACTAACGCTTCATAAAAGCTTTGTTCCCAGTCATTCTGATTTTGATCTAACAACCTGTGGATAGGTGCAGTTTTACGCTCCAATCGTTCAATGACCAAACGATCTAGCCAAGCTTGAAAGCGAAATTGGGTGACATTTTCAGACAAAATCTGTTCCTGACAAGGTATCCAATACTGATTATTATATAATTTCCAGTAATTCTGAATAATATTTTTGGGGATTTTCCCCTTCAAGGA
>JAKVCT010000460.1 GCA_022448995.1 Saprospiraceae bacterium
AGCATCAAAAACCCTGAAAGGCTCAACGAAGTTAATTCTTGTGAATTATTATAAAATTAATTATGTCCACCTACTTAGGTGAACGGTTTTACAGAATATTTTAAGCTCTGAGAAATAAACGCTGAAAGGCTCTACAAAGCAAATCTTAAAAGCTTTTTTGTACTCCACTGGAGTAAGTAGCCATATTGGAGGCTTTTAGCAAAGCTAGAGACAAAATAGTCGATTAACCTTACACATAGTTTATTAAATACTTTGTAATATGAATTGATAGTTCGTTGATTTTTTAATTTTCTTACAAACCCCCGAAGGGCTCAACGAAGTTAACCCCGAAGGGCTCAACGAAGTTAAATGCGATCTACTTACCACT
Source organism: Saprospiraceae bacterium (assembly GCA_022448995.1). Taxonomy (GTDB): domain Bacteria; phylum Bacteroidota; class Bacteroidia; order Chitinophagales; family Saprospiraceae; genus JAKVCT01. Next base: position 368 of record JAKVCT010000460.1, read on the forward strand.
CAAAAAATACTTAAATAATCTTTACGAGTTGTTAACTACTTATGTACATGTAATTCTGTTTGTGATAATCTCTAATATAAGTAGATATAGGCTATTGTTTAATACAATTAAGTCGTTCGTTTATTACTAAAAAATTGTATATCTACTAAAAATACATAAAAACATCAATATATGAACACGCAAAAAATGCTTTCAGCACTTAGTTTGGGGCTGTTTCTTAGTCTATTACTATCTAGTTGTGGAGAAGATAGTGTTACAACTAATACCAATGAAAATGAAACTACTCAAGATTCTACCTTTGTAGAAGATACAAGTTATGTTTCTGAGAATTTCTATGAAGATCCAGAACCTATCGAGGAGGATAACTCCTCAAGTACTTATTCTTCTGGTCGTAGTTATAGTGGAGGAGGAGGTACAGCAGGACCTTCCAAAAATTACCTTAAGTATGAAAATTATGAACGTTCTGGAACCAATCCTAGAGATTTTGCAGAAACTATGGTATGGCATGTCATTCAGATGGTTTATGCAGAGGAGTTCAGATCGGCACGAAGCAAGGTGTTGAGTTCAGATTTAGTTGAAGGTGTTTATACGATTGAACTTCAGGTAACTTGGAGTGATCGTTGGGTATCTAACTACAGGGTAAAGGGAACATTGGTAGTCAATGAAGATGGAACAAATCCCAAGTTCGAGATTACTGAACGAAATGAGAATGCAGAATCTCTAGAGTTTACTCATGAAGATACTAAACTTAGTATTGAGATGGAACAAATTTAGATTACAGAGTATTTGATATTCTCGTAAGTAGGTGGATATAATTATAATTAGTTATTATAGAAATAATAACCTCGAAGGGCTCAGCGAAGCTAAATCAATGATTTTTATGCGGTAAAGATGATTTTTTAACAACTTCTTAGTAAGGAAGAAGGATAACATAGAGATCATCCTATTAAAATTATTACTTGATATGAAAAAAATATTTAATGTTTCAATTCTTATTTTTGTTGCACAAGCTGTTTTGGGACAATTTGGTGGTTTTGGACATAAGCTTTCAGGAACAATTATCACAGATGAACAAAAAGCATTTATGAAGGAACACAGAGAGTTACTTCAAGAATATGACACAAAAGTGGTTCAAGGTTTGGTAGAAATTCCTGTCAAAATGCATATTGCTCGAAAGAGTGATGGTTCTGGTGGAATTACTGTAGCAGATAGTAAGGAAATGATTAATAAATTAAACTCTTATTTCCTAAACTCTAATCTTCGTTTTGTCCTATTGGCTGATTATAATTACATCAATCAAGATGATTTTTATGAGATGAATAAGGAGAATGAAGAGGAGTTAATTAAAGACTATGAGTTGCCAACAGTATTAAATATTTATGTAGTTGGTAAGATAAAAACAGAACGAAACACTTATAATGGATACACTTATCTGCCTTCAGAAAAACCCAAAAATAGAATATTTATTACGATTAAAGGGGTAGAAAATGGAGTTTCACTACTACGTCAAATCGGGCACTATTTTAGTCTGTATCCAACACATGGCCCCAATGAAGGACAACGAACTGAAGAATCTGTGGATGGACAAAATTGTGCTACAGCAGGAGACGAGATTTGTGACACACCTGCAGATCCTCGTTTAGATTTGCGTAGTATTGATAGCCGTTGTGGTTTTATTGGTAAACAAAAGGATGGAAATCATAAGTTTTATCGCCCACATACTGATAACATCATGAGTGACAATCCAAAGGACTGCCGCAACCGTTTCACGCCAGAACAATACAAACGGATTATGTATGCTGCACAGAATATTCGCAAGGATTTAGCTTTTCCAAAGAGTCAGTTTTCTAAAAAACAGCTGAAGAATATGCAGGAGCAATATGGGATTGAGGGGGAAATTACGATGAATTTAGATGCTAGGAATATGAGTTATACCTTATTGAACAATATGTATAATGTTAATCAACCTGCAACATTATCTTCTCAGTTTAGATTAAATATTACCAATTATAAGAAGTGCTATATTTATGTAATTGAGGGAGATACAACACGTGATGCTCGGTTATTATATCCTAAAAAAGGGGATCAATTATTTTTTAAGAATGAAAAGAAAGTCGTGCAAGTCCCCTCAGATGGAGGAGAAATTAAAGTAGACACTAAGAGGGGAGACAATTATGTTTGTATATTGTTTTCACGCAAGCAATTGCCAATTGTAGATATGCTTAAGGAGTTAAATAGTCAGGATGATAATTTTAATCTGATGTATCGTATGTACAAGTTGTATGGAAATATCATTGTGAATACCAAAGATACACAGTATAACAATAGCTCGCCCAAGGTCTCTGCCATCACTTCGGAACAATATATTGTTCCCGTTTTTCTGCGGTATGAGCAGAAATAATCTGAAATCTAATGATTCCTATTGTAAAGGCACGGAATTAAGTAGGTGGACATAATTAATTGTAGAATAATTCACAAGAATTTTTGATGCTGGTTGAGGCGAAAAACGTAGGGAT
>JAKVCT010000461.1 GCA_022448995.1 Saprospiraceae bacterium
GGAAACACATACATATAAGTAATTTGCATCTACTGCTATTTGTCCTGCTACCCCTGCTGAATTAGTAGCTAAAGGGACATTGGCAGGATCTGCATGTTGAGCACTTATGAAATCTCTAACCCCCTCAAATGTAAAATTTTTAGTTGCATCAAATTGGCCATCATCTGTTCCGATAACTCTATCACTTAACGCTGGAGTTGCTGTAGGGTATGTACTTATCTTTGCCATTGTGATTAGTTTTTTACAAAGTTAATAAATTATAGTAACAATTTACTAAACTTCTTTAATGTTAATAAAAACAATAATAGGAACCCTCCTATCATTACCGTACTTCCGTACTTCTGCCACCAAGTAAGCTCCTGTATAACGACCTTCTCATACGGTATAATTTTCTCCGAAAAAACCGTGTCGCCATAACATGTGTACTCATGATGGATTGTTTCTCGAAGCGTGTCGTAGAAATATTTGATTTTAATTCGCTCATTGTTAATTACTGTTACACTGTCATGATATTCTATCAATGTTGTAGTATCATGGGTGTACTCAGGAACAACTACGGTATCTATAACTATAATAGTATCCATTTGTAATAGGTTTGGGTGTTTTTTAATTAACCTATGAAGCCTTTTTTGTGGAGTACATCCTACTAAAACGGCTGCAAATATAAAAATTATTTTAAGAGCTAGGTAACGCAATTAAAGAATCTTTTGAACGTAAGAAAAGTAACCCAGTTGCTAACCAACCAGACATATCAGTTGTAGTAGCTTTTTCCATATATATCATAACTCCACAAAAAATAATTATTAGTAATCCTAATAAAGTAGTTATATAATTTGATATTAACCTATTCTTCATTTTTTATTTTAAGTATTATCCCATCTAGCTTTTCTTCCTCTTCGATCATAATGAGTAAATGTGTTATATCTTCCTAGACCACCTTGTTCGATAGCTCCTATTCTAATTAATCCTTCTATAATATCCGCCAATTCACCAGGACTGCGACTGTTTACTGATAGGTCACTTGCGTTCCCATTTTTATGCTCAGATTTTGAAGCTCCACCTATTTTAGAATTATAACTAGGACACCTGTATGCTGAGTTTATTTTAATTGGTTCATTTAAGAAATCTCTAATGGTTTGTAGATTTTGGGCGTGAACCTCTACATTATCTAGTATATCTTCTGGCATCTCACATCCACAGTTGCAATCAAACTCTGATTTGCTAAAGTTTTTAGTTAGATCTCCCATTTTATGGTAGGGGAACATCTTCACCTAAATTACCTGGTAAAGCTTGATCTATATCACCTGGTAAATTAGGAACTGTTTGTTGTGCGTTGTTAGGATATCTTTGAAGCAATGAATTAAGTATTTCAACTCTTCTTGATTGAACAGCTACTCGCTTCTCTTCTGTAGTGGTTGGTATCACCCCTTTGAATGGAAGTTTAATACTATCTCCTTTTGATGCTGATGGAAGTCTACCTTCAAACACCATGGTTTTTCCAGCGTATGCGTCCCACCCACCTGGAATGCTGTCAGTTCTAACTTTAACTTCTGAAAACTGCAATTCTCTCACAGGCTCTGGAAAGTCAGCTTGTATTAATCCTCGTTGTACGTCTCCTTCTAAAACCATAGTAGGTTCAGCGTCTCCCACAAATTGATAGTCCACTTCAAATGTAGCTTGTAGTGGGGTTAATAGTGTTCCTGCTTCGTCTGTTACTTGTAATACTGTTTCTGGCATAATTTCTTTTTTTAAAGTATTGTAAATTCTACACTAGTTCCTTGTTGGCAAATAAAATCCACATCTACATACGCATCACATTCAAAAGGAAGTGTGTCAGCTGCCACTATATACATAGCGTTAAACGTAACTGGAAACGTTGGAATGTTTTCTTGATTTATGTAAAATAATCCAGCACTGCTTATTGGTCTAGCAACATCACTTAGATCGTCTACCATTGCCCCTACGTTTATTGGACTATTAGTGTATCCACCAAAACCATTGAAATCAACAGCTTCTACATTAGATCTATTGTTAATAAAGAATATATTTCCAGCACCCACTTCAATGGAACCTATTGGGATAACGTGTGCTGTATTTTCTGGACGTAGTGGTGCCCAGCATTTTAAATTATAGGAATCATACTGAACTCCTCCAACAGTATAAACACCAGCTAGTTTTTGGATGCCAGCTGACTGTAGGGAAGTTCCTGTTTCTAGAGTTGTTGCTCCTGTTGATCCAGACAAAAGATCTGAATAAGTATATATTTGTCTTTTATCATTTGTAAGCCTTGAAGCTTTTTCATTTAAATCTTGTGCTGCTGAAATTCCTACAAACTGTTCGTTATTTGGTGGTGTTGGCATAATATTTTTGTTTTACTTATTGCTTATGCAAATATAATTATTTTTTTGCACTAATTATTTTCCTAAAAATAATCCTTCAATAAAAGTTCCTATTCCGACAAAAAAAGTTCCTAATGCAGTCCAAAATTTTGTTTCAAGTGATCTAATTCTTTTTTCTTGATCTTGAGTTGTATCTTCTATAGATTCAAGCTTGGTTTGTATTTTTATTTGACCCTCTATTAATTTGTCTATCTTCTCTTCCATTGTCTAATATATAATGATATTTTATTTCTCATTTGGTTCATTAATAGAATTTTCCTGACTAGAAGAAACACTAGTATTAACTTGGGATGACGAGGTGATAATGGATCCGATAGCTATACACATTTTACCAAAGACCTATTATATCGGTTGCTGTTGTACTTGCAACCCCAACCCTTTCCACTTGTACAGGTAAAAAAGTTCCTGCTAAAACCCCTTTAAATGTAATAAGATCTCCACCTGCTGTTATTACTTCTACATCCCCAGCAACACCTA
>JAKVCT010000462.1 GCA_022448995.1 Saprospiraceae bacterium
TGAAATCTACTTTATAGTCCATTTCTTTTTCAAAATGAACAGTATAGTAATCCACATCATCTGTAACTCCAATCGTTGTAAATGAAATTACAGAGTAAGTTTGTGTTTTTAAAACGTTCAGATTGGTGATGTCTTCGATGGGTAGAGGAGCAAGCTGACAGTCTCCGGGGCCAAAATATCCATTTGCATTTCCACAATTTGATCCAGACTTTGTATCATATAATAAAGAGGCTTGATTAGATACGTGTGCACAACCTCCGCTAAATATCATATGATCAGCATGAACGGTAGTCGTTCCATTAATATTTACGTGACTAGATGCAAATATGATTTGGTCATAGCAATAGTCAGCCCCATTATTCCACATATTGTTGTAGGTGTTGACTGTACTATTATTGACCACGATATTTTGGGAGTGAAGTAAGTATGAGGTGCACAGAAGTATACCCATCAAGTAGATGTAGTGTTTAGTTTTCATAGTTTATTTGTTTGTTTAGTTTTTGTTATTGACAAATTAAGACTAGGAGAACTAGTATGCAAGGGAATTGAAACGGGAAATTGTCGGATTCAAGTTGTTGAAAGTCAAATACCTAGATATGGGTAGACCTAAATTTTAGGCACTAAATGGAAGGAAAATAATAGGTGAAATCTATTTAAAATAGGAGGTGTCGTTCTGTTATTAGGGTGTTCCGAAAAGAGATTTGAACTTAAGAGTAAAAAGAAAGCGGGATGTTATGTGGTTTTGATGCTTAAGCATCTGTTAGTTATAGGTGTTTATAATAGGGCGTAAATATACGACCAATACAAATGTAAGAAAGATTAGTCATTTTAGAAAGTCCGATTGCCGGATTTAAAAAATTTTAGTTGGACTCCTCTTTTTTTTAGGTAGGAGCTTAGAATTAAGAGGATACTTAAAGTAATCATAACAAATAGGTTTTACTAATCAATTGTGGGATTGATCAACTTTTGAGGTGTTGGTAACTTGTCTTGTAACTTGATAGTGGTGTAGAAAGGATGTATAGGTGAGTGCGTCTTAAAAAGTATTCTTGATGAATACGAAGACAAAATTAGGTTTCTGTTTATAAAAAAACAAGGGTTTGGAAGGGAGACCTATATATATTTATTTAAAGAATACAACTAAGGATGGTAAAAGGGAGGGAAACTTCCTCCCTTTTACTTAAAAGTTAAAGTCTAATTTGACAAAGAAAGTTCTTCCCCAGCTCAATAGCTGTGACCCTGTATTTGAGCCGTGTGCACTGTCGGGTACCCCCACAAAAGGAATGGTCTGCACATCGAATAGATTTTTACTACCCACAGCCAGGAAAATTCTTTTTTCCCAAAAGAACTTACTCAATGTAGCGTTGACAAGGTTATAAGATCCTATAAAACCTTGCTCTATATTATTATCAGCGTCCTGATAAAAACGGATTTGCTTTCCCCAGAATCTATGGGATAGAATCAATTGCATATCTAATTTATTCCAGGATAGAGATATCTGATTTTGCATTTCTGGCATGGCTGTAAAACGAGGTGTATTATATTCTTCAGACCAGAAGTTATACAAGTTTGTATAGCCAAAGCCTGATTTTATCCGTAGCCAATCCTGATAAGTCCAGTTGGCTGTAAGATTAAACCCGTGTGTTTCATATCGATCAAGGTTTTGATACTGATACTTTGCACTTTCAAATTCAGCCAGTATAATTTTATCCGTGATGTAGTTATAGAAAAGCTTGGCTCCAAGCTCTAGCGAATTCGTTTTAGACGAATTGTTAAAGGTGATATCAATCGTGGCATTTTTAGAATTCTCAGGAATGAGACCATTATTCCCAATAATAAAGTGATTGATATCTATGAAGTTGAAATAGAGCTCCTTTAAGGAGGGGGATCTAAATCCGTTGGCATAGCTTGCTTGAATTTTCAACTTTTCAAGGGGTGTCCATTGAACGTGAAAAGAGGGAATGAGTGGATAGTTGTAAATACTATTATATCCCATTCTTAGATTTCCTTGTAAGGTCAATCTTGGCTGTTGATATCTAAGGCTTAGCCAGCCTGCAATATTATCTATATAAGTAGAATTTATGGGGTTAGAAGTACTATCGACGATCCTTTTTCCAGACCCTTGCTCATGAAGGTATTCAAAACCAATTTGCCCATTCCAAGCCCCAGAAAAGATACTACTCAAACTGGTTCTTTGCAAAACAGACGAAAAGGTAGTTGTATCTTGTCCTCCTGGGACTAGGGAAGTTGAATCGTTTTCAAAATCGATTCTTTCTGTGGTCTTAGTTCGTACAAATTGATTGTATCCCGTATTGGTATTCAGATAAAATTTATCAGACAAATAGGCTTTGAATTGGAGATTGTGGTCCTGCCTACTCGTATTGTAAGCTTCATCGAAGGAATAGGGCTTAAATACGGGGCGATTGACCTTGTCATAAAGGGTGAGGTCCTCATCAAAAATTCTAAACTGATAGTGGACGTCTATGGAGTCAGAGAATTTGTAACGAAGGGTAGATTCGATACCCTTTTGTAATTTTGGATTCCAAGGTGTTTTTTTGACTTCAACCGTGCTTCCATCATCCAGAATTACCTCTTCTATCAAACGTAAACTATCGACGGGGGCGAATTGGAAATGATTACGATAGATGCCAAGGGATGCATAAAATTTACCTAATCGAGTACTAAAGGTGGCTGCATTATTGGTTATTCCAATAGATTCTATTTGGTTTTGTGATTGAAATTTAAATTTTTCAATTTGTGATTTACGGGTTATAATATTAATTACGCCACCTGAGGCATTACTTCCATATTGGGCTGACATAGCACCATCGATGATTTCTATATGCTCTACATTAGTCATGTT
>JAKVCT010000463.1 GCA_022448995.1 Saprospiraceae bacterium
AAGCCTGCATGTCCAGAAACACCATCAATCATAGCCGCACCCATATCATGCACATCGCCATGCACCTTTCCATAACGGAAATAATCATCCTCTTCAGTAGGTATAATTTTAGAACGTGGAATCTTCTTATTCAATGGATTATAAGTAATATATTCCAAGCCCATTGGCTGATAAAAATTATCATGTGCATACTGATCTAGCGTTTGTCCACTTACATTTTTAATCAACTTACTAAATAGGTAGAATCCTAAATCACTATATTTATAACTCTTACTTCCCAACTGATTGACGTCATAAATACGCTGCCAGACAATACTATCCACTGATTTTTCATCAAAATACATTTTGTCCTTAATCCGAACCGTATAATTCCCTTTTTTGCTAGGCTGGTAATAACGAGGCATCGGTCGTTTATTATCATCTAAGGTTTTAGTGTAGAATGGAATCCAAGGTTTCAGACCTGCTTGGTGTGCCATAATAGACTGTATACTCAAACCTTCCTTGTTAGTACCTTTTAGTTCCGGAATATAGTCACTTAGTGGTTTGGTGATGTCTAGTTTTCCATCTTCATGTAATTTCATGATAGAGATGGTTGCTGCTGCAATCTTAGTCACTGAAGCAACATCATATACATCATCCAACTTAACTTTTCTTCTACGAGAATAGGTGTGATAACCATAAGCCTTGTGGAATGCAATTTGTCCATCTTTTACTGCCATAATTTGGCAACCGGGTGTAGCTCTGATTTGAATAGCCTCATTGGCAATCTTGTCAATAGATTTTAACAACTTGCTGTTCATGTCTACATGTTCAGGTTTGATTGCATAAGGCAAACGGCTTGACTTGGTATCTTCTCCCATACCAAAGACCAAATTAGGCGAAGCACTCACAGGCAACCGTCCTGATATTGGGATGCCACCCATGATTGCCTGAGCGGTTAACTCCTTAGTCATGTCTCTATTATTATAAGAACAGATAATAATAGGCACTTTTTCAAAATATTTCAATGAATAAGGCGATCCAAAGACGACTAAGATTACTTTGGTCTGTGTAGCCAACTCATTGATGAAGGAACGCGCACTTTCAGACAGGTTAAAATCATTTTTAGGTAGGCGACCAACGCGATCTAGGGTGACAATCACTGCTTCTTGGCGTTGGAGGTTGGTCATCATGCGTTTTCGGTTGCTTCCTGAGATGCTTGCACCTGCATAATAGTGCTTTTTGATACCATACAGATCTAATTCAGATTGAAAACTAGTCTTGCGACCATTGCCAATAGCTAATGTTGCAATTTTATTCTTGCGTACATTCTCAATTGGTAAGTAATTATCTGTATTTTTAACCAAAGTTACTGCATTGGCTACCAAATCACGGTGCAAAGTTTGACTACTGTATGGATTTAGATCCTCAACAACATTTTCAATCGAGACATCTTGATAATTATTCAGTCCCAAATCATATTTTGCACGCAAAATCTTCTTACAACGTCTGTAAATCTCTTCCCAACTGATCTCGCCACGCTCGATAGATAGCTTAATTTCTTTGATTGCACCTGGAATATCAGGTGTCATCAATAGAACATCCGTACCCGCCACTAGTGATTTAGCATCCGCCTTGCCAGCTTCCCAGTATTTAGTTACCCCTTTCATGCTCATTGCATCCGTAAACACTAAACCTTTGTATTGCAAAGAGTCTTTTAGTAAATGTTGGATACCATTTTTAGATAAAGTGATGGGTAAATTTGCTGTAGTATCAATAGCAGGGATGTGTAAGTGTGCAATCATGATACTTTGTATACCATGTTGGATCAAATTCTTGAATGGATAGAGTTCAATACTGTCCAAACGCTGCATAGAGTGGTTGATAATCGGTAAATCGTAGTGCGAATCTACATCGGTATCACCATGTCCTGGAAAATGTTTGGCGCAAGCCATAACACCATGATCTTGCATCCCTTTCATGTATTGAAATGCCTTTGCCGTTACGTTTTCGCGGCTTTCACCAAAGGAGCGATCACCAATAACAGGGTTTGCAGGATTATTATTCACATCCACCACTGGCGCAAAGTTGATATGTACTCCAATTCTGCGGCACTGAGCGGCCACTTCCTTACCCATTTGGTACAATAACTCATTATTTTGGATGGCACCGAGTAGCAATTGTCTAGGATATTTCACCACACTATCCACACGCATACTAATTCCCCATTCTGCATCCATTGCCACCATCATTGGTACCTTAGATTTGGACTGATAGAGATTAGATAGGCGAGCAATTTGAGTTGGTTTTCCTTTAAAAAAGATTAAACCACCCAATTTATAATCTTGGATAGCCTTGATTACACGTGGTTCATCGGCACTACCATTTTTGGGATAAGCTGCATACATGAATAGCTGCCCTAGGCGTTCCTCATCGTCCATATTATTGAACTGTGCATCAACCCACTCTTTGGCTTTGATTTCTTCTGCATGTACCTCTGTTAGGTGATCCATAAGCATTTTATTATGACTGGCTAAGATTTGATCAATATCTATGGTATCTGATTGGCACATCAGGCAACTTAAAAGTATGAGTATGATCCCACTTCCTAATTGTAATCTAGGCATTTGTATTATTGTTATCTACGTATAGAAATTGTTTGAAAATATCTAATTAGTCGTTGTATCATCCATTGAAAGCCAATAATTATAGCTCTTCTCATCTTCTCGTAGTACTGCTACGAAATCCAAAAGAAACTTTACTCTAACTTCCAAGTAATTATACTCCAATCTACTATCTAAGTAGATAGCCACAATTAATTTGTATTTAATTCAATCAGCCTTTTTGCGCTGCACTTCGTTAAAAAGCCTCGTGA
>JAKVCT010000464.1 GCA_022448995.1 Saprospiraceae bacterium
TAAAAAGCCTCGTGATAGCGGTGCTATCCCTACGTTTTTCGCCTCGTTCAGCATCAAAAAATCTTGTGAATTATTATCAAATTAATTACGTCCACCTACTTAGTTTCTAACTAATCAGAATATAGTTTGAGAATAAAGATTAGAGTGAAATCGTATAATTGTTTCCATTAATGGTTAAAGTTGCACTTGAATTCCCATTAAAAATAATCGTTCCAGCATGATTAAACGCTCCTGATCCTGAGGTTCCTGACAAAGTAAAGGAACCTGATCCTGAGGTAATCTTGAAAGTTGTTTTATTCACTTTTACATCTGTTAATGTGATATTGAAATCACTTTCGATTGAGCGATTATTTGAATTAAAGGTTATATCCTGAGAACCTCTTCTGTTGTAAGTTCCTGCAAAATTTAACTCAGGAGTTAACAGTTCCAAACCAGAAACATCCATAGCTAAAGAAGAATTATCATTAGAGTTGATTCTATTACTCGTATAAGTTCCTGACGAAGTAGCATCAAAACTTACGTTTGTAGGTATACTTAGATTATTGCAAACTATCGTATACAGCCAAGTAAAGGTATAATTGGCTTGGACACGCACACCATTGTACGTAAAAGGAATTGTGTCTTGATAAGTTTGGTTACAAATGCCGTTCTGAGCAATATCGTTTACTAATTCTTCTGAATAATCCTCAATAGATTCAACCATTCCCCCCGTACTAGATTCCATAGAACTGCCTACAATTTCAACAGCTTCTTCTTCTGTTATTCCATTGAGAGTATCATCATCTTTACAAGAAGTCAGTAATGTAGCAAATACTAAAGCAGTGAATAAGATCTTTAAAAAATTTGAATTTGTCATTTGTCTTAGGTTTGATTTAATCAATAGTCCTTGAAACTTCACGGACTAAAGTCTAACTTGAGATAATAGTGGTTCATTATTCTTCAGACAAACACAGTTTAGGTATTCAAAGCGAGATACTTAATTGAAAAACAACGAACTAAAATTTTAAGTAGTTTCTAAGACAAAGATAGGACAGTTGATAGAGCCAAAAATTAACAAAAGATAATAAAACTAAGATTTGTGATGATTTTTAATTCTTTTTCTGATTCTACTTAAAGAAACAGGTGTAATCCCCAAAACATTAGCAATATACTTATCAGGGACACGATTGACCATATCAGGATGATCAATTAGGTATTGTTTGTAACGCTCTTCTGGAGATAAAAGCACCAAAGACTCTACCCTATACATTGCATCTTTTAGGATTTTGCGCAAAGCAAATTTTCGATTTGCTTCCAATCGAGGATTAGCAGATATGATCGACTGCAACTTTTCATTTTCCATAGTAAATACCTTAGTAGGTTCTAATGCCTCATAATAAAAACGAGAAGGTTGTTCAAATAATAGAACATCTGCATTAACAACCATATGATACTCAGGAATCAAGGCAAAAGTAACTTCCTCACCTTTATCATTGATACAAAATTGCCGAACTAGACCCTTTCGGATATAAAAGATCTGATTCTTTTGGCTTCCTTCTTCAATAAGCATATCTCGTTTCTTGAAAGAAACACTTTTTGCTGAAGCAATCAAAGTATATGCATCTTTTACTCCAATATCTCTACCGAATTTATAGATCTTCCGTAGCTGTTCTAAGTTGATCATATCTCCTAATTTTTAATCATTAGAATAGCGTTTACGATTGCTAGATACCTCTAGACTGAACGCTATCCATTTTAGTTACTCAACATATCTAATAATTCTATGATTGCCTCATAAACCTTCGTAAGTTCCTCTTCTGTAATACAATAAGGTGGTAAAATATAAACTGTATTGCCCAAAGGACGCAACAACAACCCACGTTCTAAAAAGAAATTCCAAATAGTATCTCTTAAACTATTAAAATAAGAATTTCCTTCAGTTGTTACAATTTCAAAAGCGATCACCACCCCTGTTTGACGTATATTCGTTACAATATCATAGTTACAAATTCGATCCTGAAACAGCTCATGACGTTCAATAATTCTACGAATATTTGTCCAAGTTTCTTCTCTTTCCATCAGATCTAAGCTAGCTAAAGCTACAGCACAAGCCAGTGGATTTCCTGTACAAGAATGTCCATGAAAAAATGCTTTGAGCATGTCATCTGACCAAAAAGCTTGGAAGATTTCTTCTGTACAAGTCGTCCCACCAAGTGCCATTGTTCCACCAGTTAACCCCTTGGACATACAGTGGATATCAGGTTTGGTGGTCAAAGCATCTGTAGCAAAGAAATTACCAGTTCTTCCAAAACCGATCATTACCTCATCTGCAATACAAATTACATCTTCTGCCTTGCACAATGCCACCATTTCTTCCAAAACCGCTGCACTGTACATACGCATTCCTGCAGCTCCCTGCACCAAAGGTTCAAAAATAAATCCAGCTACAGGTTCCTTAGCTAGAATTGCTTTCAATTGTGCTAAACTCTCCTCTTTATTTTCTTCTGTAGGTAACTTAATAAATTCTACATCAAATAAAAAGGGTAAGAATGGTTTGGAGAAAGCTGAACGCCCACCGACAGACATCGCTCCAAAGGTGTCACCATGATAAGCCCCTTCTAGTGCTATGATTTTGGTACGTGTCTGCCCGATATTGTGCCAATATTGGAAACACATTTTCAAACCTATTTCGATAGCAGTAGAACCATTATCTGAAAAGAAAAACTTGCTTTGATTCTCTGGCAATTTAGCCAAAAGGCGCTCTGCTAATTCAATTGCAGGTTTATGCGTAAAGTTTGCAAAAATCACATGCTCTAGCGTATCTGCTTGCTCCTTCAATCGCTGTGCAATGTATGGATGTGCAT
>JAKVCT010000465.1 GCA_022448995.1 Saprospiraceae bacterium
TACCCCTAACCCTTCCCCTAACCCTACCCCTACCTCTTACCATACCGGTAACCCTAACACTAATGCTAATTTGCAATTTTTTAAAAGAATCATTTTTCGTCGTCGTCGTCTAGACGCTTTGCAGCTCCCACAATGCACTGCTGTGAAATGCGATCTTTGCTGCCGGCTCGGCCTATTTTTCCTTCGCCTTTTTCAGTTAGGCGATTCGGTTTTGTGACTTTGCCATTGCGCTCTCCACCAAGAGTGCGTATTTCTCTCTATCTTCGGTTATTTTTATTGCTTTCGACACTGTCTTGCCGATGTCCTTGAAGTCTCTTTTTATGGTGTTTAGCCAATGGGTGCGCTGTCCACCACGTACCTTAGTCTCTTGTTTTATGGCTATTTCGTGAAATGCCTTTCTGGCAGGTGTGTCTGCTGGGAGTCTTTGTAGGTGTCCAAACCAGGTCAGTCGACGTTTTTTGGTATCTTCTGACCAGGGCACTAGATCACAAAGCTCATACAGACGAGCGTTAGTGATTCGTTTGTTTCTCACAATTTGTCGGAGGAAACCACGTTGGAAAGTATCTATCTTTCTAATGTCTGTACTCTTTAGGGCCCATAGCTCTGCGTTGTACAAAAAGATAGGCTTTACTAACGCATTGAAGATGCGTATCCTGACTTTTAGGGATATTCTTTTTGATGTTAGTGTTTTTTTGTTTTTATAAAATGCTGCACTAGCCAGTTGTTTTCTTCTATTTATGTCCTCCTGATTTCCTAGCAGGGACCCTAGAAACCTACATTTTCTCCATTCTGTGTTTCCCTCTCTAGTCACTATGTATTCTTCTGTCTTGTCCTCATTAACTAATAGATTTCTATTTCTGAGTTCCCCTGGTACTATGTTTTTTATACTGTTTTTTATGTGCTCCTCTGAGGTTGCCCAACTAATATCATCTGCGTATTGTTGAGCTATGCAGAACTTCTTTTGACCCTTTGGTATTGCTACTTTTCCACCAATGGCGCGGCCATATGGGTGGTCGTGTTTGACATCCAGAAGTTTGTCTCTGGGGTTTTCTAGGTTGCTATCTAAGGCACTTAAGGCTTTGTGGAGGTAGAAGATGAACCAAATGGGGCTGGCACAGTCCCCCTGAGGCGATCCTATATCTGGTGTGAATGTTTCTCCTGTGATGTTTTTGAGTTTTACTTGAAGTTGTACATCTATTAGTAGAAGACTAACTAGATGCAGTTCATCTGGCTCAAGTATTTCACTTAAGTCTGTTAAAAGTGTGCCTCTCTCTATGGTGTCGAATGCTCTTGACATATCTAACATTAACAGATGAACTGGGAAATTTTCTGAACATATTGCTTTTTCTGTTAAGACTTTAAAAGAAAATACTAGTTCTGTTGTGCTACGACCAGGACTATAGGCTGCTTGGGATATTGCTATTTCACTTCTTATTCTTTCAAAAGTTCTATCTACTACAATTATTGCTAATATTTTCCTTAGGATTGATAAAAGTATTATTGGTCTTAAATTTTTAACAGGTCCTTTAGGTTTATTTGGTTTGGGTAATGGTTTTAAAATTCCTAATTTTATTTCTATTGGGGCTTCTCCTGTTGTTGCTGCTTTGTTTAGGATGTTTGCTATGTGAGTATGGATTACATCTGGGCTGTGTTTTAAGAATTCTGATTTAATGTTGTCACACCCAGGGCTTTTATTGTTTTTTAGTTTTTTCACTGCTTTTTTAACTTCTTCTGTTGTTATTGGATTTTTTAGGGGTTGAGGTTTTATTTCTGGTATGGGTTTAGTGTTGTCTTGTTTAAATATGTTTTTGAAGTATTTTGTTATTTCTTCTACCTTTTTTGTTGGATTGTGTATTATTCCCTCTGAGTCTTCTACTACAATATTGTTATTTTCCTCTTTTTGACTAACTATCCTGGTCGCAGCAAAGCATGCCCTAGAGTCATCTTTGAATTTTTCTACGTCTTCTAATCTTTCTATTTCCCTATTTTCTTTGTCTATTTTAAGTAGTTTTTTTATTTCCTTTTTTACTCTATTTCTTTGTTTTTGTTTTTCTTTAGCGATGTTTGGGTCTTTACATGATTCCTTTTCTTTCCTAAGTTTGAATTGGAGTTCTGATAGTTCTTTTATTTTATTGTTTGTTGTTGTTTCTTTATTATTCTTTACTACTCCTAGTATTTCTTCTCCCACTAGAGTGTATTCTTTGACTATTGTTTCCCAGTTGACCTCCCCTGCTTCTGATATATTTTTGTCTAGTTTTTCTTTATATGCTTGTGCTATTGAGGGGTTTTTGAGATTGTCTGCGTTGATTATTTTTTGTTTGTTTTTGTTTGTTTTGAATACTCTATGCCATTTGATGTTGTTATCACATATTACTATTTTGTGGTCTGTGTCTAGTGTAGTTCCGTGATATGATCTTGAGTCTGTTATTTCCCTTCTAAGGTTTGATGTTGTTATGATGTAGTCTATCTGATTTCTGTATGGGTTTCTACGTGGTTTACCTGTTTTTTTGTGGTTGTGTTTTGGGTTTGTATTAGGATGTATCCATGTGACTCTGTGCTTTATTTTGTGTTCAAAGAATGTGTTTGTTGCTATTAATTTGTTTCTTGTTAAAAAGTCTCCTAGTCTTACCCCGTTTGAGTTTAGTGTTCCCTTTCCAAAATTCCCAACGCTGTCTTTATAGTTTGTGTTATCTTTGCCTATTTGTGCGTTAGTGTCTGCTCCTATAAAAATTGCGTGTTGCTGCCGGCCGAAGATGGCCGAAATCATCATGCCCTGCGGATTCCGTGGCGTGGATCCATGCTCGTCAAGAGTAGAAAGCCAAAACCTCCACCATGCG
>JAKVCT010000466.1 GCA_022448995.1 Saprospiraceae bacterium
GTCAGTTCCTGCATTAACCGGAGGATTGGGATTCGGATCAACATTGATAACAAAAGCCTGCGAGTTACTTCCTGATACAGGACAAGCATCATCTTCCAAAAGGACAGCAAAAGTATTAGCCCCCACATCCGAAGCTGTTGGAATCCAGCAGAATGTACCTGTTACGCTATTACCTGATCCTGTTTGTGTAAAAGTAGAACCAGGAATACTTCCACTAAATGTCATCGTAATATTATCACCTCCATCTGTATCTGTTCCCACAACATCAAAACAAAGTGACTGCCCAACACAAATGGTTGTATCAAAGGAGATGGTTCCCCCATTAATTCCAGAAACAGAAGGTAAATTGTTTGAACAATTCTGAATAACAAACTGAAGATCACGAGTAATTTCACCTATCTTAACTCCATTTCGATATTCCTCGACAACTACACAAATCACTGCTACTTCAGCTACAGTAGGCGTAAATGTCATCTGCCCTGTCTGTGCATTAAGACTTACGGGAGCAGATAACGGACTAGTTGCATTAAATCCACCACCATAAGTTACAGAAGTACCTGCAGCAGTCAAGCAATTAGTTAGTGAGTAGACTAAAGAATCTCCGTCAGCATCATAAGCCAACTGTTGGTAAACTACATTTTGACCTACACAAGTATAAGGTGTAGGGTCAGAGGCAAAAACTGGTGAATTGTTACATGGTGACACTGTGTTATCTAATTCAGCATCGATGTATATGGCATTACTACCAGGACTACTTAAGTTTGTGATTGCATTGTTTCTACAACAAGTAGATGTAGAAAGTACCCAATCATCACAACCTGATGGTAAATTTAGTGTTCCTACATAAGTATGTGATTCCACACCTAAAGAACCACTACCTCCTGAACACAAACTAGTTAAGGAAGGACATAAGGGGGTGATATCTTCCACTGAAGTTCTGTTAAGTGTAATACTAGCCGAGATTCCACAAGAAGCAGAACTGTAGGAAAGTGGAAAAGAAGTGGCCAGTGAAACTCCATTACAATCTCGGTAAGCTTTGAGGGTAACTTCGTACTGATTGGGGCCTACACAGGTATATGTTATATCAAAACCCATGGAATGGGTTGCTGACACAGAATTGATAATACCCAAATACCCAAGGAGAAACACAAATATGGATTTCCCCAACATGGTTGGTAAAGTAGATTTCATGCTGATATAATTAAATTAGAATAACACAAATATTAGATTAAACACATATGGTAATTACAATCATATTTATTACCTAAATAGATTTAAATATCTATATGTACTCTTTCAGATTTCTTACAAAATTGTGGAAATATACTATTTTTTCTCTTCTTTTTTTAGAAAAATAATACATCCATCTAGATAGAATTCATGGGTTGATCAGGATTTATGGGAGTATAATGCTAATTATTTAATATGGAATATTAGTTGCTAATTTTAATAGGAAATTTTCTTTCTAGAGAGATAAAAAGCAACATTTTTTTAAACTAAAACCTAATAATCAGTGGATTAGACCTCAATAATGATTCTCAACCCTTAAAACAAAATGACTCGTTAAATATACAAAACTATATACACATCCTTTGCAAAACGTGTTAAAACTATAAATTATTGTTAAGGAATTCTAAATAGAAAATCTAACGAAATTAATAAACTATTGCCAAAACTAAAAGGGTTTTATTAATTTAGCCGGTGATATTCTGCATTTAAGTTATTTTTTCTTAACAATTACAGGCTCCATAATAAATATATTTAAAGATTATAGAGTACTAAGTAGAATCTGCAGAAAGTAAAACCATACATTGGGGAATGAATATAGTAACACTCACCACAGATTTTGGATGGAAGGACTACTATGTAGGTGTGCTGAAAGGGAAGATTCTCTCACAAGGTACAGCTACAGTTTTTGCTGATATCACTCATCAGATCGAGAACTATAATATAGTCCAAGCAGCCTTTGTTGTTCGGAATTCTTATAAAAGTTTTCCCAAAGGGAGTATTCATTTGGTGAGTGTAAATAATGTATATGCTCCCGAACGTCATTTTTTGGCAATAGAACACGAGGGGCACTATTTTGTAGGCCCTGATAACGGAATTTTCTCTCTACTGTTTGAACAACTACCTGAAAAGATATACCGATTACCCAAAGCCCAACAAATTCACGCTTTAGATGTGAATGATTATTTTGCTTATGCTGTAAATCATATTTTCCAAAAACAACCTTTTGCAGAAATAGGCACACCTGTTCGACAAATTCTTCAACGTTTTTCTTTGCGCCCTATTCTAAGTAGAGATCAAATAAGAGGATCCGTTATACATGTCGATAATTATGGTAATGTAATTCTAAATATAGATAGAGAGCTATTTTTCCGAGGTTGTAAGGGACGTAATTTTGAGATTTACTTCAAACGTTTTGATCCAATTACCATTATCCATGAACAGTATTCTGATGTTCCTGTAGGAGAAGTATTATGTTTATTCAATTCAGCTAATTATTTAGAAATTGCAGTGAATATGGGAAAGGCTTCTACCTTGTTTGGATTAGATATTGATGATAGCGTGCAGATTGATTTCTTTTGAATGTGGCACTAAAGTACCACACTACCAATTCGTGCGAAACATGATTAGAGTAGTATCATCTAATAATAATTCTTGTCTTGCTGCTAAATATTTATATAAGGCTACTGGATTTTTATATAAATCACTTGTTTGAGTCATACAAGCTAAGGACTTAATTTCTAACCCTTTGTAAGTCTGGGAATTGTATTCGTGTAGATCTTCTAGCCCATCCGTGGCAATCAATAAATCTTGTAATT
>JAKVCT010000467.1 GCA_022448995.1 Saprospiraceae bacterium
GCACTTATCTTATAGAAATAAGCCTGTGCTTGTTCATAAGAATAGGCTTTATACGCTTCGTAGAACTTACCTTTTATCATCACAGGGTATTCAAAGGTTCTCAGCGTTTGTGCCAGTTCTTCTACATTGAACACTACAGCACTTGTTGGCACTAAGATACCATATTTTTCCCCATACTCGTTTAGCTTACCTTTCAGGCGTGCATCAAACTGCTCTAAGGTAGGAAGCAGAGTATTCATCCCCATTCTCTTTAGTATCGGTGCTAATTTGATAAAACTATACAACTCTGCATCAAAATTTGGGATCACTACATCAATCTGCTCCCTGTTGTGGATATACTCTAACCGGCTTAACAACGTTTCACGCCCTACTGATGGGTAAGGAATCTGATATACCTTATCTACTAAATCACGCATGTAAATACCAGGCTCTAGGTTTTCATACGATAAGCCAATAATTCGTGCATCAAAATACTCACTTTCTTTTAGCCCCCTTATCACGGAAATACCAGAACCTGGACTATCAACTGCGTTCAGTCCTGTGACGGCTATATTTAATTGCTTTTTTTTCATACCTCTTTTTTTGGTCGTCCACTCTGATGTGAGGATATCTCTAAATCTATATCTTTGAAATTGGGCGTAGTTTCTTGTTGGCTAAACCTCTTTTTGGAGCAGATAGCCCAGGCGATTACTGAGAAAAAGATGCTGAATAGCAAACAAAGATGTTTCACATTGGTCATAAAGATAACTTTAAACGAAGAAGTTGTTTAAGAACGAGTTGCTAATCTAAGAGACTATACTGTTTCAATACCTTTATAAAATCTAATATATCTCGTTCAGCAGTACTAGCATCAATTGCATATCTATCAGTAATCTCCTGTTGAACCCGTTTTAAGTCTTTTCCTGATTTGATAAGTTCCAGAATGAGTAAACCAATTGGATTCGTAGAAAAGGACTCTCCTTTTGCAGCATTGAACACAAAGCCATTTTCACTGATTGCTATACTCTTTTTTAATCTCATAGTAGTATTTAGGATTTTCGATTAAGAACGGAGCTTTGTTTGTTTATAAAACACTTAATTTACTACTAAGATAAGACCATAATAAGCATTCCACAAGTCCTATTCAGTCAATGGTTAATTTGTCTCAGCAAATGCTCTATATTTTTCATTAAGTTGCTCACAGAATTAATATTGGTGATGAGACAAGGTGTAGTAAATCCTTAGAACGTGTTTAAATACTCTGTAACATTAATTTTTAAATATTTTTAATCGAATCTTTTTGCGGTTTTCACCATCCTTTCCTCCTTCTGATAGCCTTAGCTATCAAAATGCAGGAGTCCTTGAAAACTATCAAAAACCCTTTATAAAAACATTCACTTACTTATATTACAGAGTATCAAGTACTAAGCAAATAGTAATCTTACTATATTCGTTGATCTTTTTCAAAATAAGGTGTAGCCGCTTACAAAGCGTTTATTTCATTAATCTTGTTACATAATATCTAATATTAAATTAAGTAATGTGCCAAAAGAAAACGAACAATGAATTTAGAAGAGATTTTTTCCAAAAATAAGGCAAAAAACGTAGGCGAATCCTTAGATTCGGTGAGGCTTTTTAACGAAGCTTTTGAAAAAAAGCTCAATAAATACAGTAGGGGTACTATGATCACATTACTTAAGTAGTTTTCTGAGTCCTACTTTGTCTACTTAAAGTAGCCCAAACTTTAAGTTCACTGATTGCCCTAAACTTTCGTGTATATTTTAGGTATAGATTAGGAATCTGCTCAAAAGATCTATTAAAGCAATCTAAAGAGTTTATTTTTTCCTACTTTTAAGTATTCGAGTTGTTTAGCCAATGCAAAAATAAGTTAGCTATTCACCTCCCCCGTTATATTTTATTAACCAAGAGATGCTCCCAAGCAAGTAATGCTAATCCATAGCTAGACTATGTGTAGTAATTCAAAAAAATTTTAGATTTAATCAAGATGTTTTTTGAAGGGATAGCTATCGCTAGTAAAAATAACGATGAATAAATTACAAAGCAGTAAGTCCAAATTTTGGTTATGGATTAGTATTAGAAGTACTTTAGATCACCTAACAGCTAATCCACAGACTATCAACTACCTAAAACCTACTTATATCTTATTGCTGCTAAACTATTAAATTACGAACCATCAACTATCAACTACTCCATGGCGATTAATTGTATCCTACTAGAAGATCAACCACATAGCAGCCAATTATTAGAAAGTCATATTTATAAGTTACCTTCTCTAAATATGGTGCAGGTTTGCCAAGACTTTGATACACTTGAAGCCGCTCTGAATACGCTCGAGAATATAGAAATCTTATTTCTAGTAGTCGAAACGTTAGATGCTACACATTACACCTTTTTAGATACACTCTCACAACGTCCATTTATCATCGTACACAGCGGGAACGAGCATCTAGCTGTAGAAGCATTTAAATTACAGGTGGTTGATTTTCTGCCAGTACCATTGGACTTTGAAGGACTATCCACTGCGGTCAAAAGAGTATTAGACCTAACCGTTGACCCTAGTTTATTAGATGGATGGGCCCGTAAAAAGTACTTCTTTGTCAAATCAGACTATAAAATTATTAAGATTAATTTTGCAGATATTCTATACATAGAAGGTATGGGAGAGTATGTTCGCATCTATACTCCTGCACAAAAAGTTATTACCCTACTATCGCTTACTAAATTAGCTAAGATTCTACCACCGAGCTTTATTCGTACCCATCGTTCGTATATTATCAACTTAGACAAGGTCGACTTTATACAAACCAATTCTGTAATA
>JAKVCT010000468.1 GCA_022448995.1 Saprospiraceae bacterium
CCTACACGTTTACTTCTAGATTTATAATAAAACAGGATAAAACTACAAGGTTTTTTAAAGTCTTGTAGTTTTATCCTCTTATCTATATGGAGGCCCTAGTCGCTAATTTTCAACTCTTTTTTCTTCAAAAAAGCAATAACTGGTCAGATCTTATTGGAGATATCTTCTCCAAACCCACCAACCTACTGATCTGGGTAATTGTTTTTTTAGTCATCCTCTTTGCCTTATCTAGGTTCAATAACTACCTAGAAGTACGTGGGGTAGACCGTGCCATTTATGTAACACGGGGTATGGTTGGTTCATTGATGTTTTTTGTTATTGCCTTGATTTATGGTATCCCACCACCTGATATTAGTTTTTTGGGTAAGTGGATTTCTCTTACGTTCTCCTCCTATTTTTGGCTGTTGCGTTGTGCCTTTAATGATACTAATCTAATCCAAGACAACCCTGTAGAACTCTATTCTATACATGCCTTAGTTCGGATATTATGGACATTAATCCCGCTCACGCTGATTTGGTTAAGGGTATCTAAAACTAAGATAGGACGCTTATTAATACTGCCTGTTATTATTGCAATTTTATTAATTGCACGATACAAAAAAGCAAATGATACATTTCTTACACAGGGATTCAATGGAACATTAAATGAATATTTTGCTAAGATGACGATGACTCAAGATGAGTTACTGGAAGAACATACCAAGATCATGTTTCCGGTTTTGGTCAAACAGTATTTATTTGTAATTAACCAAAAACCTGCAGAATCAGACAATTTAGAGGAGCTTGAAAAGATTGCAGAATTAAAAAATGAACAAGAAAAACTAAGAAGAAGAGGAAGTCAAATATCTAGCGCACTAGTATTTTGGGGGAAGACGCAGTTTGTACGTCTCAACACAGGAAAGTTTAAACAGCAGATTATAGCAGGAGTTATTATTGGATTTATCCTACTTGGATTTGGGATAGGATTAGCCTCAGAGAAGTATCGTATAGTTGGATTGATCATAGTCATTATTGGAATATTAGGCTTTTTTCTCATCACACCTTCTTCTGATATTATTAGCGAGGACAATGATTACCATGAAGATCACCCAACAAATATAGTCCTAGATAGCCTTATCCTGAGGATGGATAGTTTATATTTAGCGGAGGGTGATAATGAACTCGATGTTTATAATATAGCAAATCGGATCTATCAAGCTTATCAATATCAATATAATAAGGATGGAGATCATATGATTGATACCATTTGGGATAAATATGGCTTGTGTTATAAATATGGAGATTATTTTTATGATCATTGTTACAAACAGAGAAATGAATATGCCAAAGGTTTTGCTGGTACACTGACTTACAAGATCAAATGGTTGGATAAGCCTAGGAGTAAGCAGACTAAGAAAGATAAGGACAGAATTGAGAATCGTGATTTACCACATACTCTTAAAGTTATTTTTAAAGGAGCATGGCGAAAAATAGAAGTTTGGTCTAAACACAGCAAGCAAGTATTTATAGGGAATAATGATACTAAAGATATCCTATTATTACTGGAGAAAACTAATAGTGAAAAGAAAGAAAAAATACCTAATCGCTATTATACTCGATTGAATATAAAGGATTTTGAGGATTATCAAAAAGCATATAAAAAAGGATTAGATCAGGATGTAATAAGTAATAAAGTTAATAAGGTAACTGAATATAAGAATCAAACTAAAATCGTTTCTAAACAAGAAGGTTCTCTGATTACTGTTAAGAAAGGAGAATACGAACCTTATCATACTTCTAGCTATGTGAGTGCTAAGTTTTTACCAGATTGGCAAAACCCACTGTGTACCTGGGAGGAGTTGACAGGGTTTATGAATTATAGCACCAAAGGTTATCCTATTTTACTGGAGCGTTTACTACATGGAGGAAAGCAGATATTTACGCTCAAAGAAGCTAGTATGAAAGTACCTCAGAGCTTCAGTATGAAAGTATCTGTAGACTATGTGCGCAAGGATTATGAGGATTTTATGAAATTAGCCAAACAACTTTGGGTTTGGGAAGAATATATTGGTTCTAGCAAGGGAGAGCATTGTCTGCTAATGGATTATACTATTTCGTATAGTGATGAACAGAATGCTTCGGAGGAAGATCGTCCAAAAATTATGCGAATTTCGACAAATCAAAAAGTTCGGCAGATTGAAATTTTTAATAAAGATTCAACATACAAACAAATGATGTGTGTGGATGCTTTGACAGGAAAAGGAGTTGTCTGGCTACACAATAAGAAAAATAATAAGCGGATCTCTACCAAAATTCTACGGTCAGATTTTGATGCTTTTATGGACGAAATTGTTACAAAAAAACCAAGCATTAAGTTGGATGCATCAGATGTTAAAAATTACGTTCAACAAAAGGCTACACGTGGATTATATTATACAGCCAATGCAGATTCTTCTGCGCGACCCTATGCAGAGGCTTATCTAGCAGATGTTGGGAAACTAACTAAAGAAACTCAGTATCCACTTTGTGAATGGGAAGCTTATCTGAAAATAGAGGGCACTGTAGAGTCCTACCCTTTATGGTTTTCGTTCTACCGAGGAAGTACTAAAATTACCTATGAAGCAATAAAAATAGAGAAGGCGATTCCTCAAAATTTAAATCCTAATTCACCTGAACTGTACGAAACTGTGGACATGGAAACGATGATGCGGGCAACTAAAAAGCTATGGGCAAAATGATGACGATATGCAAAAATGGGGCTGTCTAAAAAGGTTACCCTAATCTGAAAGATTAGAATATTATTTGGCGAGGGAACCCTGAAAGGCTCAGCGC
>JAKVCT010000469.1 GCA_022448995.1 Saprospiraceae bacterium
GTTCGCTTGCTTCATATAATTGAATAGTAATGGATGGGTCCAATTGCTTAAGCACGACTCCTAGAGTTGCAGACATAATACCACTTCCAATTAGTATTACATCTGGATCTTTTATATGCTGCTCCTCGATCATATATAGCCTATTGTGTATATGTTCTAGTTAGTTTCGTGAATTTACGCTTTGCCATAGTCCATTTCTGTTTTTCTTTTGCTTTGAATACTTTCACTGTATGAGAATTTAGTGATATTTGTCTAGCCTCTGAAACTCCATTAATTTTTTTATCACTAATTAACTGACAAAGAATGTTTCCCATTCCAGTGGCTTCAACCGGACCAACTATTACATTTGCACCAATTGCGTTTGCTGTGAACTGATTAAGCAAGCGATCTTGGCATCCACCACCTACTATATGTAATTCTGTAGGAGATTGCCCAGTGATTTGTATTAATTTCTTCCAAACCTCCGCGTACCGCAAAGCCAAGCTTTCGTATATACAGCGAATTATTTCACTTTTTTCTTTTGGAACAACTTGTTTTGTTTCACGGCAGAAATCCTGAATCTTTTTTACCATGTTTCCTGCACTAATAAAGCGTTCATCATCCGGATCAATCAAACTACTAAATTCAACTGCTGAACAAGCAATTCTCGCCATATCATTGTAGGCTATATCTATTCCACGCTCTGACCATTCACGTCTGCATTCTTGGATTAACCATAATCCGCTTATATTTTTTAAAAATCGTGTAGTGCCGTCTATGCCAACTTCATTTGTAAAGCCATCTTCAAATGAAGATGTATTGATTACGGGCTCTTGCAGTTCAATTCCCATCAAAGACCAGGTGCCGCTGCTTAGAAATACAGGAGCACTAGTTTTGCTAGGAACAGCTGCGACAGCACAAGCGGTATCATGACCAGCTATAGTAATAACCTTAACATTGCTTAGGCGATTTTTGGATGCTATCGAATGCTTCAAACCTCCAAGTTTTGTGCCTGAGTCGTGAATATCTTTAAATAAACGTTTTGGTAATCCAAGTTCATCGATCAAATTATAATCCCAATTTTTTATAAGAGGATTGTATAGTTGAGTGGTGCTTGCTATAGTCCTTTCTTGGCATTTATTCCCCGTTAATAAATATCCGATTAAATCTGGTGTAAATAATAGATCCTCTGCTTGATTAATCAATTTTCCTGAAGCGACTTCTGCTAATAGTTGGTAAATTGTGTTAAAAAACATAAACTGAATACCCGTTCTATTATAAATCTTACGCTTATCTACTTTCTCAAAAGCAAACTTCATCATGCCTTCAGTTCGCTTATCTCTATATTGAAAAGGTTGATCGAGAAGCTTTCCATCTTTGCCAAGTAGGCCATAATCAACTCCCCACGTATCAATTCCTATACTTATTATAGAGTCACCGTACCGATCTGCAGCAGAAGATATTCCATCTAAAATATTTTCATACAAACAGTTTATATCCCAGTGCCAACCCGTGGATAATTCGATAGGTGTATTTTTAAATCGTACTATTTCATTTAAACATATCGAAACTCCGTCAAACTCTCCTGCAATCACACGACCACTCCCTGCCCCTAGGTCAACTGCAAGATATACACTTTTGTCCTTCACAATAAGTAATTAAGATAAAATAGGAAGTTTTAGTATGCAGGTACTAAATAGCAGCAACTTTTAAATCTATACCGAGATTAACTATTTGAGAGGCTACTGAAGATTGTATGCCGCTATCAGTTATTATACATGTAATATTTTTCATAGTAGAAAAGTAATACTCCGAATGACTATTTATCTTACTGGAATCGACTAGTAATGTTACTCTATCTGATATCTGTATCAACAGTTCCTTGTATATTGCTTGCTGCTCGAAACCTTCACTAGCTCCTCGCTCTAGATCTAAACCCAGACATGAAATAAAAGCATTATCTACATGGTGGCGGCGCAAAGCATTGACATTATCGCCGCCAATAAAGGTGTTTGTTTTAGAGTGATATTTTCCTCCAGTAGATATGACTTCTATATTATCATTATTTACAAGCCCTTGGATAACTGCTAGTGCATTTGTAACAACCCGAAAGGGTAAATTAGGTAGCATATAAACCAAAGCCAATGCAGTTGTACTGCTATCAAAAGCATACGTCTTACCAGGTTGTACCGAATTAAGTGCCATTTCAGCTATAGATTTCTTATGCGGTGTATTGATAGAACTTCTTTCTTCAAATGAACTTAGTGTAGGTCTACCAGTAGTACTACTAGCTCCACCGTGAATTCGCATTAATTTTTCTTTATCTGCTAATATTTGTAAATCACGACGAATTGTTTCGTCTGTGACGGAGAAGTTACTCGCTAAATCTATAGTACGCACCGTACCAAATTGATCCAATAAGTTGAGAATTTTATTATGTCGTTCAATTGCTAACATAGTTTATGTACTTCAATATTTATTTGATTTAATAGCAAGGTTATATGTTGTAAAATGTTGACTTATTTGGTTTTTATTGGGAATAATTTAATTCATGTGTAGAAGTTACAATTTTTTACGGTATGAGTGGGACGATAAAAAAGCTAGTCAGCTCTCGCCAATTGAGCGTCTTGTATACCGCTCTAATATACTGGGTAATGATCAAAAAATAACGAATACAGGAGGAGGAAACACCTCCTCAAAATTGGTTCAAAAGGATCCATTAACAGGCGATACGGTTACAGTCTTATGGGTTAAGGGATCCGGTGGTGATCTACGTACTGCTAAAATTGAAAATTTTTCCTCACTGTATTTGAGTAAGCTTATTGATTT
>JAKVCT010000047.1 GCA_022448995.1 Saprospiraceae bacterium
TTTGTTAATTGATAATCAATACTTTATATGTATTCTGCTCTTGTAGTGGTAAAGATATTTGGTACTGATAATCAATTAGTTATAGCGTACTTTGAGGATGATTTGTTGACTAAGATTGGAAAACAGTTAGTTTTTAACCAAAAAATTGGCTGTTATATCCAAATAATAACCTATTACAAAAAAAGTAGCCCGTAAAACACCAGATTTCTAACCCAAGATCTAAAATTCTCAATTAGATTATTACCCTTTTGCGGACTATAGAAAAAACCGATGTACTATGTTTTATGCAGTCATCATGTCTTTTATTATCGGTTATGTTGCCATTGTTTTTGAGCATCCGCTGAAATTAGACAAAACTGTTCCTGCGCTTATTATGGCAGCCCTATGTTGGGCTTTTGTTTCCTTAGGACACCTTGATTTACCAGAAGGCCATATTGCCCATCATGGGGCAGGTCATGCACATGATTATTATAAAGATGTACTAAATCCAACCCTTTTACATCATATTGGTAAAACTGCTGAAATTCTGATTTTCCTTATTGGGGCAATGACCATTGTAGAACTGGTCGATCTCCACAAGGGATTTTCGGCCATAACTGATAGAATTAAAACAACTAAGAAGTCTACCATGCTTTGGATGATTACGCCACTAGCGTTCTTCCTTTCGGCAACTTTGGATAACTTAGCTTGTACAATTGTATTAGTTTCTTTATTACGTCGTTTAGTTCCTGTCAAAGAAGAGCGGATCTATTTCATTGGTCTAGCGGTAGTTGCAGCGAATGCGGGTGGTGCTTGGTCGCCAATTGGTGATGTCACCACAACCATGCTTTGGATTGGTTCTAAGATATCAACTACAGGATTGATAATCAATCTTTTAATTCCATCTATTGTTTGTGCAATTATTCCAACTTTCTTGATGTCTAGAATGCCTTATATGAAAGGAGAAATTACAATTCCTGAAGATCAGAAAGAGGATAAGCATGCCAACAAAAAGGTAGCAGGTAGTACTATTATGCTAATTGCAGGTCTATCAGGTTTAGTATTTGTACCAATTTTTAAAGTAGTAACGCACTTACCTCCATATATTGGGATGATGTTTTCTTTAGGTGTAGTTTGGTTGATTTCTGAGTATTTACATCCAGACGAAGAATTTGAAGATAAACACCACTATTCTGCACACAATGCACTTTCTCGTATTGAGATGTCTAGTATCTTATTCTTCCTAGGGATTTTGATGGCTGTAGCATCTCTAGAATCGATGGGGGTATTGAAAGACTTAGCATTAGCTATGGATGCTGCTATTCCTAACCGAGACATCGTAATTGGAGTATTAGGATTGGGATCTGCATTGATTGATAATGTTCCACTAGTAGCTGCTGCAATGGGTATGTATACGGAACCTATGGATGATAAGCTTTGGCATTTCTTAGCTTATTCAGCTGGAACAGGAGGTAGTATGTTGATTATTGGTTCTGCGGCTGGTGTAGCTGCAATGGGAATGGAGAAGATCGACTTTATGTGGTATTTACGTAAGATTGCTTGGTTAGCATTAGTTGGTTTCTTGGCTGGTGCAGCAGTATTCTTACTCTTATATCCAGTTATTCATGGTTAGATAATGAATTAAAATCTATTATATTAAAATCCTGATTCGTCAAGAGTCAGGATTTTTTTTATTTGAACCTAAACCAAATAATTAAAAATAAAACCAATTGCTAAGAATAGATCTATAAAAAGAATCTAAGACTGGTAAAGAGCCCAAATTTATTCTTTATTTTGAAAGAAATAAAACTAAAATCACATCATGAAAGTCGCATTACTACTAATTCCCTTAAGCTTTTTAGCTACTCAGATTATTGCTCAACTATCAGACGGAGAGTTACAAAAACAGCTCATTTATAAATCAAAAAAGCTGACTTATAAAGAACATAATCCCAAAGATATTTATCGTTTAGAACTAATTAATGACTATACAGGACGTGCACCTGATATCAAAAAAGGCTTGATTATTCCTAAAGGTTTAGCGAATTATACCAACCTACAAGAACTGATTGTACCTCATGACATCAAGGAGAAGGTTTTATTAGAATTTGCAAAATTACCGAATATAGAACGTGTAGTTATTAGGGAACGACTAGACGAATCTACTAATGGAAATTGGTATTATCGCAATACATATGATTGGTCGCCAGTTTTTGAAGCCTTGGATAAGTTTCCTAAGCTTCGGATTTTGGGATTAACTTATACCTCTATTACCTATATCCCATCTAATTTTAATGGGCCACATTTAGAGGAAATTTATTTCAGAAATGGTGATTATAATTGGTCATATCCTAGTCAATTAGGCTATCAGAAAACATCACAAGTACCAAGAAGTCGATGGACATTCAAATGGTATACTAGCTTTGAAACACTCAAAAAGTTACCAAAATTAAAGAAGGTCGGAATCAGTAAGGAGGATTATAAAGAACTAACGGATATTATCTATGCCAAAGAATTATTCAAAAAAGATCCTCTAAGAGAAATTGCTAAACTAAAGACTTGGATGTTACCGTGGGTAGCTCAAAAGATTATGACGGAAGAGGATTTGGATGTAATTAAAGACAAGAAGGATGAGCAGTACCTAGAATTGTTGTTTAATGAGGCTTATCAAGAAGAGGTGATGGCAGAGCAAGGTATTTTGCTGAAACCTTCTCTACATAAGGAGTTGATAGGATTACTTAAGGCTCAAGGAGAAGAGAATTTATCGATCAGTCAACAGGCAATTATCAACTATTTTTATGCTGTATATCTAGAAGGTATAAAACGCTTTGATGAAGCTGAAAAGTACTACAAAGAATGGGCAGCCCTAAGATCGAAAGATAATACAGATGAACACAGTACATATATGCGCTGGACACATCGAAAAATAGCTGAGTTCTATAGCCGTATCGGTAAATCTCAATTAGCACGTAAAGGATATGAGGACTTTTTAACCTACTTAGATAAGGATGATCTCTTTGCAGATTTTAATGGTCTAATGATAATGGCAAAGGAATACAGAGATTGGAAAAATGCGGATTGGTTATTAGAGTCTTATTATCAATATAACGTGAAATATACTGATCGTAGCGAGTGGAGATATTATTGGAAAAAAATGTCTTATGATTTATATACAGCTATTCTTAATTATTATGATAATGGAAAAGACAGTTTAATTTGGGAAAAATGGGGAGTTCGTTGGATTGAATTGAGCGAAAGGTATACGGGACGATATTCCGATTTATTTGAGCCGCCTATATCTGTTATGCAACGTATGTATAACTTTGATGAACAAACGGAGCAAGTACCTTACTTAGAGTGGGCTTTTTTGACTGCAAAAATTAAAGATAAGCTAAAGCGATATAGTCAAGGAGATGCAAGTAATGAATATCATGATTTGATGGTTTTGCTTAGAATGGCAGATATGCCTGATTGTGCATTATGGGCTTATCAGAGATATTATGAACTGAATTTACATGATGACAAAGAGATTTATTATCCATTTTTGAATAGTTGTGTAGCTACTTTAGTTGAGAAAGAAGAAACTCTATTAAGCAGATCCAAAGCTACTTTAGCAGAGATCGCTCGCCTAGAGAAAAAATACCCAGATGACGAAGAAATGCAAAAATGGGTGATTCATAACCAAGCTTATATTCAAGCACGCTTGGATGATCTAGAAAAGAAAACATTGCCTGCGTCCCCTGTGTCTAAAAAAGAAACAACTTATCAACATCCGATTACTAACCCTTTGGCTTTGGAGAAAATAGAACAAGTTTCCTTAGCTGAGTTGCCGAATTGGGAAGAAAAATCTGTGCATCGTCTAGTGTGGAAAGGCAATGAATTGAATCAAATTCCTAAGGTAGGTTTGCCTGAAAATATTGGAAAACTAGAGCATTTATATGAATTAGAGTTGCGCTTTTTAGATTTTGATGAGAATGTGATCAAAGAGTTAGAGATTTTCATAGATAAAAATAAATTTCCTTATCTCCATCGAGTAGTTATTCAAGGTTTAGGGGAAACTTGGTCAAAAGAAGAAAGAAAACGAGTGTTTGATTGCCTAGAGCGTTTGCCAAATCTAAAGATCTTGAGTATCAGTGGACTGAATATTGGAAGTTTGCCTGAATCATTTACAGGGAAAAATCTAGAACAACTTTTCTTGGTAAGTGGGGATTATCAAAATTCATACAAAATAGATGTTAATCGGCCTTTTCCCAAAGGACAAGAGTTAGATTGGTTGGCTTCTTTATCTAATTTAAATAAGTTACCAAAATTGCAGCGTTTAAATATTGGTAGAGCTTCTTATTTGAACTTAATTCAAGCTGTAGAGACCTTACAGTTCTACGAAAAAGTGGATGAAAAGATTATAGATAAATTGAAAACTTGGGCTTACTATGAATTAGAAACTGGAGAAATGAAACTAGAAGATTTTAAACAGTTAGGAGGAGAACAGGTAAAAGATTTTGATATTATTTTAGCTGTAGTCAAAAAGCAAAATGATCAATTAATTAGCAGTGATTTAGATATTAGTACTAATGATTTAGCTCCACTAACTTGGGATTACGCTCAAAAAAAATGGGATAAGCTAACAAAAGATCATCAAGCAAGTACGGCTTACTTATATGCAGAATATTTAGATAAAGTCAAAAAAGAGCCTAAACAAGCCTTGGAGTATTATCTAAAATGGTACAATATCCGAGTTGAACAAGGTGGTGATAAAGCACTTTGGGCATATCGAGCTATGCGTGATTATTACTTTCAATTGGGAGATGAAAAATCAGCAGATGCAGAGCATCAAAATATGTTGGCTGTAGCTGCCGAAAAAGATTTAGAATGTTTAGATGGAATTACTTGCAGTGATATCTACCATTATTATCAATCTGTGATTCGTTTGTGTAATCGTTATGGAAAACAGGAATTAGCTACTGAATATGCTGCACAAATGATGAATGAGCCTCAGTTGCAATATTTAGATACTCATGATTTTTTGTGGGAAAATGTACTAGAATCCTATCATGCAGTTATTGGAAAATATAAATATGCAAAAGATCGTAAAAATATGGAAAAATGGATTAGAGCCTTATACAAACTAGCTGCTAAAGATCCTTTGTTGCGTGCTCAGCGTGTAGGTAATGCCATGCATGCTGTGGCTATGGAGCGGATAAGTATGGATGATGATTTTTATGGTATAGATCAATATCTTGAATATCAAAAGCTAGGATTGACATTTTTAGATAAGAAAAGTCCTAAAACAAAGAGATTTACCAAATCTATGTATTTAAGAATGCATATTGTTTGTCGTCAAAATAGTAAGATGCTTGAAGCCTTAAATTATTACAGAATGTGGGTTGACCTAAGAGCAAAAGAAAGTGAAGAGGATAATGAGCAATGGATTGTTGGCTCAGCACTTAATACTTGTGTAGAGATAATTGTCTCCAATGTAAAATATGACGGTGATGAGGCACTTCTCAAAGAAGGGAAAGCTTGTTTGGATTTGTTAAAAAAATGGAAGAAACGTTTTAAAAATGATCAATTCTACCAAGAATGGGCAGCTCATAATATTCCATTTCTAGAGAATTACGTGGAGTAGAAGTATTCCTGTAAACCTCGCAGGTTTCTAAAACCTGCGAGGTTTACAGGAAAATAAAAGGAGATATTATTTTTGCGCTTTAGTGATCATATAAACTGCAATCATACCAAATAGAATATTTGGAAACCAAGCTCCTAAAGCAGGTGGAAAATCAGCATTGGTAGAAAAAGTAGTCGAAAACTGTTGGGTGAAAATATACAAAGCACCCAAACAAATCCCGATAATCAGTGACCAACCCAAACCACCTCTAGCTTTCCGAGCAGAGACAGAAACGCCTATGAGCGTGAGTATAAATATAGAAAAAGGATTGGCGGTACGTTTGTGCTGTTCTACCAAAAAAGGAATAGAAACACCCGATCCTCGTTCGTCTTCACGTTTGATGAAAGCTTTCAGTTCAGGGGTGGTCATGGTCTCTTTTAGGTTATCACGACGAACTAAATCTTCCTTCTTTAGATTAATCAAAGTATCCAGTTGTTTGCCCATGGTCAAGCTTTCTTCTGCTCCATCAACCTTTCGTAGACGATAGTGAAACAGGCGCCAAAGATTACTATCAGGTTCGATTAACTTAGCTCTTTGTGCATGTAGAGTTGTATAGCGATTGATGCTGCTAGAGTCATAACTCATCAGACAGAATTGGCTAGCATCATTCGTTTTTCGACCAAAATAATTCATATAAACCTCTTGTCCCTGTCCAATAATCATATGGATATTCTTGGATGTTCCCTCATAGTTATGTTTCCAGATATACCGATTTTCAAAAGTTACACGTGTTTTACTAGATGAAGGAAAGATATAGTGGTTACCAAAATAGTGTAAAGTAGCAATTACAAAGGCCCCAATCATATACGGAACCAACAGACGATAAAAGCTTATTCCATTTCCAATCATAGAAATAATTTCTGAATTATTTGCCAACCGTGCCGTAAAAAAGATAACTGTTATCAGGGCACAGAGTGGAAATAACAGGCTGATAATGAAAGGAATAAAATTTAGGTAGTATTCAAAGATTACTTGATAGAGTGTAGGACTATCTTCTCCTGTAAAGTCTTCAACTTTTTCAGAAAAATCAACCACCAAAGCAATTAATGATAATAAAAGCACCATGAAAAAAAAAGTGCCTAAGTAATAACGAAGTATATATCTATCTATCTTTTTTAACATTTCTTAAGTCTTTAGTCCCTGAAATTTTGAAGATGATTAGTATGGTTGTACAAAACCTCTTTTTATGTTTAACAGTCAGGCTATTTACCATGTATACTGAAACCTGTCAAGATCTGTTTATCCACCAAGGCCTTCAAACCCTTCACGAACTGTTGTCAAGTTTGTCTGCAGTCTTTTTTTAGGAATAGTCCAAATGTTCTCATAGTTATCTTTAGCTGATTTGATTAAAATCATTCTAAATCTATTTTAGGATCAATTTTATCCATTTACTTACGATTGGGTGCTTTGGGGGGACTAGCGATTTCCAAGGATAATAGTTTAGTAAGCAAATCACTCGCTTTTTTTCGTTCATAATGAAATGCTGCCAAAACTACTCCGAAGAATAAAAATAATCCACCAATAGCCCATATAGAGCCAAGACCTAATTTTTGCCACATTTCTGGAAAAAGAAACACAAAGGAAGGAATAAGAATACCTGTCCAAAGAATCAAGAAAATATAAACAAAGAATTCTAAACGAAAACTTAGATTTAGATCACTCCCACCATCTTTAGAAACCCTCAATTGACCACTAATGGTTGGGCGAAAAGAATTTCGATAAGTCAAAATTCTATAAATTTTGAAGCTCTCCTTTTCAATTTTTCCTTCAAAAAGTTTAGTATTTCTCGAAGCTCCTCCCCAACGCAATAAGCGTCTAGGTTCTGTATTATGTTCTAATATACCTCGAAGAGTATCAGGATCTTGGAGAGAACGATAGCTCTCCTTCCGAAAGGGAATAATATTTCGAAAAAAACTACTTGAAGTCATATTCGTTAGTATTTCCATTGGTTTGTAACCCCTTATCTATAGTATCCTGTACCCAAAGTATAATGTCTAAGAGTGCGTTAATAAAGGTCTTTACTGTATAAATCGTAATTGGATAATTATAAAACTCACTAGATTCTGGTGGCTTATGATTGACTGCTGTACTCTGAGTAGTATAGATAACATAAGTCATAAACGAAACATGCAAAGGGGCATACTTCTTATTTTTAATCAAATCAATGAGTTCTTTCCCTCTACTATTACCTCCTTGTCCAAAGAGCAAAGGATCTCTCTTCAAGCATTCTTTACAAAATATATTAAGGACAGATTCTTCTAGACGTCGAATAAAAGCCAATCGACCTAATAAGGCTTCTCGTTTAGGACTAAGCTTTCCCGAAAGCAAATTCAGTAACAATCCATTATCTTCATCA
Organism: Saprospiraceae bacterium; assembly: GCA_022448995.1. Taxonomy (GTDB): domain Bacteria; phylum Bacteroidota; class Bacteroidia; order Chitinophagales; family Saprospiraceae; genus JAKVCT01. Next base: position 8,001 of record JAKVCT010000047.1, read on the forward strand.
TCTAAGTACCGATCTGCAAACTCAAAGATAGTCGGGTATTCCTGTTTGATCTTTGTCTCCTCCAATTTAGAAACCTCAGTGTGTAAATATTCAAACATTTCTTGCATGATATTATCATCCAAGGCTGTCTTTTTCTTATCAAATATCTTAGCATTGGTACGTAGGCTTGGCTCCAACTGAACATACCAAGCAGTATGTACACAAAAGGGAAGAGGACGTTGGTGTGTGAGTTTAATCTCATTAATCTTCATGATAGCTTTAACAACAAAATCCTCAGCTTCTGTTCCTTTAGCTTGGTCTGCCGTAATAGGAGCTTTCCCATCTAGGATAACAGCTTGGTACTTTTGATTATTAATCAATTCTTTAAAACCTTCTTCAAAATTGGTCTTATAGGTGATCAATACTTGATAGCGTCTAGCTCTATTGCGGAGAGACGCTGCTAGATGTTCATCGTCATCTATGAGTAAAACCTGTATAGGTCTTCTTTTATTCTTTTTTACTTTTGCCATTTTTATGGTTTTACTGTTATTTTCATACGAATATTTTCCAAAGGTCTATTTCTACTATTACAAGCTACTTGAGCAATCTTATCGATAACTTCCAGTCCACTAATGACCTTGCCAAATACAGTATAATCAAGATCTAAATGAGGAGTTCCTCCGTTTATTTTATACAACTTACGTTGTTCTTCTGTATACTCAAACCTACGATAGGTTTCTACATGGTCCAAGGTCTTATCATCTACTTTAGAGCCTTGAACAATATAGAATTGAGATCCAGAGGAACGCTTTTGGGGGTTGGTCTGATCACTCATACGAGCAGCAGCTAGAGCACCTTTAAAATGGAGATTATCCGTATTAAATTCTGCTTTTATAGTGTAATCTGGCCCACCTTCACCCAAATAAGTATCTTTATTAGCATTTTTAGAATTAGGATCACCACCTTGAATCATAAATGACCCTATGACACGATGAAATAGAAGATCATCATAATACTGTCGTTGAACTAGTTCCAAGAAATTTCGTTTGTGCTCAGGGGTATTGTCAAACAACAAAATCTCCATTGTCCCTAGATCTGTTTCTAAAACTACAATAACAGAATCACGGTCAAAGTTTAGAACATCACCCGTTTTAGTATTTTCCTCAGCAAGTTTAGTACTATCACCATTTGCTACAGAATCACTAGATGCCACTGGGCTCGTACTAGACTGCATAGTTTTGCAAGATATAAAGCATTGGGTCAAGAACAAAATCAAGATAATAAAGTTAGGTCCTAATTTGAACATATTAAATATTGAGCTTTAGTTGATGAAGTTTTGAGCGTTTACACAAGTAATTTCCTAAAGAATCTTTTGAAGTGTTTCTAGTTGAGTAAGTAAGTAGGTGGACATAATTAATTTATTGCAAGACCTCTACACTCATTCGGATATCTTTATTGGGTCGCAAACGACTATTAGTGGGTTGATTAACCAAACTATCTAAGACCTCAAACCCCTCTACAATTTCTCCAAAAACAGTGTATTTGCCATCCAATTTAGGCATACCTCCCATTCTCAGATAGGTATCTTTTTGTGTTTTAGAGTAGGTTTTCTTACGCATTGCTTCCACTGTCTTTAGCTGCTGAGGCTGGATAGGATGTCCATGAATAATCATGAATTGTGTACCCGTAGAGGATAAATTAGGATTTGATTTTCCTCCCATATGGAACCCACAGAGCGCACCTCTTTTCATAATAAAATTAGTATTGAACTCTGCTGGAATTCGTGTGCTGTCTTGATCTCCATAGCCTAAAATAGCATTCTCCTGAACCTTACCTCTAGAATCAGGATCTCCACCTTGTATGAAACCATTTTTATTTGCTCTATGAAACATTAGGTTATTATAAAAACCTGCTTTTGCAAGACCCAAGAAATTATCTCGGTGCAGAGGAGTTTCATTATACAATTCAAGTATCATACTACCATAATCTGTTGTAATTTTAACACGGGGACGAGGCGCTTGTGTCTCACTACCACAGCTCCATAACAAAAGACTAAGTAAAATACCTAAGCAATAGAATTTATACATTATTCATTCGAGTTTTCCAAGTTCTGAAAATAATCTATGATCTTTAGTTTTAACAACTCCTCTTGTGCTTTTACTCCTTTGGTCTCAACCGCCTGGGTTGCTCTCCAGTGTGGCCAACCATCATCATCATAGCCCTCTAATTCATAGTAACCATCATAGCTTAGCAAGCGACAAACAGCAATGTGCATTAGATCTTGCTTCTCCTCCTTTGTGGGTTCTACAATAATCTTTCCCAATTCTTGAATACCAATTAAGAGTAAAATACTTTGAAAATCTGGTAACTTATCTACCCCTAAAGCATCTTGTACAAAATGTCGTACTCGAAGCCATTCAAAATCAACCTGCCAATCTTCTAAACCTGCTGAAAAGGATTGTTCCTCCATATATTTATATATTGTTTTAATTCAGTTTGATGGTTTTTTATAATAACTTGATAATCAAAATAATATGAGAATTTAGCTAAGTTTTGCAAAGTGCTTGATTATCAGTTGGTAAGAACCCCGAAGTGCTCGGTGAAGCTAAAAGTTGTTTTTGAATTTATTGATTAAACCCCGAAGTGCTCAACACAGTTGAAATTCAAAAATCAATGAACTATTAGTTTTATATAAGTAGCACAAAAATAAGAAAAATATTGGCTCAATTTAGTTTACTGTATTCTACTTATCTTCTTTTTCAAGAACTTTGCTTAATCGCATATAAAAAGCATTGCCTATTCATCAAAGAATAAACAATGCTTGTTAAAAATTTTCCATTTGAAAATGGGATGAAGAAGGAATTATAAGTTTGTTGTAACTTTTTATTTAAGTATTTTTTGTGTGGCCAGCTACTTACTTAAAACGTGGACAGACCGTAATCCAGCCGTTTTGGTGTTTCTTTGCTAATTGTTTCCACTGTTTCTTACGTTTTTTTGGATTGTCTCTAGTTACCGTTTTTATCTTACCTTTTTTAGTAATATGTCCAACTACAATTTGAGAACTTTGCGGTTTTTTATAAAAACTTTTAGGAGACACATTAGTTGGTGTTTTTCGTTCCTGTGCTTTGAGTTCTTCTTTCAAAGCCATTGTATTTTCCTCCGTAGCTAGAGGGGGAGCCTCTTCTATTTGAGGGGGCACTGTTACGGTATGATTAGAACCACCTCCACAGCTAGGGCGAGGAATGTTCGCATTTTGTGCTGAACTAGACAAGCTCAAGCTACATAAAAAAAAGATAGTGAATAGTAAATTAAGGGAATTCATAAGTAAATCGCTTTTTGCATAATTGACAATATAGTCAGGATGTGTTCTTGCCCGAAATTCAAAAAGAGATGTCGTAATGTATTATCACGAGGTTTTCTGACGCAGAGATGGAGAATGAGAACCAGTCTGTATACGACAGGAATTATAGAATTTCGTATTAGGTCAGTTTGACAGAAAGATTTTATAAATAAAACGAAATTAGAAACGAAAAAGTAAAGTGAAAAAGTGTTAAAAAATACAAAAAATAGTATTTGAGTTAACCCTGCAGGGCTCAGAGAAACTAACCCCGCCTGTTGTAGCTCTGTTTTTGATTTTGTATTGGTATAAAAAATATCAAATTGCAGCGGCATATTTTAATGCGCCCTCATAAAAATATCAATGCACCATCATGCAATAGTTCGTAGGTTTTTAACTTCATTGAGCCCTTCGTCAAATAATATTTTCATTAGGAAAATCAATTTTACCTTTCCAGACAACCCCAAGCTAATACTTTACTGAAAAATGTATTCTCCGACTGCTTTAGGGCTACAAGGTTGCGGTTTGTCTTAATATTGCTCAAAAATCTTCTATAAAAAGATTCACTTATTGATCTTATAGAGTATTAAACCTCAGAATACTTGTGAAAATCATCATACTTATCGTAGCTTTGCAAGCTAAAATTTAAAATAAGGAATGCGTCTAAAAACACTAGAACTTAGAGGATTTAAAAGTTTCGCAGACAAAACTGTAATTAATTTCGGAGAAGATGTCATTGGAGTAGTAGGTTCCAATGGTTGTGGTAAATCGAATATTGTAGATGCTATTCGTTGGGTGTTGGGTGAACAAAAAACCAAACATCTACGCTCAGAAAGCATGACTAATGTAATATTTAATGGTACAAAGGGCAGAAAATCAGCAGGTTTTGCAGAAGTAGTCTTGATCTTTGAAAATAACAAAGGAATCTTACCGACAGCTTACAGAGAGGTTTCCATTCATCGGATTTTGTACAAAGATGGGAGTAGTGAATACCGTTTGAATGATGTAAAATGTCGTTTGAAAGACATCAATAATCTAATTTCTGATACAGGAATGGGACCAGATTCTTATGCGATCATTGCATTAGGAATGGTAGATGATTTATTAAGAGATAAGGAAAATGCACGTTTGCGCTTGTTTGAACAAGCAGCTGGTATTTCTAAATATAAAGGCAGAAAGAAAGAAACTTTATTAAAACTCAAGAATACAGAAGCAGATTTAACACGTGTAGAAGATCTATTATTTGAAATAGAAAAGAATCTAAAAAGTCTAGAAAGACAAGCTAAACGAGCTCAGAAATATTTAGAATTAAAAAAAGAATATAAAGAGTTGAGTTTAGAACATACTTATATTCTATTAGCAGACTACAAGGTTGAGTATCAGGATATAGAAGAGAAGATTGCCAAAGAAGAAAAGCAACAGAAAGAACTCAAAGGTAGTGTTGTTCGAATGGAAGAGTTAGTGGAAAAAGAGAAAAGTATCGCCAATAAAAAGGAGCGAGAATTATCAGAAGTGCGTAGAGATTTGAATCGGTTGGTAGGTAAAATCAAAGGAAAGGAGAACGATCAACGCCTGTTGGGGCAGAAACAGTTGTTTATTCAACAAAATAGTGAAAAATTAGATTCAAGGCTCAACCAAGCACAAGAACGTATTGGGCAGATTAACAGACAGTTGGAGCAATATAAAGATCAGGAAACAACAGAGAAGAAAGTCTTGAGTATTTTGGGAGAAGAATTGCATGCAGCTAAGGACTTTTTAGAAACAGTTCGGGTACAGTATAATAATCTGAAAAAGGACTTGGGAGTTTATGAGCAAGAACAAAAGAAAATCAATCAACAGTTATTTGGAATTGAAAAGCGTGTAGCTATTCTCAAAAATCAAGAACAGAATAATAAACAACAGTTAGAGCGCGCTGCTACGCAATTGCAAATGCGCCAAAACGAAGTAGCTGGTGTACAACAGCAATTGGAAGAACTGAATAGTCAAAAAGAGGAAAAAGATACTCAAATTGCAACTCTAAAACAGCAAGAACAAGAGCGTCAAGAAGCCTTAAAAGATGCAGAAAAAACATTAGAAACTACTAAGGATGAGTTGAATGGGGAAAATAGAAAACTGGATGCTAAGCGTAATGAATACCGCCTATTAAAGAACATGGTAGAACGCATGGAAGGTTTTCCAGAGTCGATTAAATTCTTAGCAAAAAATCGTTCTTGGTCAGGAACTGCACCCTTATTGTCTGATATTTTTTATTGTCCGCCAGCATATAGAACAGCAGTTGAAAACTACTTAGAACCTTATTTGAGTTACTATGTAGTGGAAAATATGCAGGAAGCCATGCAGGCTATTTATTTATTAGATCAGCACAAGAAAGGCAAATGTAATTTCTTCATTCTAGATAAATTGAAAGGACAAACTGCTTCAAAACCTAAGTTTGGCAGTGGAGTAGCGGCACTAGACGTACTAGAAATAGATGATAAATATAAAACACTAGCAGAGCAACTTTTGGGTACTGTAGAGATTGTAGATCAGCTACCTTCTCAAACAGATAATGGAACGGTCTATATCACTAAAGACGGGCGTTTTACACAAACGGCTTATGCAATGCGAGGAGGATCAGTAGGTGCATTTGAGGGCAAGAAAATTGGACGAAGAAAGAATCTAGAGTTTCTAGAAAAGGAGCAAACTACTTTGTACAATAAGGTACAAGAACTGATGAAAAAACGCAGCCAAGAACAGCAGACTGTACAAAGTTTAAAGCAAAAAAACTTTCAAAACCAAATCCGTAGAATAGAACAAGAACTGAACACTTTAGTACGTAGCGTTATTACTACAAAAGCTAAATTGGAAAATTTTGAGCACTTCAAAAAAGAGCTTCAAAGCAACCAAAAAAACATCCAAACTCAACTAGATCAATTTGCTTTGGAGCGTGCAGATTTGGATAAAAAATGGCAGGTAGAACAGGAAACTAAAATAGCTGTAGAAGAAAAATATCAAGCTTGTGAAACCAAATACAAGGAGATAGCAGAACAATTGAGTCAGAAATCTTCTGTCTATAATCAAAAACATATTGAGCAAGTTCGACAGCAAAATAAGTTGAATAGCATCGAAAAAGAGTTAGCATTTTGTGTACAACAAAAACAGGAGTTGGATAAGCAAATGCAACAAGATAATACTGTATTGTCGGGATCCGATAAGGATATGGAGGATACAGCAGCAAAAATAGAAGAGACTAAAAAAGTCTTGGATGAGTGGTATTCGGAAAAGAAAAATTTGCAGAAAAATCTAGAAGCAGCAGAGAAAGCATATTTCGAAGCTAGAGGGAATATCCGAGCGCAAGAAGATGCTCTAAAACAGAACAATAAGCAGTACCAACAAAATATACAGTTAGTTCATCAGTTAGAAAATAAGTTTAATCAGTTAAAACTTCAGCTTAATTCATTGGCTGAACGATTGAAGATTGAATTTGAGATAGATATCAATACTATCTTAGAAAAAGAAGCTGATGAAACTTTGGATATCAAGACTTTAGAGGAAAAAATCGCCAAATTGCGTAAACGATTAGCCAATTATGGAAGTGTTAACCCAATGGCGATTGAAGCTTACAATGAAATCAAGGAACGAAATGACTTTATTGTCAAGGAACGAAAGGATTTACTAGAGTCTCAAGCGGTATTGAAGGAGACAATGTTTGAAATAGAATCTAAGGCGACTAATAAGTTTATGCAAGCATTTACGCAGGTGCGTGGGCACTTTGTGCGCGTGTTCCGAAGCTTATTCGAAGCTGATGATACCTGTGATTTGAAACTTTCTGACCCAGAAAAACCTTTAGAATCTAGAATAGAAATTATAGCAAAACCTAAAGGTAAGCGTCCATTGAGTATCAATCAGTTATCGGGAGGAGAGAAAACTTTGACAGCAACTGCCTTATTATTCTCGCTTTATTTGCTAAAACCCGCACCATTCTGTATTTTTGATGAAGTTGATGCGCCTTTGGATGATGCAAATATTGCCAAGTTCAATAATATTATCAAAGATTTCTCTAAAAACTCACAGTTTATCATTGTTACACATAACAAGAAAACAATGGAAGCGGTTGACATTATGTATGGAGTGACTATGGTTAAAGGCGTGTCCAAAGTAGTCCCTGTAGACTTTAGAAATTTGCAAGCAGTTACGTTAAACTAGAAAGTTCAAAATAAAAAAATATACAATTTATAACATATATGATTATCTACTGCACTAAGTAGTCTAAATCTAAAGCGAGGCAACCTTGAAAGGCTCAGCGAAGCTAATTTATCCCCTCGCTAGTAATATTTTGAAGCAATGTTAAAAGTAGAATAAATAACAATCATATAGAAGAACAAAAAAAATCATGGTAAAAATTGGTTCAGTAAATCTAGGAGAATTTCCCTTATTACTAGCACCGATGGAGGATGTTAGTGATCCACCTTTCCGCGCCTTATGCAAGAAAGAAGGTTGCGATATGATGTACACCGAATTTGTATCCGTAGAAGGATTGATTCGCGATGCACACAAGAGTGTACAGAAACTAGACATTTATGATTATGAACGACCGATTGGGATTCAGATATTTGGGGCAGAACTGAGTTCGATGATGCGTGCAGCAGAAATCGTAGAAGAAGCAGACCCAGAGGTTTTGGATATTAATTATGGTTGTCCTGTGAAGAAGGTAGTCTGTAAGATGGCAGGCGCAGGAATTTTGCAGGATATAGATAGAATGGTAGAGTTGACCAAAGCTGTGGTGAATTCGACTAAGAAACCCGTGACCGTAAAAACGCGTTTGGGTTGGGATGATAAAAGTATCCGAATTGGAGAAGTAGCCGAGCGTTTACAAGACGTTGGTATTCAAGCTTTATCCATACACGGTCGCACCCGTAAACAGATGTACAAAGGGGAAGCAGATTGGACAGAAATCGGTAAAATCAAAGAAAACCCTAGAATTAAGATTCCAATTTTTGGCAATGGTGATATTGACAGTCCACAAAAAGCAAAATTGTATCGTGAGCGTTATGGTGTGGATGGAATTATGATTGGTCGCGCGTCTATTGGTTATCCTTGGATTTTTAGAGAGATCAAACATTATTTCAAAACAGGTGAAATTCTAGATCCACCAACCATCAAAGAACGTGTAGACGCTGCGCGTCAGCACTTGAAGCATTCTATTGAATGGAAAGGATTGAAATTGGGAATCTTAGAGATGCGTCGTCATTATACCAACTACTTTAGAGGATTTCGTGGCGTGAAATCTTATCGTAAACGATTGGTAACTAGTGATACAGAGGCAGAAGTGCTGGGTATTTTAGATGAATTGTTTGATCACTATTCTAATTTGCAAACTGTGTAAATTTAATTGTTGTTGAAGTCTATTCTTATAGTAACAGTTCTAGGATTTATTAATAATCTGTTTGCTCAGCAAAGTTATTTTCCTATTCATCTTATTAATGAAGTTGTTTAAGAATTAGATTTGATGTAGAAATTCAGAGAGCTCAGCAAAGCTAAAAGTGAGCAAAATCAATAGATTTGATGCAGTAAATTATAAAGCTTCTTTTATCTAGAATGATAAAGGAAGCTCTTTTTTTTGTTATAAAAAATAAACAAAGCTTACTATTTTGTGGAAGTTTATTGATTTTCTGATAGTTCTTATTGAGAACTGAGGAAGGCCATTTTTGTTGATTTTAACTGTGTTGAGCTATTTAGGGTTTGATTAAGAATCAACAAAATCAATAAATGAGTTATTATAAAAATAATTATGTCCATCTACTTAAATAATAGAAATATCAAGTCCTGAAGGGACGACAGATTAGCTAGCATTGTGGTGTAAGCCCAATGCTCACAAAATGATGTTTTATAAATTAGGCTAGAATTAATCAACTTCAATCAAAATCCATCTCAGAAGAATGGCAAACGAAATTTATGCTCAATACCACGCGTATTTGAAAAAAATTAAAGACTTGAATGGGGCAACAGCTCTATTACATTGGGATAATGAAGTAAATGCACCTAAAAATGGAAGTGCATTTCGAGCACAACAACTAGCAACACTTTCTGGAATCGCACACGAATTATCTACAGGTTCAGAATTAAAAGAATTATTAGATGCTTTGTGGGAAAAGAAAGAGGAATTGACAGCAGAACAGTTGCGCAATGTGGAATTATCACGTTCAGATTATGCAAGAGCAACCAAAGTGCCTACAGAGTTTGTTAAAAATATGACAAAAGCAAGAGCTGCTTCTTTCCAAGCTTGGTTAAAGGCTAGAAAAGAAAACGATTTTCAGATTTTCAAAGAACCTTTGAAAGCGCTTATCGCATTGAAACGCGAAGAGGCAGAACTCAAAGGATACGAGGATCATCCTTATGATGCTTTATTGGAAGAATACGAAAAGGGGGCAAGAGTTAAGGATTTGGATGTTTTGTTCAAGGATGTAAGAGAGCAATTAGTAGCCTTTGCCAAGGAACTTAGAGAAAAAGGACAAGCAACAGATAGTGCCTTTTTGTCTAAAAAGTATGATAAAGATGCACAATGGGATTTAGGACTAAAATTGTTGAAGCAAATGGGCTATGATTTCGATAGTGGACGTCAAGATGTTTCAGCACACCCATTTACGACTACATTCTCACCTACAGATGTGCGTGTAACTACTCGTATTGATGAGCACAATCCAATGAGTATGATTGGGAGTTGTATTCATGAAGGCGGACACGCTTTGTATGAGCAAGGTTTGTTGGATGAGAATTACGGTTTACCATTAGGCTCTGCTGATTCTTTGGGAATTCATGAGTCACAGTCTCGCTTGTGGGAAAATAATGTGGGCTTGAGTCAGGTGTATTGGGAAGCAAACTGGAGTGAGCTATCAAGTACGTTCTCAGAACAATTAGAAGGGGTAAGTGTAGAGCATTTTTATAAGGCCATTAATCAGGTAAAACCTAATTTGATCCGTATAGAGGCAGACGAATTACATTATCACTTGCATGTTCTGGTACGCTATGAACTGGAAAAAGGCTTGATGGAAGGTTCAATTGAGGTAGACGATTTGGAAGAGATGTGGAACGCGAAGTACAAAGAGTTTTTGGGCGTAGATGTGCCTAGTGCAGCTAAAGGTGTTTTGCAGGATGTACATTGGAGCGAAGGTTTAGTCGGGTATTTCCCAACTTATTCCTTGGGGAGTTTCTATGCAGCACAGTTTTTTGCAAAGGCAAGTGAAGAAATTGATAACTTAGAGGAGTTGATTCGAAAAGGAGAAACCCAACCTTTGTTGAATTGGTTGAGAGAAAAAATTCATTATCATGGACGTCGTTACAACGCTTCTGAGTTATGTGTGGAAATTACAGGAGAACCCTTGAATCTTTCTTATTTTATGGATTATGTGCGTGCTAAGTATGGCGCAATCTATGGTCTGTAGTGCTGTCATTAGTTCATTATACTGAACCTCCCTAAATAAGAAATCCCGCTTTTGTTTAGAAAATATACAAAAGCGGGATTTCTTATTTTTTAGCATCTCTTTTAGAACCTTAGTTTGTCTATTTTTAGATAGTATTCTTAAGTGATATTAGCCAAGCAAGGGCGGCATCTTCTTGAGTGAAAGTTTTGATAGGACAACTTTTTTTGAGAGAACTCATAAAAAAGTTTGCAGTAATTTTAGATATTCCGTCATCCACAATAAGTGCAATTCCTTGCGTTTTGCTCTGGAAATCAGAACTTTTAAAATAATCACGCGCTTCCTTACTCATGCCCTTCACTGCTGTAATATCTGAAATATAATATAAAGGACGTTGCTTTGTGTACAAATGGATATTGGCCATGCTCATGCTACAATCTTCTAGTTCTAGCCGTTTAGCATTCCATATAATCTGTACAATATCTTCTTCTAGAACAGTAAAATGAGCTGCTCTAGTTTTTACATTAGTTGCTTCCATGATAGCGAAAAATTAATGAATAAAAAGTAATGTTGTTTAAGCAGGATATAAGTTTGTTTTACAGTGGTTCATCAGTCAATTTACTGTTAAGTTCTCGTCCAGAAGTTCTCGTATAAATTTTAGGATTCTTTTAAAAAAATTAAGGGCAAGTAGCTAGCCACAATTAATTTATATTTAATTATGTCCACCTATTTACATTAATTGAATATGAACTTTGTTTGGGGAAATGCAAAATTACATGCTGCTAAGAATAAAGTTAAATTAATAGGATAATATTTGGATCTTCTCAAAAAACAAAATATTTGTTCTTACTATGTCTGATAGTGTATGTGAATCTGTAGTTATATAACTGTAATTTACGATAAAATATTCATATTATCTAATGTTTTTATATTTGTTTTGTCATGATTGGCTTTATTACTCTGTTTTCTACTTGGCTTAATATGTTAGCTTTGTATCAAAAAAATCCATAAATACTTGATTATCAGCTATCCAAAATAAAGCTCTTTTTTGATAAGTAGGGCTGTTCAGTATTAGATAAATAACTTGATAATCAATAAGCTATAGATGTTTATAGAAAAGAAATTAGTTTCACTGAGCCCTTCGGGGTTTACTTCGTAGAGCCTTTCAGGGTTAGTTTCACTGAGCCCTTCGGGGTTTACTATAAATTAATTGTGGCTACTTACTTACTTAGAGAATAATTAGTTCACAGTTTGGCAAGAATTTGCGCAGTTGTTCTTCTACTTGAATCTGTTTGGATCGGTGAAGATGAATACCTTTAATTTCCATCGTCTTTAGATTCTTTAATTCTCTTATCTCAATGGGAAAAGTAAAATCTGCTTTATTATGGAATCCTAAACTTAAATGCTCTAATTGTTTTAGAGAAAGAATTCCTGGAGGAAATCTTTTTAAGGAATAATGAATATTGGTGTGATGAATATACAAGGATTTTAGCTGAGGCAAATAATTGGATGTCCAATGGTGTAATACCTTACTAAATTTTAGGTTGTAGATTCTTAGTTCCTCTATCTGAGGTGTATTCTCAAATAAAGTACAAAATTTATTAATATCTTCTAACTCAATAGCAGTTAGCCACAGACGTTTGAGCTTGGCAAAGGGCAAACCTTGTGTAAATGCTCCCTCTAGACGAATATCCTGTAGAAATAGAGTTTCTAGTGCAGGTAATGTAGAGAGCGCTTCCCATAACCTATGTTTGGGATGAAGCTTAAGCTTTTTAAAAGTTACTGTTTTTAAGGCCTTCAAGGCGGTCCAATCACTGACCCAATTTTCGTCAATAATTTGATCGACTAAGGTGATCGCCTGTTCCTTGGCTAATAAACCAGGAACATATCTTAACAAAGTAGGTAAATACGCTCTGTAATAAGGACGCACTTGTTTAGCAGTGAGTACATCAGTAGAAGAAGCCGAAGCCATCAAGGCAAAAGCTAATCTAATATTTTCGCTATGACGGGTAGCCAGTAAATCTATGATTTTTTTGCTGTTTTCTGCCATTATTCTATAGAATTAAAAGAGTTACACTGATCCATATCTAAAATTAACTGTGGCTATCTTACTTAATTGCCCAACTGTCTTGTCTTAGTTTTCAGCTCCTTTACCTCTAGTGCTTGAAATAAAAGTCATCTTCTACAGACGAAGTTTCCCAAGGAATTTGATCACCATCAGAAGCTTTACGTACATTTCCACGCACTTTTTTGAAAACATCTTCAATTTTCAAACCATCCATACGCATCATTTTTAGAAGCTCTTGAGTATATAAACCATTTTCGCCATCTCCATCATGTGCAGTAGATCCAGGTGCGGTAGAAAAAGCAATCAAGGAATTGTAGGGTGCTGAGTTTACAGAGGCTAAACCATTATGTCCAGAAGTTCGGTTGCTAGACATAAAATCTTCTTTGTAAGGATTGTCCCGACAGGCATCCAAAATTACGATATTCATATCATTAGCTGCATATTCCATTTCGACTAATACGCGAGCCAAATCTACAGCTTCAAATTCAATATCCTCTATTTTTTCAATATCAGCTTGTATGGGTAACAAGTAATTTCGGCCATCCGTTTGTAAGCCATGTCCTGCATAAAAGAAAAGCCCCACACCTCCTTTTTCTTTTAATACTTGACCAAAATTCCGAATCGCTTTTTTCATTGCTTTTTGGCTAGATTCCATGTATAAATACACTTCAAACCCTGAACGCTGCAATTCATCTGCAATTGCTTTAGCATCATTGACAGGATTTTTCAAAGGAGCATCTACATAACTACTATTTCCAATTACCAAAGCTGTTCTAGCCTGTCCCTCTACGATTCCAGCTGTTGGCGTATACTTTAATACACCATCACTAACGACATCAAGCTGATTATCGGGAGAAAAAGGATCCTGTTTTGTATCATTTGTCACTATATCAGCTGTAGAATCTATCTTAGGTTCAGGAGGAGGAGGCAAGAGTTCATTATCTTTCCAAACTCCCTTGATTGCTGGTCTTGAATTGTTGACAAAGTAATAAGTTCCTTCTCCGTGACGCTTATTATCCTTGTATTCACCAATATAAGTATCTCCATTTTTCCATGTATAGGTCCCATAACCGTGACGATTATTATCAGAGAACTGCCCTTTGTAGATATTACCACTTGTATAGTAATAATTACCACGTCCATGACGCTTATTATCCTTAAACTCCCCTATATATTTATCACCATTTTTATAGACATAACGACCTTTTCCATTACTACAATCTCCTGTAGTACACTGTGCTTGAGTTTGTTCAACCAATAGTATTTGAACAACTACCATAGCAATAGTATGTAAGATGTAGAAGTTATTTTTTTTTAGTCTAGAACTGATCATATTTCTTAGTTTGATAGTTCGTTAATTTTTTATTTGTAGTTTCATTGAGCCCTTTGAGCTCAGTGAAACTACAAACATACGAACTGTTGTTGGTTCATTAGAGGTTATTAGGAATAGTCATACCAAACCACTTATAATTTAAAACTGCTCTTAGCCTAAGTGTTGATTATTAGAGCTTATTACGAATAATTTTGTGTGCAAAACTCCAAAGGGCTATGCAAAGCTAACGGCTTCTTGCACGACAAGTCCCCGTGCAACCTTGGCTAATTGTGCAAGCTAATAATTTATGCTCTATACAACTCCATTCCTAATAAACTCTATTGAATACACGATCCAATTTTCATTCCACATTATCCTTTGCCTGATTAGATTCCTCTTCTAAATCTTCTTGAATGATTACTTGTTCATTTTCTACTTCACTGCTTCTTTCTTCTACAACGGTTTTTCGATGCTTTTTAGTTTTGAAATTTTGTAAACGTTTGGCAAAAACCTTAGGTTCTATAGGAATTTCCTTATAGTTACAATATGCCTTGATAAATTCTGCACCTAAAAAGACTAACTGGGAAGAGTAATATACCCAAATTAATAAAACAATGAGTGAACCTGCTGCACCGTAGGCTGAAATCACTCCTGCTTTACTTAGATAAATTCCTATGACCAACTCACCTATCCAAAATAATACAGCAGAAAATAAAGCACCATAAATGATATGCCTCCAAGCTAGTTTTACTGCAGGTAAAATCTTGTACAAAGCTGCAAAAAAACAAGCAATCAAGAAGATAGACACCCCTAAATTCAGGAAAACAAAGAAGTAACTTGTAAAGTAATCAAGATAAGGGACTATAAAGTCAAGACCATCAGGTAATCCTGAGGCTAAGGCTTCTTTTTGATTAAGAATAAAATCGGTAACAGTTAGGAGTAAAGCATTCGCCAAAATTGAAATGATTAACAATAGTCCAATGCTCAGGATCATACCAAAGGATAAAAATCGATTGATTACAATCTGTAAGATTTTGACCTTAGAGGGTACCTCCTCTACTTGAAAAATGCTGTTCAACGCTTCTTGAATCGCATAAAATATATTGGTAGCTACGAAAATCAGGAAACCAATTCCTAAAACAGTTGCCCACCAGTTGGTTGAAGTAGTACCAATATTGCGAACCGCATTTTCTATTTGTGCTGCAACATTTTTATTATCACTAAAAATATCCTTTTCCAAAAAACCATAAATTTCTCCACGAACTGCTGCATCACCTAAGAAAAATCCCACTAATCCTATGATGATAATGATAATAGCAGGCAGAGAAAAGATCGTATAATAAGATAGTGCAGCTCCCATTCGGTGAACTTTGTCACGCTGATAATATTGGATCGTATTTTTCAATACAGTATAGCTTGGTAGCAGACGACGTTGATAAATCCGAATCAACTTTTGCTTTATATAATTCCAGACTATTCGCATTGATACTAACTAATTTTTAGGTTTAAAAACATGAATACCTTGTTGGAATGTAATCTAAACTCTAGGTTTGCAAAACATTCCAACAAGGTATTATATACTGCTCTACAGCAAGGAATTGAGCTCCTTATCTAAGGAGAATAAAATAAATCACAAAATACTCACTGAAGCTAATAGATGCTAAACTATAGCTGAGAAAATAATGCAGTAGTCTACTAAAGGAACAGTCATTTTCTGAACATTACTAAGTAGATGTTTATTCATCTACTTGTCCTGTACGAACCTTAATATCTTCAATTCTTCCTTTAGGAATAGCTGAAATTAGTTTCTCAGTATAGGCCTTTTCAGGTTTTTCATAAATATCATCAGCCACACCCATTTCCTCGATAACACCTTTATTCATCACAATCATTCGATCACTCATAAACTTCACTACAGACAAATCGTGTGAAATAAAGATATATGTAAAATTGTATTTATCACGCAGTTCCATCAATAAGTTTAGCACTTGAGCTTGAACAGATACATCCAAGGCAGAAACTGATTCATCACAGATAATAAATCGAGGTTCTAATGCTAAGGCACGTGCAATGCAAATACGCTGACGCTGACCACCTGAGAACTCATGTGGATAACGATTAAAATGTCTTGCTTCCAAACTCACAGTCTCCAGCAGTTCTATTACTTTATCCTTACGTTGCTTATCATTCTCTAGAATTCCATGTACACGCATAGGTTCCATGATAGCATTTCCAATTGTCATACGTGGATTTAAAGAAGAATAAGGATCCTGAAAGATAATCTGAACATCTCTACGTAGTTTTTTCAGTTCACGTCCATTCAGTTTCAAAATATCCTTGCCTTCAAAAAATACCTGCCCACCTGTTGCCTTGGTCAAACGCAAAATAGTACGCCCCAAGGTTGTTTTTCCACAGCCAGATTCCCCTACCAACCCTAAAG
>JAKVCT010000470.1 GCA_022448995.1 Saprospiraceae bacterium
CGAGGCTTTTTAACGAAGTGCAGCGCAAAAAGGCTGATTGAATTAACTACAAATTAATTGTGGCTATCTACTTAACTGTATGAGTTAATTGTCTTTGCGTGAATCTTTTAACTGCACTGAGCTCTTAGAGATTTTGTTTTGTTAGACCTAAACTTCCAAATATTCTGTTTTAGTTTCAATATCTATCATCAACAGGATTCAATAGGTTGATCTTTTTTTGCGAAAAATTCACGCCAATATTCTGATGTTTGTAAATATTTATACCTTTTTTATCGTAAGAGGACTAAGATTCTGATTAAAATTGGAAAAAAAATGGAAAATCTTTATTTTCAAGCTTTTATTTAAGATAATAGTTCGTGACTTTTTGTTCTGTTAGGTACAAAAAATAAAAACAATTCTTTGTATTGATTGATAATCAGTTGTTTATATTGTGGGATTTATAAGAGGAGTTAGATGTTTGAGCATTGATAATTGGTTGACTACTAGGTTTTTGCGCACTATAATTAAAAACAAATTAATATATAAAGTCATGTCCAAAAAAGAAAAAAACGAAGAGGAAAAGCCTAATACACATGAAGAGCTTAAGGGATTTAATATCCATATTAATGAGTTTGGAGAGATTATCTCTTCGTATTCTGTTGATAAGCTCAATAAGTTTTTGGATGAAAATGTAGAAGATAAAAAACTGAAGGATCGAGATGATCTGAATGAGGAGAAATAACTTTTTTTATGCATAAAAATTATCTTTTTGTAGTCTTGTTTGTCTTATTGGGAATTATAGATGGGGTTGCACAAAAAAAACAAGCTACAAAAGCTAGTCCATTTGAATTAGGGCTACAAATTCCTATTAGTTATAATTTATACCATCGCTATCAGGGGCCAACTTATTTAGGAACTTCAGGAAATACACTACAAGAGCGTGCAGGTCAACTTCTAAATATCCTGCCAGGATTAGGTGCGGGAATTTGGTTAGGACAACCTAGATATTACACGATTAGCCTAGATGCACAGATTGAATACAAACCGTTCAGTCTTCGGATGGGAGAGTTTAGAGGCTTGGGAGCCTATGCTATACCTATTCTGATGAGAGTACAAGTCCCTTTTTGGAGAACAAAAGGTCTAGCATTAGTTGGACAATTAGGAGGAGGGGTTCAGCTTTCACAAATGAATTTATATGCTCGACCAAGTAATGTAGATCAGCTTTCTTTGTCTAGTACAATCGTCGGAGAATTTGCTGTAGGGGTATTGGTCGGATGGGATGGTGGACAACCTGCTTGGCAACTTGATGTATTTACTAGAATAGGACGGGGAAGGGATCGAGCTACAAGTACTAATATTGGTCTAAGATTAACAGCGTTGATTCGTATTATTAAGGGGAGTTATATTTCTACAATTAACTAAGTAGGAGGGGAATGCTTTATCTAATTAGTCCCGCAAATAAGCGAATATCTTACGAATAGAAAGGTTGGTTTAACTGAACCCTTGTGGTTTTGTTTCGCAGAACACCTTGTGGTTTCTTCTTTTCCAATTCTCAAGTAACTTCCATAACAAAAAACGAAGCCAAGTTATATTTGGCTTCGTTTTTTTAGTGATATTTTTAATATCAAAGATACTGTGTTTAAATTATTGTTTAATCAATCGGCGTGTCCAAGATTTGTTACCATCAGAAATACGAATCCAATAAACTCCTGCGGCAAAATCATAAACATCTAGTTCTGTTAGAGGGGAATCTACTTGTAGATTTCTAACCAATTGCCCCTGTGCATTGAATAACTCCACATTAAGTTCATTTTGCCAATATGGTGCCTCTATTTCTATCCATACTTTATTTTGTGTTGGATTTGGATATACATTTATGTTAGCTTCTTCTAAAATTTCCTCAGTATTGGTAAAGACAACAATATTGTCAAAGGTAAGTGTCTTAGTACATGAACCTAGACTGACTTGAACTGCATAATTCCCATTTTCTACAGGAATAAATGATTGAGTAGTTGCACCAGAGATGAGTGTTCCATCATCATTATTAATCCATTGATAAATAGCTCCAGCTTGGTTTGCCATTAGCATTCCTCCAGTCTGGGCTACTGTAGTATCAATAGATATAATGGTTAAATCAAGTGTGATAATCGAATCACAACCTGTATGGCTTGTCAGCAGGTGTGTTGCCGTATTATTATTGCTAGTATAGGTTATTCCATCAATCCAAGTGTACATATCACAAGCAGAGATAATATCTGTTCCTGTAGCTACATTATTAATGGTTAAGTCAAGTGTAACAATTGAGTCACAACCTGCTGCATTGGTCAAGGTGTGCGTTGCCGTATTGTTGCTGCCAGTGTAGGTTATTCCGTCAATCCAAGTGTAACTATTACAAGCTGTAATTACATCAATAGCAGTCGTTGTATTATTGATAGTTAAATCAAGTAGTACAATCGAATCACAACCTGCTGTATTATTCAAGGTATGTGTTGCAGTATTGTTACTGCTGGTATAGGTTATTCCATCAATCCAAGTATAACTATCACAAGCTGTAACGACATCGATGGCAGCTGTTGTATTGTTTAGTGTTAAATTAAGTGTAACAATCGAGTCACAACCTGCTGCATTAGTCAAGGTATGTGTTGCTGTATTATTACTACTAGTATAAGTTACGCCATCAATCCAAGTATACATGTTACAAGCAGAAACTACATCAATAGCAGTTGTTGTATTATTAATAGTTAAATCAAGTGTAACAATCGAGTCACAACCTGCTGCATTGGTCAAGGTATGCGTTGCGGTATTGTTGCTACTAG
>JAKVCT010000471.1 GCA_022448995.1 Saprospiraceae bacterium
AAGCTGCTGGTGGCAATGTATTGGTAGAAGGTGGTGTCCTTTCTGGCGAAGGTTACGAAAGCGGGTGTTACGTGAAACCTTGTGTAATCGAGGTAGACGAACAATACGAAATCGTTAAGCACGAAACATTTGCTCCAATCCTTTATCTAATGAAATACAGTACTATTGATGAGGCAATCGCTATGCAAAATGATGTTCCTCAAGGATTGTCTTCTGCTATCATGACTACTAACTTGCGTGCTTCTGAGCAATTCTTGAGCGCTGCGGGCTCTGATTGTGGTATCGCTAACGTTAATATCGGTACTTCTGGTGCTGAGATTGGTGGTGCATTTGGTGGCGAAAAGGAAACTGGTGGAGGACGTGAGTCTGGATCAGATTCTTGGAAGGCTTACATGCGTCGTCAAACCAATACAATCAACTACAGTACTACGGTTCCATTGGCACAAGGTATCCAGTTCGATTTGTAAGAACAATGCTATTCTACGAATAATATATTGGCCATCTGCTCTCAGGAGTAGATGGCTTTTTTTATAGGAGTTTGTAATATTCGCGAATGCTAATTATATGTAATTTGTAACAGATCCGTCCCGCAATTCCCCAATAAAAAAGATAACTAATGATAGGTTCTAGATAAGAAAGTAGTAGGCCAATCGTAGAACTATTATTCTCGCCAATAGATAAGAATCCATACAAAAGAAAGAGTAGCGGGGAGAGAAGTGCAGCTGAAAAAAAGGATACCGAAAAATAACCAAGACCTTTAATCAAAGCAGCCCCAACATTAAACTGCTCTCGGAATGTACGTATATTATAAACTAGTGTAAAATAAAAAATAGACTGCGTAATGAAAATATAAATGAAGTAAAAAGGGGAGATGCGAAAGATGCCCCAATAAGAAAGAAGTCCCAGTATGCCTAACAAACCAACTAGTCCCACCCTCCAGAAAAAAGAGCGGTAACTGCGTTCAAAATGAACTAAATCATTTTCTAATTTATTCGTATGGTAGAGTTGTTGGTCATCTAGCAACATAGAAGTCTTGTATCTTTGGTTTCTAATTAGCATTATAATACTAATAAAGAACAAACTATTTCAACTCAAAAACCAAATTAAGGTTACTTTAAATAAAGCAAAAAAGAATTATTTGATATAGAAGTCGTTTTGAAACGACTTCATAAAAAGAAGCGGAAAATTCTACCAGAGAATTTTCCGCTTCTTTTTTTATTAATGCTTAAACTTCTCGTCCACAAATTCGGTCCCAAAGGACAGGAGCCATGTCGGAGGGTTGAATCCGCTCCATATCTTGGTCTTCCTCCACCTTTACTTTTCCATTTTCTTCGGAAATAAAAAATCTAAAAATATAACGATCTTCTAATGGAATGTTCTTTTCTGGTAGGGTTCCCATTACTCCAAAACGTAGATTACTAAACATCAAAGAACCATCTTCTTGAGGAGTGATGTTATAGTACCCCTGAGCAAACCAAAGGAGAATACCTACAAATTCATCATTTTTGTACTCTTCTAATAAATCATGATTTTTCGGTAGTTTAATGAATTTGATAGTCGGACTTTTGTCGAGTAGTGAATAGTTTCCATAATAATAGGCATCCTCGGTTTCTATAGTCGTTTGCCATAATATAGTATTAAAAATACTAGGATATGTGATGTAGGATTTCGCTTCAATCTTTTGATTAGCTAGATTGAGATCTACGACTTGATTCATGATTGCCTTGGCATAAAAAGTAAAAATCATATAAGCGCTAGAGATCGCTATGCCTGTACTATTCCAATTGAAACGCCTGCTACTACGTGTAGCAAAAAAGGCACCAATCAGTCCGACCAATAAGGGGACTGTATACATAGGGTCTACGATAGAAATATTATTGAATGCAACGCGATAACGCGAGAATGGCTCAAAGATTTGTGTACCATAGGCCGTGCAAGCATCTATAATCCAGTGTGTCAAAAAAGCCATCCCATACATAATTGTCCATTCTTTGAAGGTCACTGGGTTGGTTGTTTTTTCTATAAAATTGACATTGTTATGTAATGTTCGTCCTATCGGAATGGCTAAGGCCAACAAACTAAGGCCGATTATTCCAGTAATTAGCGAAGGACTGCGATAGGCTAGATACCCTACGGCACTTAAGACAATGAGATAGAGCAATCCCCAAAAACTAGCAAAAAGAAATTGAACGATCTTATTCTGATGCCACTTTTGCTGATAATATTGATGCGTAAGCCAAGCAAAAATAGGAGAGGCAATTAGAGTAAAGAAGATAGAATGTGTTAGTCCACGATGATATACCAATCCATAGATTTGATTATCTATAAATAATCTAGAAAGTACATCCAAATCAGGTATTGTACCCGCTATAGCACCGAGTAAAATAGCTTTGTTGCCCATTTTTTTGCCTAATACTGCTTCTCCTACGGCAGCACCAAGTGCAGCTTGCGTTATTGAGTCCATTTATTGAATTTTATACAAAAATGTGTATTTCGTTTTTAGAATCGTAATAATGACAGAATAGTTTAGAAAAATGATAAAAAACCGATAAATGAGGGGTATTTATATACAGAATGGGGAATAATAGAAGAGTTGTTAAGATGTTTAACTAAATAAAAAAAGCCTTCCGCAAGGCGCAGAAGGCTTTCAAAAAAGCTATTTTTAGTGATTATTTCTCGATAACTAATTTTCTAATCTCTGAAAAGTTTTGTCCTTGCACTTTTACGATATAGATCGCTGGAGCATAGTTGCTCAAGTCT
>JAKVCT010000472.1 GCA_022448995.1 Saprospiraceae bacterium
AATACTGACAATTATTGTCTTATTTGCGATTGCAAACAATGTTATTGGACAGACCTTTAAAGAAGCATTCAAAAACCCTTCTACTGCAGAAAAAGTACATCAGGAAAATGTAAATGAAATCCCTGAAGGGATTTCGAAACTCAGTAACTTGAAGTCTATGTATTTAGTAAAAGGTTCTTTAGAAAAGTTGCCTGAGGAATTCTGTCAATTAACTAACTTAAAAACAATACAGATAATACAACATAAACTAACAAGCTTTCCAAAAGATGCAGATCAACTAACCCAGTTGAGAGACTTGTATCTAGGGTATAATCAATTTGAATCTATCCCTCAGAGTATCTTAAAGCTCAAGCTTTTAGATAATTTGCATATGCCTAGAAATCAAATTACTGAAATTCCTAAGGAGATCGGTTCTATGAAAGAATTAGGACAAATAGACTTATCCTCAAATAAAATCCAAAGTATTCCCAAGGAAATCGGTAATTTAAAGGAACTGCATTTATTGAGTTTATACAAAAATAATATTAAGGAAGTACCTAAAGAAATTGCTAAGCTAAAGAACTTAAAGATTTTGAAATTGTCTGATAATCAACTAACTAGTTTGCCTAAAGATTTTGCTAAATTGAAAAATCTAAAGCAATTATATATCATAAACAACCAGTTAACCACAATTATAGATGCAATTGCAAAATGTGAAAACCTTAAGGTATTACAGATCAAAGGAAATCCTATTCCTGAAAAAGAAATTATAGCTTTAAAAAAGAAATTTCCCAATTGTAAAATTATTTTTTAGATAGAGAAATTTGCTCCAAAAACAACAATTAATACGAAATTCAAATTTGTGATAGAGTGAAAGAGTTACTTCAAAAATCAAAACAGATAAGATAGGGTAGTACGGGAATAAGAATGAGTCCTGATATCCCAAGAGTTACTGAATTTTGTATTAAGTAGGTGGACATAATTATTATTTGTAATAATTATGTCCACCTACCTACTCAGTTGTTACCTTTTTTGTATTTTCTCTGTAAGGCAAGGGCAAAGGATATATCCATGATTTTACTATCAAACCAGGTCAAGTAATCAAAACAATAGGGTAAATAGGCATGCCAAAATGGATTTTGGCTATAGTAGTTTTCTATTTTCTGTTTGGCTTGTATGATAGTATTGCGATAACGCAAATCATTACTAGGAAATTTTCGAAGTTGTTTCAAAAAGCTTAGTAGAATCAATTCAAAACTACCAGAATCAGTATTTTTTTTGAAAAATCGATAATTAGAACGCAGAAAAGAATCTAAAATTTCATAACACTCTAGCTCAAATAAAATAATGAGTTTTAAGATTCTTGCGGCATAGTTCAGTCCATCATCTACAGTTGGATGAATAAGGGTTTCAGTATATTTCAATGCTTCATCATAGTCTTCTTTTAGAAAAAATGCAGATGCAACATAATATTTCCACACAACAATGTCCGCTAATGGTAGCTTGCCAATATACTCAGATACAAAAGATTTTCCCTCATTGATCAGTTCTTGAGTCTTATGAACAGCCCCTTGAGATATATTCAAAGTCAAACGAACATAATATTCCACTAGTTTAATTCTTGGTGTGATATAATGTTTTGGAAGTTCTTGTAATAAAGACAGATAGTGCTCAACCTTTTCCCATTGTTTAATATAAATCGAAAAATAGGCAGCATTGGCCACCATTATACTATATAATACATGTCGATGTTCTTGAACCTCAATGCTTTTAGACTGAATTGCGCTGATAATTGCATGGCAAGAAGCTAGGCTTTTTTCGATCTGATGAGTAGAATAGTAGATGGATTGTAGCTCTAAAAAGATAAGCTTTGCCGAGAAAGATTGACAATACTTGATTTCCCGCAACCAATCCTGTTTCATAAGATGATCCAAGTGTTGTTGGACTTCCTGATTCCCTGCTGATTTTCGAGACAATAAAGCAACCTCTGTTGCCACTAACATATACTGTAGATAGTTCTGTATTTTTTGGGAATCAATATGACATTCTTTTTTAAATGCTTCAAAATCAGTCTCAGAAAAACGGCCGTTGGCAATCTCTAGTTTAGTTTGCCATTTATATAGTTGTGGCAAATAGACTAATTTATCATAGAGTTTTATTAGTCGTTTTACTTCTAGGAATTCTGCTTTAGCCATCTCGTAAAGCTGTCGATTATATAAAATTTGGAGATCCTTGAATTTATCAATTATTGTGATTTCAATAGTTGATTTAGATGGATAAGTCCTTAGGCTTTTTAGTAACAATTGGTAGAGATAACGATCTGTATTTCCTATACTTTTAATATCGGGTAGGGCCTTCTTTACAACCTGCTTGTCATATCTCTTTTGCTTGCACAAAAAGTCAAATAGTCGAAGATGACTGCTTTCTTTTCGTCCAATTCCCTGCACCAGTAACTTGAAATATCTTTTTTCCTCCTTAGACATTGTTTGAATTACTTGAAAAGCCTTGGAATTTCCTGTATTGCTATGCATAATATTTTGATTATCAATATATTGTAGTTGTTGTTTTTACTTGGGATTTATTTTTTTAGATAAAAAAAGGTTTTCAAATAATTATTTTGATTCCTATTTTTATTTAGAGAATGTAAAACGCTCGAAGTAAGAGCATAAAGGTAATGGTAGAATAGATTTTAGTCAAGTAGATAAGTAGATAGCCACAATTAATTTGTATTTAATTCAAGCAGCCTTTTTGCGCTGCACTTTGTTAAAAAGCCTCGTG
>JAKVCT010000473.1 GCA_022448995.1 Saprospiraceae bacterium
ATATTCAGCTTGTAAAAATCAGGGTTTCTCGGTGACAAGCTTTGCGTTGATATATTATAGGCCTTTTTAAAATAGGATAGAGCTGATTTGAAATCTTTTGCTGATCTTAAATAGTAGAAGCCAATATAATTATTCAATTGTGCATAATAATGCTCTGCAAAAGAAGAGAGGGACTTTCCACGGATATACTCTTGTGCGTCTTGCTCATTGGAAAGAAGCTGATTTTCGTCCTCCATCTCATAGAATAATCGGCTGTAAATAGTATAAAGGTCTAACCAACGAGCATATTTGGTTTTTTTATTTTCACTCCTTTTTACATTTTCTGGATGATCTATGAATATTTTTTTTGCCTGATCCAACTTGTTTTTTGCTTTTTCATAAAAACCATATCGTATATAATTTACTCCAAGATTCATGTATAGACTAGCCAAGAACATAGGATCATAATCCTCCACTTCTTGAAAAGCTAAAGCTGCCTTTTCATAAAGCTTAAAGCTATATCCATAGAGCTGTAAATAATCTACAATCGATGCTTTGAAGAGTATGGATTCTGCATAGATTTTATCTGGCTTTTCCTTTTTATTTTCTTCATAAAGCTCTATGCATTTATCTATAAATTGGTTTGCAACAATGTAATTCCCCATTTTGAAGGCATAGGCAGAGCTATAATAATACGAATGAGCTAGATCAATCCATACTTCTGAAAACCTTTCTGCTCTGAGGGAAGAAAAGTAGGCCCAAAGAAGGTGCTTTAATTCAAAATACTCTTTTTCTGATGGAATGAATTCGATAGCTTTTTCCCAATCTTTTAATTGTTCTAAGGATAATTTTGAAAGCGGTGTGTCATGATGCAACTCATTGATGATAAGGTCAAATGACTCTTCTTTACTTTCTTCTGCAAGCTGCACTATTTTTTTAGATAGATTGCTGTCTAATTGTGTTTGTGAGACCACACGAATAGGAGTGAAGATAAAGATCAAATAAATAGTAAAGTAGGCGGTGTTATTTAAATTAATCAACTTCATATTGAATTAGTAAGTATCCGACTAAAATAGTAATAAAAGCCCTGATTATAATAAGTTTAGTTTACTACAATGTGTTTTCAATCCTTTTAATAGATCGTTCATCTAGTTATTAAATGAGATTTATTTAATGAAAAATGCGAGGGTTTTTCTAATAGATCTTTGTTTGCTAAATCTCGACATGTTAATAAAAAATCATTGGATTTTTTTGATAATATATATATTTTTTTTAATTGACTTTTAACTGTTTTACTAATTATAATCTTTAAGTAATGAAAAGAATTTTAATTGTTCTACTTACAATTATCATTTTCATGCCTGTCGGTTATAGTCAGTTATCATTGAATCACTATCTTCCCCCCCTTGTAACGGGAGAATTTAATTCCGATGATGGCGCTAGACCAGGAGAAAATGAAATTTGTATTTCAACACCTAGCCTTACAAGTGTAAATGTTACCATTACATTTCCAGGCAATGCATCTTTAGATGCTACCCCAACTATTAGTAATAGTAGTCCCGTTTGTATAACGCTACCAAACGGATTTGCTAGCCCATTACTAACAAGAGCTTCGGAGAGTACTGCAGATCTTGATGTTTTAGGTAATCCTATTGCTAATCTTGGAGCTGTAATTTCAGCTTCAGAACCCGTATATGTTAAATATCGGGTACGTAGTGCGAATTCTAATCAAGCTGATATTTATACCTCTAAGGGTACGGCAGCCACTGGAACTGAATTTAGAACTGCTCATCTTTTATCCCCTTCTACCTACCCAGATAGATTGAGTTTCGTAAGTGTTATGGCCTTAAACAATGACACAGACGTTACTATCAACGATGGAGGTATGCCAGCAGGAGTTGATGTCTTAGGACATCCGGTCAATCAGACTTCTATTACCACAAACCTTAACCAATACGAAACGAAGATTTTTGCAGTTCGCCCTGATAATGGGGTCAACTCAGTTGCTTTTATTGGATCTTTGGTTAGTTCCAATAAGGATATAGTCGTCGTCGTTGGTTCTATGAACGGTAATATGGCTCAACCCGATCCTAATGTTGGAGGGGCTAGAGATTATGGTTTAGATCAGATTGTTCCTACTTCTTTAGTAGGTACGGATTATTTCCTCTTTAAAGGAAATGGTACAGCTGCAGATACACTTTATGAAAGACCTATTATTGTGGCTACTAGCGATAATACTGATGTATTTATCAACGGGAGTGCAACACCATTTGCTACTCTAAATACAGGTGATTACACAACTGTTTCTGATTACAATTCAGATGGTTTGATGTATGTGTCTTCTTCTAATCCTGTATATGTCTATCAGCCTATTTTAGGTAGCAATTCAAGTGTAGCAACAAATGGAATGTTTTTTGTTCCTCCTATCAGTTGTTCTGCACCGAATTCAGTAGATAATATTCCAGATGTAAATGGTCTAGGAACAGCAACTGGCTTCACAGGCTGTTTGAATATTCTTACAAGAGACCTTGCTATGGTTACAGTAAACGGAGTGGACATAGATCTTAATACAAATGTGGGCTCCGCTACTGTATTTGGTCCTTATACTATTCCTTATTTAATTAATGGTAATGCATATAAGGGATTTAGAGTCGATGGTCTGTCAGGAGATGTGAGTGTAAATTCTGACTACGATTTATATTGTGGTCTATTTGGATATTCAGGATTTGCTGGATATGGAGGTTATTTCTCTGGATTTAATACTCCTCC
>JAKVCT010000474.1 GCA_022448995.1 Saprospiraceae bacterium
TGGTTTGGTGATTGTTGTTCTTGGAACTTTCACAAAACTGAACTACCGGCAGGATCTTTTTCAAGTAATTTCTGCAGTAGAGGTGAAAAGGGTTCAAATAGCCATAAAACAGCTGGAGAAAAGTTTAAAAAATGAAGTAGAGGTACTCAAGTCTGATGAGTCAAAAGGTGTCAATGACTTAATAAATGGTGATGATTCTTTTACGACAAAATTTATAACCAAGAATGGCAGACTAAAGGAATGGAGTAATTCTAATTTTTACTTACCTAATAGCATCAGGGGAAATAAGGATATTTCTTTAGCTTCCTTTGAGAATAATCAAGGTGTTTTTTTAGTTAGAAAAGCCACTATTAGACGAGGGGTTAAGTTAATTACATTAATTTGTTTAGAAAGAAAGTATCCAATTGTAAACGAGTTTTTACAAAGTAATAAGGATAATGGATGGATAAATAAGTTTGGTGCACACGTCAATTTAAATTTTGAAAGTAGTGTAGTTTCAACAACGGAAGGCACGCCTCTTTTCAGTTTATCTAGAGGTTCTGGGATTTCATCTTATGGATTGGATTACTTTTCAGATTTAGGAATGATACTAGGGTATCTAATCTTACTTCTAGGTGTATTGGATTTGTGTTATAAAGTTTACATTAATGAGGTACCGCTAAAAGAGGCATGGTTGATTGTTTTGATAATTTCTACTGTTCGTATCTTATCAATGTCGATTCCCAATTATTCTAGTTTATGGAGTATTGAAGCTTTTGACTCAACTTTATTTGCATCATCTTGGTTTTTACCCTCATATGGTGATTACATCCTGAATATGCTTTATCTCGGTGCTGCATTATGGTTGATTTATCATACCACAGATTCCATAAGCCAACGAGTGGTTTATTACTTACTACCTACTGCTGGAGTGGTTTTATTCCTTTTTTATAAGGGTATTTCAGTTTTATACAAAGATTCTCATTGGAACTTCGATGTTTCATCTAGCTTGGATCTTAGCTTAAACCAATTCTTGTATATAATTATAACCTTGATTCTTTCAATAGGATTAATGGTTTGGTTTTTATGGTTTAGGAAGCTTCTTGTAATAGCGAATTTGACTAATCGGATAGCTTTAATAGTATTTGGACTTCAAGCTTTAGTTCTTGTATTCTTTTTTGAACTGCCGTTATTGGTGGTATTTAGTTTCTTTGTCTTCTTATGGTTTATATCAAAGTATATTATAGGAGGAGAACTATACGGATACAACTTTAAATCTTATTTATATTTTGTTTCAGTAGCAATTTTTGTCGCCATATCAGGAAGTACATCCTTATTAGATTCTTCCCTAGAAAAGCTAAAAGCAAACAAAGAGCGGTTTGCCATGCGTTTACTTGATAATAGTGACTTGGAAGTTGAGTACTTATTGGGAGAGGTTCGTAAAGAGTTGTCCAGCGATCCTATAATCGTAGAAACTTTACCAAATATCTGGACTTCAAAAGATGCTATTGTTGAACGTATTAATGAACGGTATCTGGGGCGCGAGTTTGATAAGTATGAGGCAGACATACTTCTTTTTGACAGGTTTGGTAATGGCTATTACAAAAACAGTATTTCGAATTCATATTTTGACCTAATAAGAATATACAATCAAAAAAAGTATAAAACATCATCTCCAGAGTTAATGCATGTCACTACGTACAGTGGAGTATTACAAGACAGGTACATTCAGTTTGTACCGGTCAAAGAAGGGAATAGAAAGCTTGGTTACATTGTAATAAGTTTGGTGCAAAAAAGTATTAATGTAAACTCACTTTATCCGCTGCTAGTTAATAATTATGAGACAAAAAAGCAGTTAATTTTATCAGGATTCAATTACTCAATTTATGAAGACGGTAACTTAGTATTAAGCAAAGGTAATTTTCCTTATCAGGAATCATTAAATAAAAAGGCCTCCTCATTTACGAGTTTTGAAGGATATTATCATTATGTATCAGACTTGTATAAAGGTAGGCAAGTTGTGATATCTTCTCCAGATAGGTCATTGACTGTATTCTTCTCCAACTTTTCCTTTCTATTTATAATTCAAGTTTTTGTGGTATTCATTTATTTGGTTGCAGGAGCTTTTCTGAATAGATCTTCTTTATCAAAGTTTTCTACGAAAATTCAGATCTATCTCAATATTGCGTGTTTCACGCCACTTATTGTCGTTAGTGTTACCACTGTTGGTATGTTGAATACCAACTATAAAAATGAGTTAAATGATAGGTTCGTTCTAAGAGCGCAAAGTGCTGTTCAGAATATTGATGAACATGTAGAGCGATTCGCAAATAGGAATATTGCTATTGAGGAATTACAATCTATAATTGACCGTGTGTCAGAGTATTCAAGAACAGATATAAACCTTTATAGTTCAAAGGGGAAATTACTTGGTTCCAGTCAACGTCCACTTTTTAACTTAGGCTTATTGTCGGGATTAATTAATCCTATTGCCAAAAAAGAGTTGAAAACTCAGAACAACCTAGTACTTTTGGAGGAGAAAATAGGAGGATTTGATTACAGTTCAGTATACCTCAATGTAGTATCTCCAACTACAGGTGAAAAGTTAGGGTTTATAAGTATCCCTTTTTTTAACTCTGAGAAAGAATTAAACGAAAAGAGACTTGTGATACTTGGTATGTACATGAATGTATTTGCCATTGCTTTTATTTTAATAATGATATTATCTCAACTTGCTTTTCAGAGTATTAATAGACCTCTCAAAT
>JAKVCT010000475.1 GCA_022448995.1 Saprospiraceae bacterium
TTGGTGATTGTCTTTAAACAACTGAATCGATTTTTTCATGTAAATCCTTTACATAATCCTCATTCTCACTAATAAATTTGATAATTGAGTTGCCAATAGATTCAACGATTGATGTTCTTGATGATTTTGAAGCAATCTTTTGAAGTGAACTTGAAGTCTTCATGTCTTCATCAAGATTAATTTTCTTAGGAAACCATCCTTTGGCCTTATGATCTTTTAGAATTTTTTGTTGTTTTTTTGTTATGTAATCCCACATAGTTAAAACACCACAAATCAGACCTCCATTGAAATTACCGTTTCCACTAAAGGTTTCCACTACAAATAAGACTTGGCTATTTTCGTTGGGTTTGATAGATAGTTTAGAAAATCTGTGATGAATTGCCGTGTACCCCAAAAATAGGACCATTGAATAAGTAAAGAAAAAAGGTTAAATTAGAGTTATGAAAAAGCGAAAATTCACGGCAAAATTCAAGACAAAGGTAGTATTAGAAGCCTTAAAAGAAGTGACAAGTTTATCAGACTTGGCTAAAAAATATAATTTAGCACCGACCCAGATTAGCAATTGGAAGCGTCAATTTCTGGAAGGAGCAGAGGAGGTATTTAGTTCAACAAAAGGTGGCAAGACAGAAGAGGAACGAGAGAAAGACAAGCTTTTGCGGACAATTGGAGAGTTAAAAGTAGAGAATGATTTTTTAAAAAAAGTGTTGAAGTAAAGCCTTTGTCACAGCGTCGTTACCATATCGATAAAAACCTGAAAGGATTGAGCATTCGTAGGCAATGTAAGATTTTAAAAATCAGTCGATCAAGCTACTACTACCAAGCAAAAGAAGAAAGTGCATTGAACTTAGAGTTGATGCGTTTGATGGATGAGCATTACCTAAAACATCCTTATAAGGGAGCTAGCCGTATGCATATTTGGCTAAGTAAGGATAAAGGCTATAGGGTGAATATTAAACGGATAAGGCGTTTATATACTAAGGTGATGGGCTTGCAATCCATATTACCAAGTCCGAATACCTCAAAGCCATCAAAAGCTAAGGATAGACAGGTTTTTGCCTATTTACTTAGAGGTCTAAAGATTGATCGTCCAAATCAAGTTTGGGCAACAGATATCACTTATATTCCGATCCAAGGGGGCTTTATGTATTTGACGGCCATTATCGATTTATATTCTAGATTTGTAGTAGGTTGGTCTCTGTCCAATAGTATGGATGCTTATTGGTGTAAGGAGCTGGTCAATCAGGCCGTAGAGCAGTATGGAAAACCTGAGATTTTAAATACAGATCAGGGGAGTCAATATACTTCTAATCTGTTTGTAGATACTGTTAAATCCCATGGTATTCAATTGAGCATGGATGGAAAGGGACGCTGTATTGATAATGTTTTTATTGAGCGACTTTGGTGGTCTGTCAAATATGAAGATGCATACATTTATGAGTATAAAAATGGTAAGGAACTTTACCTAGGTTTAGTGAGATATTTTCAAAAATATAACTTTGAACGTAGACATGCAGGCATCAATCAAGAGTTGCCTAGCAAAAGATATTTTTCTTCCAAAAACGCCCCTCTTCCTTTTGAGGGCGATTTGGAAGAAAAATATCTAACTGAAATGAATTGTAAATCTGCTTAAATTGGTCCTAACTTTGGGGTACACCGTACATCTCTAGCTACTACTTTCGTTGTAGCGTGTCAGTGCAAACACAAGTTCCAAAACTATCAGTATAGGTATGATTAATAGTCAAGGTATTATTATCTGCACTAATTGTAGCTGAATTCATTGTAAATGTTTCGGAGACTCCTAGTGAACTTGGCTGTATATCAGTAATTGCAGTGTTAGAAAATGTTACTTCAAACCACGAATCTGCGACAAAGTATGCTTTATCTGAAAAGTTTTTAGATTTTACCACAGTGAATCCCTCTGAACTCTCAAGATAACTACCACCATATCCACCACTACAACCATTTTGTGAGCAGCTAGATCCTGAAAAAACCATAAATGATCCGTTAAATTTATCTATTAGTGCATTTCCAGTCTCAACACTACCTGCCGTTTCAGCATATTTAGCATAGGGCACTGATACCATTTGAGTAGTGCCCATAACGGAGTAATTAGTCCCTCCTGTAGCATCCATCTCTATTCTTAAATAGTGCGAAAAATTCCCCCAATTAATTCCTGCAAAGGTCCCTGTTTGAACACTTCCGTCTCCTATTTGTAGATTGAAAGCACCATTTGCATCTGTACTAGGATTGTGTATTTCTTGGTAAGCTATGGTTCCAGTTGCCGAACCTTGTAAAATACTTACGCGAATGCTGATTGCTTGGTTTTGAATTGCACTACCTGAACTATTTCTGGCAACAGCTTGATAATTAATTAAATCAGGGGACTGTGCAAAAGCACTAAAAGTTAGGAGCTGGGCTAAAAGGATTACAGTTATAGTTTTTATGATTTTCATTGGTTTACTTTTTGATAATTTTATAAGAATTTTGAGCTTGAGAATCAGTAGCTTTAAGGTTTAGTATGTATATCCCAGAAGGCAACGTGTTTATGTTCATTTCTAAATAATTAGCTGCAAAATCTTGTTGTTTTAAGATTTGACCTTTAGCATTCAATAAGGAGACTTGAATTCTTTTTTCAGGCATCTCATGGAATTGAATATGGAATACATCTAAAGTTGGATTAGGATAAACGTGAACAGTAATATCTAGTTTTTGAAGGCTTTTTACTGTTAGAATCTCTT
>JAKVCT010000476.1 GCA_022448995.1 Saprospiraceae bacterium
CTGTTAGGGAGGCAGAACTTGTTGTTCCACCAATTCCTCCCCGAACGGTCTTGATTGGTGAGCTTGCTTGTGTATTGATAGCAATAACACCACCACTACCACCACCACCAGGACCTTCTCCTTCATTGCTTAGAATTAACTGATTTCCCCCATTCCCACCATTAGCAGAGAGTGTGAGTGTGTTAGCAATAGTCGTAGCTTTGATAATAATAGTACCACCAGCACCACCACCACCAGGTGCATCGTTATGTCCACCAAGTGTATTGTTAGCATTAGCCCCATTTGCAGTAATACTCCCTGTTCCTGTAATACTATTAGCAATTAGGTAGATAATACCACCACCATTAGCTCGATCAAGATTTGCATTATTATTGCCATCACCGGCACCACCACCACCACCAAAGAAAATTCGATTTTCAGGATCTTGAATCAGTGGTCGTCCTCCTAATCCTCCCATATTATCCCTGTTATCACCAGACCAAGATGTTTGTGAGGGACCTAGATTTAGAGCATCTTGGTTGGAATTTGAGAAAGTATAGCCTCCACGTCCTCCACCGGATGATGTAGTTAGTGTATTTCCATTATCTATATAAGCAGGATCCAAAGCCCAAGCATTGGTTCCTGTACAAGTTGTACACATGACACCATTTCCTGTCCAATCGGAGACTGTACCACCATTAGCACCACCCCCCCCAGCAGCGTTGTGGGCATTTCCACCACCACCACCATTGGCAATGGCACCTCTACAATATCGTCCACCCAAGGCATCATATTCTACTCCAAAACCAGCAATACTTTCTCCTTTTTCTCCTCCTTCTAGTGGATCCAAAGACATATAATTACTATAGACTGTATTACTGGGACCTCTACTTAAATTTTCGCGTAGACCACCTCTAAATCCCTGTCCAGTAGTACTAATAGAAGCTGATCCAACATCAATGCTGCCTGTAGCATGGACAAAAACAAGTCCTCCAACTGCTCCATCCCATGCTTGAGCACTGACAGTATTTCCTGTATTGATAATAAGATCTGTATATTGCGGAATGCGAATGACTTGAACGTGTCCAGCAGCAGAATAGTTGTTTTTAATCGGGCAAGTGAGTGTAATACTATTCAAATTTACATTTTGTACTACAGCTAATTCATAAAAACCTGAACTAGCATAATCTGTAATCGTTCCCGAAGTAGCAGTATTGGATGAATTAACTACAGCACCTTGAGCTTGATAAATTGCAATTAAGTCACCTGTTGTCAATATATTTGTAGCAAATGGGTTGCCTCCATCAGCAGCAGCAATTGTATTACCGTTGAGGTTATTGATATCATCTACATGCAGTGTTAAACTCCCTGTAACTATGTCTGTTGAAACAGAAGCATAAGTGTTTATAATTGTGTTGGTTGTCACAATAGTTCTTAAGCCATCTTTACCATACTGAGCGTGCAGTTGGGTTATAGGAATAGCAGAGAACGTAGCGCAAAAAGCGCTAAGAATCAGTACACATTTTTTCATAGGGTATCTAATTTGTCAACTTCTAAATAAAAATTATGAATGCTTTTGTTTTATTCGAAATGCTTGTTTATACAGATAAATTGTTAATGCTTTTATTGTATTCGAAAGGTTTGAAAATGTTACTTACAAGAAATAGATAGTTGATACTTTTCTTTGTTTGAAATGCTTGTTTTATACAGATAAATCTTTAAGACTTTTATTAGATTATATAGATTTAGAGTGGGTTATTTACAAAAAATAGAGAGTTGATATTTTTTTGTTTAAAATGCTTACTTATACAGATAAATCGTTAATACTCTTGTTAATGTAGAGAGATTTAGAGTGGGTTATTTACAAAAAATAGAGAGTTGATGCTTTTCTTTGTTTGAAATGCTTACTTATACAGATAAGTTGTTAATACTTTTGTTAAAGTAGAGGTATTTAGAGAGGGGGATTTACAAAAATAAAATATTGGTTCTTCTGTCATCCTAATATACATTGAGGGGAATGAAGAGGGGGGGAGATTGGTTAAATTATTAATGTATTTATTGTTGGTAGAGTAAGTTGAGTGTAATATCTTAGGATCCTTATATGCAAGTTATT
Organism: Saprospiraceae bacterium; assembly: GCA_022448995.1. GTDB lineage: Bacteria > Bacteroidota > Bacteroidia > Chitinophagales > Saprospiraceae > JAKVCT01. The sequence continues at coordinate 2,093 of JAKVCT010000476.1, forward strand.
AAAAAATAGTGATAATTTTGCATTATTATATTCTAATTTATTTAAATCAGACTAGATTATTTATGCAAATTACGAAAATATTAGGAATTATTGTAGTTTATTGGCTATCAGTTGCTTGTAGTCCAAGACTAAGTTCTAAAATAATTTTATTTCAAGAAATCAAAAAAGCAGCAGAAGCATCCAATATTAAACGGTTAAAAAAAATGATTGTTTCTTATGATGTGGCTAAACCTAAAATGAATCTTCAAGATGCTATGATCACAGGAATCCAAGAAAATTACGAAAATGATAATTTTGCCTATTCTGTAGAAGCTCTAGATGTTTTAATTAATGATTATGTGGAAGAGTTTGAGCCAATAGGAGAAGAGATGTTTAAAGAATCCTATAAAAAATTCAATTTTGGAAGTATTGAAAAACTAAAAGATTTGAAACGTGAAGATGTTTATGTGATGAAAAAAGATTTGGCAAAGGTTATTGTGTTTAAACAAAATAATCAGTTCAAGTTATTTTTCTGGGAGAATTTAACTGACTTAGCCAAAAAATAAATGGATTATCGTCCCCGATAATCCATTCTGTATTGTGAATTCCCCAAATTAGAAATTGAATTTTACCCCAAAAAGTTATTATTACATCTATG
>JAKVCT010000477.1 GCA_022448995.1 Saprospiraceae bacterium
TACACCTCACTAGAAGGGTAGATGAATCCATATTCTTTACAGTGGGATACGATGCGTTGAAATTGATCGTCTTGTTGTTTAGCCATAATTTGTTTTGAATTTAAACATGCTTTTGGAGGGGGCAAATATAATTAAGAGTATGATTGGAGTTTAGTATTTTGGCCACAAAAATAGCTTTTTCCTTAAAATTGTATTATTTTTTGATAAGATCGCCCTAATATATCCTCAAAAAATGCCTTCTTCCCATCATAGAACCCATTTTTCTGCTACAATAACTTTATTTTTCTGTTCCTTGACATCCTGTTGATATTGTACATATAAGTCTCTAAATTTAAAGAATCAACAGAATTCCAGAAAGTGACTTTTTAGCTATACTTCGTTTAAAATAATGCTTTAAATAGCACTGTTTTTTATTACATTGACAATCAATCAGTAACTAAAGTCTCAACATAAGCTAAAGCCTTTCCTAAAGAGATCGTAAGAATATATTATTCACAGATTTGTCTATGATTCATTTTCAACCTTTGAGATTATCGAATTTAACTAGTCTCCTACTACTTTTTTATTTTCAGTAATGGTTAACCGACTACAGAAGCTAAGATCTGGATCTCCTTTTCTAGCAAGGGTTGATTTTATATGCACCGCCTTCCGGCTAACTTTTCCTTTAAAAATATTCGTTTGTTTATAACGCACGACTACTTCTTTATCTAGATCTAGCATCTTATCGTTTAGATAAATGTAAAATAATTTAAGATCATTAGATTCAATATTTATACTATTTTCCTCCGGATAATAAGTAACAATGGTTATGGACTCTGAATTAGCTAGCCTAGCTGGTACTCCCAACCAATAAAATTGCTCATAAAGATGTTTTCCTTGTTTCCAACCTACTTTTTGAGGAATAGGATTTCGAATAAATGTTCTCATCCAAGGTAGTGCAGCGGCATCTTTCAACCCCATCCAGTGTTTCTTGTTTCTATGTAGTTTTAGATAATGGAGGTAAGCTTTAGGATCGTTGTGCTGCAATTCTCTCAGTTGTGCTCCCCATTCCTGAGCAACTTTATTGCGATTATAAGCATTGTCTAATGCCCCTACTTGTATGGAAAAAGGTAAGTTTCGAAGACTAAGAGGAGATGCATTGTTCGGATGTCCTGCCATCATGGAGGCAGCTGCAAAACGATCTGCCATTCTTGGTGCAAGTTGATAAACACCGTCTCCTCCAGCTGAATATCCCAGTAAGTACACTCGGTTCAAATTAATTTTTTCTTTTAGATGTGCTAATTGAATAAGGTCATTTAGCAATATATCTATATGATCTTGGTGCCAAAGATCCCATGTATTGGTTGGTGCTCTCGGAGCAAGATAGATTCCTTTCATGAAACTCATAGTCTCATCATATAAATGTTGTTGATTGCTGTACTGCTCATCATTCATACTAGCAGAACCAGCCCCTCCCCCATGTAACGAAATGTAAAGTGGATATCCATTTTCAGGAGTTTCTCCCCATTTTTTATAAAAGAAAGGCATCTCGTACTCCTTGTAATTCAAAACCCTGCTATCCCATGCTTTACTTTTTTGTTTGGAAAGCTCTGTTTGATGTTTTTGGTACAAGAGTGCCAACAAATCTTCTGCCTCTTCTGCTGTCAAGGTTTCATTTACAGGAATCTCTTTGTGCACGGCTTTCTGCTGACAGCTCATTAGGCCAAAAGATAGTAACCCCAATATCCAATAGCTCATTTTTTTCATATTTATCAGAAATTTATTGTTTTTAGATATGGTCCGATTTATACCAAAATACTATTTTTGACTAAACCAAGATGGTTAATACTAGTTAAGTATGAAATCACAATTAGTTTATAATATCTTTAAGAGCCTTTTTATTTTCTATTTCGTTAGAAATACTCGTCATAACTCAGGCTATGACTGCGTTTTCTACCTCGTAGAAAGTAAAAAATCTAGATAAAGCTGATTAAACCTAATTATAACTTCATACTTACTTCTTTATAATTTACACTTCACTCATCGTTATTTTTATTCGAAGAAACTTATGGTGAATACGTATAATGAACAGCAGAAATGATCAGAGAGTATCCTTATTAGATATTTTCTTTTCATGCATATTCTTTTTGGGAATTAGCGGTTGTACCATCTGTCCAATATAATTTTTGGGAAAATCTTCTTTAATACCAAATCGTTCAGGTTCATGATCAGGACAAGTATACGTTCCAAAGATAATATCCATTAGAGGGGATATGTTTGCATAATTTCCTGCATCTCTGTCTAAATCGTGATGCCAATGGTGTAGTTCGGGAGCACCAATAAGCATTCGGATAGGCCCCAGTGGCAATCGTACATTAGAGTGAATGTAGATAGCCCAGATTCCCCTAAAAGCAATAAATCCAGCAAGCAGTTCTAGAGGAAACCCAAGTATGAAGGCTGGTAAATTAATTAGCCCTATGGTATAAATAGAATCTAAGGGATGCTCTCTGTGTGCAGCCAACCAATCTAGGTGTTCTGCACTATGGTGAACTTTGTGAAACCGCCATAAAAAATCTACTCGATGCTGCAATCTATGCCCCCAGTATATTAGTAAGTCGCTTAATAAAATAACTTCTATTGCCTGTAACCACCAAGGTTGATTAGCCACTTGCTCGCGAAAACTCAGGGGAATGATATCTTCTAGCCAAAAACTAAAACTACTTAATATCCATAAAACTACCCATCCCCAC
>JAKVCT010000478.1 GCA_022448995.1 Saprospiraceae bacterium
GCTGTGTATAGAGCTGTACCTCCCAATTTTGTTTCTGGAAAGCCTGCGCAATATGCTGAACCTCTGTAGCGGTTTGGGGTAAATAATAAAAATGCTCTTGCATATGTTGAGGGGCGGAGCGATAAACCGAAGTTTGTTGAGTTTGGCTATTCAATTGTAGCGAATCGATAGCCGAAGCTAAGCTACTGGAATCCGCATCAAACCAAATACCCCCAAAGAGACTAATCCTTTGGTTGCTTGTTTTGTATCTAGGTGCTTGTTCATCCCAGTACCAATCACGGAGTGAGCTATGGTGGACCAATTCATAGTGATCAAGGACAATACTTTGGCAGTCCTCCATACATAGAGCCGAAAAGGCAACTTTATTGAGCAGACCTGTACTGGCAATGTGTATACGGTCAATTCCAGCCATATAGCGTTCCACAGGTTGCCAGATGATTTGGCTCAAAGCTTCGTTCTTGGCTTCTCGAGTCAGATAGTTAGAAGTTTCGGGTGAAATTCGATTATTGAGTAATCGTTTTAATTCATTTTCAGTTCCAATGGGAATACATCTAGGATGTTCCCAATTAGGGTGTAGGATTAGAGCATAATAATGAACCTTAGCTCTTGTACTGTCAGCAGTAAATTGAGTATAATGAGAGAAATGAAAAAAGTCGACATAGGCTTCATTTTCTTTGAGCAAAGATTTGAGATCTTCGCTATAGATACGCTGCTTTCGTTTATTAAATTCATCTTGGATTACTGCTGAATGGCGACCAAAATTTCGCTCCAATTGGTTTGTATAATCCATCAAAGAATCCAATTTTATTTTTTGTCGGTTTCGTTCCTGTTTGCTCATCATTTGCACCTGCAATAAGCGTTCTCGAGCTTCCATCCAGTTGCTATATTCCTGTTGTAAGAGCGTATCTTGAGAGAGCAAAGCGGCTGCTTTGATCTCTACACTACTTTCCAAAGACAAGTTTTTGAGTGCTAGATGTATATCTTGTATATCCTTGGCAATGGATGGATCTTCTAACAGGCGTTGTGTAGCAAAATCGTAATAAATATCAAAGTAAGTTTGTATCGTACTGATAAACTGTAGACGTTCCGCTTCGCTCAGATTAGGATAGTGTGTATAGACCTGATACAAAAAAGCCTCATTGGCTTTTTTAAAGAATTGTTTAGCTTTTTTGGGGCGGTTTATAGTATAATACAACAAGCTAAGATTTTTGAGTATAATTGCATAATCCAAGGTTTGTGTAGTCTTTGTTCTTTTTCGCAGTTTTTGCGCTTTGTAGAGTAGGTTTTCGGCCTCCAGATAGTGTTGTTGCTCAAAAACAACCATAGCCAAATTATTGAGATAATAAGCAAAGCTAATGTGTCTGCGTTTGGCACTCTGTCGAGCGATTCGCAAGGATCTTCTAAAGTATTGCTCAGCTTTTTGTTTATTATCTTGTGCCAAATACCAAAGGCCTAAATTTTCATATAGTTCCGCTTGGACAGAGTGTTTATCCTTGCGTAATCCTCGAATCAGATCTTGAGTATACTCATAGAGGAGATAAGCCTGTTGGCTCCTTCCATTTAGTTGATAAAGCTTAGCTAATTGGTTGATCTCCTGCACATAATTCAAGTCATAATTTCCTGAAGAAACAGTGTATACATCAACAGCCTGAATTTGTAGGTTTAAGGCCTTGGGATACTGTCCAATTTTTTCATAAAAGGCACTCCAATCCGCTAGGAGTTGAGCATAGCATTTTCCATAAACTCGCCAATTCTTATTCGATTCATTTGTATAGGGCATTTTAAGCAGCGCTTGTGCTTGTTCGTACAAGGGTTCTACTAGGGTGTAATGTCCTAAGAGGAAATTCGCATATCCTAAATGAACAAAAGTCCTAGCCTGATAGAGTTCTTTTTGTTTAATAATATAGCTAGAATCTTCTAAGGTATCTTTTAGGTTTTGCAACAAGGTTTTTGCCTGTGTATATTGACCAATCTCTAGATACAAAATGCTCAGATCTATGGAGCTTTCCAAATGCAAGGAATCATTATGGAGTTTTGACCAAAGCACTACTTTTTCAAAAGCAACTTCTGCACGGTCAAATTCTTCTTGAGCTTGATAAATTCGGGCTAGACCCAATAAGGCATTAGTATAAACTAAATCAGTATTGATCGACTTTGCAGGGCTTTGTTTCTTTATGGTTCTCAGTTCCCAACATATTTTTTCTGCTTTTTGGTACTTTCTAGTTTTGTAATAAATAACAGCTGCTGTTTCCAAAAGTGGAACATATCTAGGATCTTTCCAAGTGTAATGTTTGTCCAATAGGGTCAACATTCGGTTGGTATACCTAGAGGCTCTAGCATAACGATTCTCAGATAAATAGAATTGAATCAAACGTTCTAAAATATTCAAATAAATTTCACGCTCTCTTCCATTTTCTTCAGTAGCTTGGTCTATGATAGCTCTGAATACACGAACTGCTTCCCGTTTTCTGCCTTCCTGAAATAGTTGATATCCTAAGTTATATAGTTGGTTGAGAGAATCTGTTGAATGAGATGCAACAGTAGTACTCACAGTGTCTACCTGTCCTATTAGATAGGAGCTGGAAAAACTAAGAAGTATTAAGATAAGATAGTGTTGCATAGTATTACTATAAGATTTATTTGATAAGTAGGTGGACATAATTAATTTTATAATAATTCACAAGAATTTTTGATGCTGAACGAGGCGAAAACCCCGAAGG
>JAKVCT010000479.1 GCA_022448995.1 Saprospiraceae bacterium
CGTAGAGCCCTTCGGGGTTAGTTTCACTGAGCCCTTCGGGGTTAACTATAAATTACTTTTGTCCATCTACTTACTTAATTTTTTTGTCTAAAACAAGAAGCTATGTTACAAGATCATATTAAACGGATTTGTCTTTGGTCAGGACCTCGTAATATTTCTACAGCCCTGATGTATTCCTTTGCTCAAAGAGCAGATACGAAGGTCTATGATGAACCTCTCTATGGATATTACCTAAAAAACTCTAGTGCTAGGGTATATCATCCCGGTGCTAAAGATATTTTAAATTCTATGGAAAATGATGGAGACAAAGTTGTAGAAATGATGCTTAGTGAAAAATCTAGTCCTGTATTATTTTTTAAAAATATGACTCATCATCTTCTTGGGTTAGATCGCTCATTTCTCCAAGGGCTTATCAACGTAATTCTCACAAGAGATCCCCAAGAAATGTTGCCTTCTTTTGCCAAAGTAATTGATAGGCCAACTATGGATGATGTAGGATATAAATTACATGTTGAGTTGATTGACCAATTGCAGAAACTAGGCTTGCCTGTTATTGTACTGGATTCGAAAAGTATATTGTTAGATCCTGAAAAACAACTGACTAAATTATGTCAGAAAATAGGGATTCCTTTTGATAAAAAAATGTTGAGCTGGAGTCCTGGAAGTCGGCAGGAGGATGGAATTTGGGCAAAATATTGGTACCATAATATTCACAATTCCAATGGATTTAAGAAATATAAACCCAAGGAGGAACCGTTTCCAGATTCTCTCAAACCTTTGCTTGATTCTTGCAAACCTTATTATCAACAGCTTTCAAAATTATCCCTGTAAGTATTTGATTAGATATGGTGACTGAACGAGATATTGAATCAGTTTTAGGTAGAAAATCCAGAACATTTTTAGAGTATGTAGGGAGGTTTGCTTCGCAGAGCACTTCGTGGTTCAGTATTAAGCATATTTTCTCTCTCACCTTTTGCCATTGCTGCAAAAGGTGACCAAAAAACCCCGAAGGGCTCAACAAAGTTAACCACGAAGTGCTCAGCAAAGCAAATTTCTTTTTTAAGATAACACTGTAATTTATTGATTATCATTAAATTAGGCTAATGCTGAATCTTCCGAGGCAAGTCCACCTGATCCAAAAAATCTTCATAGACTTGTCGCCAACCCCACCACTGCCAAGCCTCACAGAAAGAATTATTGTGCCAAATGCTAACCAGTTGTCCTTCAACAGCTTGAGTAGACTCTCGAACGCTTTGGCTATAATCATTAGCAGTTTTGGGGCTAAGCTTAAGATAGGTATTTAAGGTTACATCCATCAACTGAAAAGGATGAATTTTGAGTAGAGTTGCTTTATTCTGATGTAGATCAAACCAATTAAATACTTGAGCTGTACTTGCTCTAAAACCAATGTCATTGGCATAGCCCATAGAGTAATCTTCTTGGATGCCTATAGCTAAAAGATTTTGATAAGTAGTTGGTAAATGTACACGAAGAAAATGTTGTCGACTATGTTTGATCTCTTGATTAGAGATTTCCTCCAGTCGTTTTTTTTCCAAGAGTAATTGTTCTAGAGATTGATTCGAAGCATAAGAAGGATGTAAACCAATTGGATATATATCAGCTATTTTTTGGATAAGTTTCCGGAAAGTAGGGTTTTTATAATGAATATTCTTATCGTATTTACCATAATCACCCACCAAAAAGAAATATCGTGTAGTTTGTTGTTTCTTTGTGTATAATTGATGTAGATAATCAAATGTATCAAAAGGATCCTGAATTTTTCCTCGCCAAGTTTTCCATTGCAAACGCAAGGTTTCGGTATCCCTTCTCAGTATATTTCGACCCAAAGCAGCCACTTGTCTCCACCATGATTTTTGACGAAAAGCATAAGCATAGTCTATATCATAAGTAGCCAAGAAGCGATAGTGGCGTTTGCCAAAGGGTAAACTAGGACAATATTTTTGAAAAATAGCCCGCAAACGTATTATCCACAGATCTACCAAGGGTTGTTGTAAGAACCCATGTTGATGAGCATGACTCTGCTGTGCTACAAAACGTTGATGATGATCTCGCTCTGTTGTAAGATATTCTTCATATCGACTTATCAAATAGAAAATTAATGCAAATGGATCAAAAGGCAACTCTGATAAATGGTCCTTGTGCCAAAAAGACGCTTTTAAGCCTTCACACATGCTAAACTCCATCTTTTTATAGCTTGTGACTAGTTGGTTTTCTAGCAAAATTTGATGTGGATGAAAGTAGCAGTTACCAAAACTTGGATATTGCTTATGATAGCTAATTTGGAAATACTCAGGATGCTTATTAATAGTTGGATCTGTGACAAAATCTAATGGGAGTGGACATTGTAAGAAGGTTTTCCAAATGAAATCAAAGGTGTATTTTAGCCTTGTTGTGATCGTAGGAACAAGAATTTGGATTTTCTGCATGTAGTCGAATTGGATTATATGTGAGTTAGTACTTTGTAATATAAATTATTTTACATTTTATTAGCGGAGGGTTACAATGCTCCGTTTTGGATTTTTTTGGTTAAACAGGGTATCCAAAGTGAGGGAATGAGTTAGCTTTGCTGAGCCCTTCAAGAGTAGGGTTGCATGAATGAAATATTTGTTAAAAAAATATATTATAAGCTGATCAATGCTAAGCAATATAAATTTTAATCCAATATTTTCACAATAATCTTTCTTAAATTTTCACC
>JAKVCT010000048.1 GCA_022448995.1 Saprospiraceae bacterium
TCGCAAGAAACACATCACAGTAAAAACAATGTTTGAACAAAATGGTGTTCAAATGTCACAGTCTAGAAAATTCTTGAAAAAAGGAACTACACGCTATAATTGTTTGCCTAAAGGTGATGAAGAATTTGCACCTATTAAAGCTGCTATTAAAGGTGCTAGTGATCGTTTAGCGGAAGCTAAAAATAAGGTTCAAGATCAGTGTGTTGCTCCAGAACAATTGGTGGAGATCTTCGATCTATTGGAAGGTGATGCTGCAAAAGCAGATTTTGCCAGTTTCGCAAAACCATTCTGTGCAGATCCTTGGGAATATCCATTAGAAAAATATATAACTACAGCAACTAATGATACACCTGAACCAAAGGAAGAACCTAAGGTAGAACCAACAGAAGAGCCTAAAACGGACACTGATAGCAATAATACTGATGCTACTGATAATACAAATTCTAATACTGATAATACTGCAGAATTGAGCGCTAAGGAATTGAAAGCTTTAGCTAAAGCGAAGGCGAAAGAGGAAAAGGCCAAGGCGAAAGAAGCTAAGAAAAAAGCTAAAGAGGAAGCTAAACGTAAGAAGGCTGAGGCCAAGGCGAAGTAGCGGTTGTTGAGTAGTTGTCGAACATTTTGTTCGACAACTACTCAACAACTACACCTTTTACCCTAAAACGAATCGTCTCATTTTTGGGATCATTAGTTCCTATTGTAATATATTTTGTAAATGGTCCTGTGTATTTTGCCTCAAAAATAATAGTCAATTCTGCTTCTTCCTCTGGCAAAAGTATTTCCTTGGAAAGTTTGCCCCAAGCATAACTCCAACTTCTTTTCATGTAAGGAATAATTAAAGGAACATCTCCTGTATTCTTGAATTTAACCACACGTTCTGCCCTAGTATCCAAAACAAGCTCTCCAAAATCACAAGTAAATGATTTATCCTCTGGATTTTTCTCCAAATCAGGAAAAATAATGGTTTGCGCAGTAAGCGTAAACGTTCCACAGATCCCCAAACAGAGCAACATTAATAAATATCTATTCATTAGATTCTATGTTTAAACATTTTCGACAAAAAAAGTGATGCTAAGCCCCAAAGCTCAACATCACTTCCATATATTTTCTAAAAGAATTAATCGCTTAGATTATCCTCCCATGAAACTTCCTTTGTTAGAAGGAATTGCATCAGCTTCAGCTTCAACTGTTCCCTGAATTTTTAACTTGATCGTCTCACTGCTTGTGTCATTTGTAGTCAACGTAACATATTTAGTAAAAGGTCCTACACGATTAGTATCGTATTTTACCTTAATTTCTGCAGTTTCACCTGGTAATAAAGGCTCTTTGCTGTAAGAAGGAACAGTACAACCACAACTTCCTTTCGCATTAGTAATCATTAAAGGAGCAGATCCTGTATTCGTATATTTAAAAATACGTACACCATTAGATCCTTTTGCAATTTTACCATAGTTCCATACCTTTATATCTTCCCCTTGTCCCTTTACTGCTTTGAATGTAATGCTTTGTGCAGAAGCTTCGCTAGCAAAAAAGAATACTGCCATTGCTACAACGAAAAAAGATGCGAATATTTTTTTCATGATTATTAACCTATTTTAGTTTCTAGTAATTATTATTAAAATTGATTGGTTGGGTAATTGTTTAAAAGTACTCAATGATGTCTTTGTATTTTTCTTCATCAACTGATCACTTTTGTACAGCTACTCAAACCAGATTTGAGTCTAGTGAGATTAGTGTTCGTTAGTTTAGTTTTTCTTGCTGATTAAATATCAGTTTTTGTGCCATTTTATCAAGCTCCAATTCTGAAATACTTATCAGCGCTAAAAATAACAAACCAAAAATAAAGATTCTCGTAGATGATCTTATGAATACAGCTATTTTTTAGAGTTGATCTCGACCACTCTACTATCTAGAATCTCTAAGTTATTCAGTTTCTTTGATTGTACCAAAGATTTTTAGTTTTATTGTTTCTTTTGTAGGATCATTAGTTGTCAATGTAACATACTTTGTAAAAGCTCCCACACGTTTAGTATCATATTTTACCTTGATTTCTGCAGTTTGTCCCTGCATCAAAGGCTCCTTTTTGTAAGAAGGAATAGTACAACCACAGGTTGCCTTAGCTTCCTTTATAATTAACGGAATAGGACTTGTATTTGTGTATTTGAATGTACGCACACCATTAGCTCCTTTATCTAAATTGCCAAAGTTCCATTCCCTTACATTCTCTCCTTGTCCATCTACTTCTAGGAATTGAATAGTCTGTGCTTGAATGGTAGTCCCCAACAAGGTACTTGCGATAGTTAGCAAGCATATACTTAATATTTTTTTCATTTCGTGGTAAAAAATTTCAAGGTAAAAATCACCTACTTTTATATTGTTATTCAAGTTTTAGATCTGTAGAGTTTTAGCTGATTAGTCATCTAACAGTACTCCTCAAAACAAGTATTAATAATCTAAAAATTAGATGATTAGAATAAGTTCTAACCAAAGATAGAATTTTTTCAACTAAAAAGATAGTTTAATAACATTTTTTTAACTAAAACTTTAGTTGTAAAACTACTCTCCTTCCTTTATTCAACAGCCGTGCCAAAAAAATTGGATAAAGCAAAGCTGTTTTTTAATGATTGGGACACATTTTTTGTTTTTAGTAATTTAAACAAGCACTCTTGTAATATCCTTGCGAATCTACCCAAAAACGCTCAGCTCCCAATCTGATCAGAAATGCATAATTACCCTCCTTGTCTTGTATAATATCAAGTACTTCATCATATAGATTAGGGACTATATTTAATTGATCTCGTTTTTCGTCATAGACAATAATATCTTTGTGGCGCTTTCCTCGTTCCAAACCATTCTCACCTGCTCCAAACATCACTTTTAGTGTACTTAAATCATCATAAATAACCTTATTTGCTAAAACATCTAGAATAGCAATCTTACCTTTTTCGCTCTCATACAAACAATATAGACTCTTATCATCAGCCCCAATCATAGAATTGAGCAATCCAGCTTCTTTCCACAATTTGTTCTGAAATAAATATTGCCCCGAAGTATCTATTAAATGAAACCCTTTTTCATTCTTATAGAGTAAATATTCTTCATAAATATACATTCGACTATCAAAAGCTAAAGAAACTTTAATTTCTCTATTATTAGCAGCATAAATATTAAAAGGTGCATCTGGATCGATCATATGTGGCGTGAAATCCGTGTCTTCAAATAAAGCAGAATTACCATATTCTCCATAATCGCCAAAAATGAGGGTTCTATTCGACATTTTCTCACGCTTGTAGCGTTTGTCTAGCCCTTCTGTCATCCACAATTCTTGATCATAATTTTCAAATAACCAGTACCCATGTTGTTCATAAGGTTGTTCTATTTCATCCAACCCATATTCAAATTCTCCTTGTTCTGTATTGAACAAACACCATTGTCCAAAACGTCCTAAGTAAACATGAATTTTATCTGTACAACGAATCTTGTTAAAACCTACTTTTGATATTTTTTTCTTTTTAATGTTGTACAAAAAGTAGCTACCATCCTTTTCCACTACAGCAAATCTTGGATTTAAAATATCAATCATATCAAATTCAAAATCAGAAATTGCCGTTGCTCCATTAGAATTCAATTGATAAATAGCACATTTGTGATCCTTCTTTTCACCTTTATTTCCTAGATCTTTCTCCAAAACAATCAGATTAGAATCAGCAATAGACATATTGTGATAAATACAAGGTAAAACCTCCTTTTTGGTTTCCAAATTTACAATTCCTTTCCAATAACCATACAAAGATTTTGGGGTAGGTACAGTTACTGCAACAAAACAAGAATCTGTCCCTTCTATGTTTATATCATTGGTACCTTCCACCCTCCAAGACTCCTCTGCATAATCTATATAATACAAAACAGGATGCTCCTCTTCATATTCACACAAAACAGTTGCATCATAAGTTTGGTAAGCTGTAGACGGGGCTACCTTATAATTGTCATCTAATAAATACTCTTTACCATCTGATAATACTGCTGCCCAATAACCTCCTGTTATCATAAATAGATCATGAGCCCAAAGCTCAAAAACCAGTTTTCCTTTAGTATCATATACTTTGACCTTCTTATTCTCGTCATCATCCAACTCATTGGCATCAATCACCCAGAAATAAGCCCCTTTTGCCTTCATTCTGAATCGTATACCTTCAAACCAATTCTCATTATATCTAGATAATGTTCGGTATTCCCTTTTACCTTCGAGTCTAAAAATGGTTTCCATTTTTTCATTCTTTAGCTCCAAGACTGTCCCTAGATTAACCAAGTAATATGGCTTGCCAGCTAATTGAACTTCCTTAGTATTTTTTGATTTTATAGGATTCAACTGCCCATTATAATACCACCAATATTGCTCTACTTCAGTTTCCTGAAAATAACGAGGATCAAACTCAGAATTCACGTTCATTACATACCTAACTGTTTTGTATAGATTTTCTGCTTCCTCTACTTTTTCGAGCATCGTATAGGCATCCTTTATGCCTAATATTTTTTTGCCCGAACGTGTATACACATGCTTTTCGCAATTCTCATGATAGGCGACTAATAAGTCTTCACTAAAATCTTCTATAAACCAGTATTCACAGGATTTTATATCATCTTGAGCATTTAGATTTATATTTAAAATCGTCAATAAAAGCACTAATTTATATGTTTTTTTCATCCTTTACAGCTATTTAAATTTCTACAAACATATTCAACATTCATAACAAATTACTCTCTAGAGCATTGGGCGGACTCCCAATGCTAACCGTTGTGCCGTTCCTTCAGAACTCAGCAAGTTTGCTTGCAGCCCTCTGGAGCATCGGGCTGACTCCCAATGCTAACCGTTGTGTCGTTCCTTCAGAACTCAGCAAGTTTGCTTGCAGCCCTCTAGAGCATCGGGCGGACTCCCAATGCTAACCATTGTGTCGTTCCTTCAGAACTCAGCAAGTTTGCTTGCAGCCCTCTGGAGCATTGGGCGGACTCCCAATGCTAACCGTTGTGCCGTTCCTTCAGAACTCAGCAGCTTTGCTTGCAGAACTACATACATTCAACATTCAAGCATTCTTAATTCAACATTCATTCTCATTCCTAGTCACAGTTGCTTAATTTATTGCCTTGTTCATCCACCCAATAAGCCTTTCCATTATTAATCACTTGTATGATACAAGAACCATCTCTCATAACTTCCAGCTCCTTTACATATTGGTAATTAGCTTCTAAAATAAAAATATTTTTTGCTCCTCTAGGGAAACCTACACAGCCCATCTTCCCCTGATTTTTGAATCTAAAAAACTGATTCTCTCCTCTTCCTTCAGTTATCTCAAAATAGCGAATGCTTTGGTCTGCGACATTAAATAGACCAACACCATTATCATCTAAAACCAAACAATATAATGTTGTAGCATGCCTAAATTTTATAAAAACCGCAGCTTCCCAAGCTTGATTTTCTGTCAGATATTTACCAGAAGTATCTATAATATGAAAGCCTTTATCATTCTGAAAAAGTAAATATTCCATAAAAGGCTGTGCTCGATATTGAGGCTTAACCACTATTTTTTGTTCCAAATTATTGGGGTTATAAAATAATGCGGAGCGAGTCGGATTGATCAGTCTATGCTTGCCAAGCATCTCTGATGCCCCAAACATCTCTAAACGTCTATTTTTAGGTTTTTCATCCGATTTTTTACGATCCAGCTTCCTTCTTACATGCTGTCTTTCTGGATCAAAATAGCTATAATTTTGAACAATCCAATCTCCCTCTTTATAAAAAATCTCATCTAACTCACCTAATAAGAACTCAAATTCTTGTGTTTTCAGATTATATGCTGACCATTCCCCAAAACGCTTCAACTGTAAAAAATGCTTGGTAAGTTCATATTCATCAAAGCCAATTTCTAGACATTTTCGCTTATCAAGATTATACAAAAGCCAATACTGCTTGTGTTTTACTAAAGCTGTGTGTTCATCAATTACATCAATAATCTTATACTTTTCAGGAATCAGTGTGTCCAATTTTCCATCTCGCATTTCAAACAAGCTAACTAATTCATTATCTCTAGATTTAGTCTCTATTCTACCATAAGAACCATAGTAAATATCTTCATATTTTGCTGGCAAAACATAAGTTCGGTTCAATGGATTAAACAAGCCATAATGCAGTTCACCATCCTTTGCTTTTTGTGCTACGATGATTACTGCATTCTCAGAATCAAACTTGGGGTACTCATAATCATCATCTCTCTGTAAATAACCTTCTTTGGCACGACAATTCTCAAAACCTTCTTCAGAAAGTAATCCGTTTTTATCGTATAAATAATACTTTTCTCCATCAGATATTGACCAAATTCCATTGGCAAAATCACGCAATTTATGTGGTAAAAACTTATCATATTCTTTGCCCGAAATAGTCAGTAGTGTCTGATTGTCCTTTATTGAATAAACCTTGATTTCCTCTCGATAGCGATCATCTACCCAATAATACGCCCCTGCACTTTTATGCCGTTGAATCTCCTGTCCTCTTTTCTCTTCCTGTATAAGATTTAGATCTCCGTCATAAAGTTTCTTATTCAGATTCTTGGTGAACAGCCAAAAAAGTTCATCTCCTAAATACAAACGTTTTGCTTCATCAATCTCCAATCGTTTTAGCTTACCTTGATTAAAATGATAATATGCCAACTCCCTGAAATAATCTGGATAGGTACTGTAATTATAAAAATCCTTATGATTGGCTTTCTTTGCCAAAACCACATATATATTGCCTGCTATATGCTCTAAAAACGCTGAATCACTCTCTAAACTCATCAGCAATTCATCCGAGTTATTGTAAATGTGCTGTGTACAATTGGTATCTTTAGCTTCATATAGATCATCTGATATATTCGCTACAAACCAATATTGATCGGATTTTATACCATCTTGTGCTTTCAAATTTACAGTGAATAAGATCATCCATAAAAACACTAATCTGTATGTTTTTTTCATTTGTTTTTTGTTTTTTGAGCATCGGGCTAACTCCCAATGCTGGTTTGTATATTGTTCCTTCAGAACTCAGCAGATTTCCTTGCAGCTCTACATACATTCAAAATTAAAACATTCATCATTCAATATTACCAACACATCACATTCAAGCATTCTTAATTCAATAGTTACAAGACATGGTTCATTTCTAGTCACAATCACTCAAGAAATCACCATCCTCATTCACCCAATAAGTTTTCTGATTTTCACTGATTTTAATTAGATAATTTCCATCTATGTCCACCTTAATTTTATGAATTTTATCATAAAGTGCAGCCAAAACCAAGAGGTGATCTGTCTCTTTGTAAAATGCAATACAACCTTTTTTAGACTGATAATTAGTAATCAATTTTAATTGACCACTATGGGTCATTCCATGTACTTCGTCAATTTTATCTATATTATGATAGCTAATCTCTTGAGTTGACACATCATATATACCTATGCCTTTCTCATCTAAAACCAGACAATGCAACTGCTTAGTATCTCTAAGTTTTAAGAAAATAGCGGCCTTCCATTGTTGATTTACAAAATAATATTTTCCCGAAGTATCTACCAAATGAAACCCTTTATCGTCTTGATACAACAAATATTGATTATAAACATCTGCTCGGTACTCAGGTTGAACCATGATTGTTTGATTCAGATTCTGAGGATTAGTAAACGCTGCTAGCAACTCCCTGTCCTTGAGTCGATAATCGCTCAAATCTGAATTCCGAAAAAGTAAAGAAATCGTAGCTGGTTCTTTTTCAGATTCACCATATATGACAGGAAGGTAAGCTTCATAATTAGCACTTAACCAAGCCGTTTGATTAACAACTTCTATAGGTTTATCCACCTCTCCTAATAGAAAATCAAATTGTTGTTTTTGGAGATTAAATACTGTCCATTTGCCAAATCGCTCAAGGTATAGATTGTCCCCAACTAAGTCATAAGTAGCAAATTCGACAGTTGAGCACTTTTGCTTGGCAATGTTATATAAATACCAGTACTTTCCTTCCTGTACTAAAGCAATATCTTTGGATACAACCTTGATAGATCTGTAAATTGTAGGAATCAGAATATGTATTCTTTTGTCTCGAATTTCTATTAATCCTTCTCCATAGTTATCTTTAATTAGAAATCTTCCATAATCCATGTATCGAATATAATCATACTTGATTGCTAAAATCTCTGTTCCTGTTTCCAAATCTCGTAAGCCATAATTAGAACCTTCATAAAAAGACTTTCCATCATCAGAGCTTATATAATAGTAATTATTCACTCGAATCACTGAGGTATCTGCTTGAGTGTATTCTTTTCTTTTTTGGTGTGGGTCTTCCCAAACGTCAAAAGTTTGCTTTCTTGATTTTTCTGCACGATAACTCACTTGAGTTGGAATATGATATTCATTAAATCCATCCTCTGACAATCTTCCCTGTTCATTATACAAATAAAATTCTAAGTCCCAAGTTGTTGCATCAAAGCCCCCCAAAGCCCAAATTCCATTGCTAACTGCATAAAAATGAGGATTGTATTCTTTGCCTGATAATACCTTGATCTTTTCATTGTCTGTTGAATAAATATTGATCTTCCTTTTGCAAGTGTCAATCAACCAATAATAATCTCCGTAATGATCTAGAATTCGTTTGCCGATTTTTAATCGAATATTTAGATTCTTATCTAATAACTCTGCCTTATTCTTGGCAAACGTCCATATAAGCTCTTGATTATCCAAGGTATATATTCTAGCATAATCCACGTCTAAAGGTTGTAATTTTCCATTGTGATAATGATAATAAATTGTCCCTTCATAATACTCTTCTTCCAATCCAATAGACACTTGAATGGGTTTGATAACTGTTGTTTCCCAATCATATATAGGCTTTTTTGCATAGAGATTTCCACCCTTGTGAATAAACTTTACTGTTGGATCATCAAAGCTATGGACTAGGTCATTTTTTCGGTTATAAATATATTGTACAGTACAATTAGGACTGGGTACTCTAGCCCTATATAGCTCTGAACTAATGGCTTCTTTTAGCCAATAGTCTACTTCTTGTGCATGAATTTTTTGTGCATTGTACAGTATGAATATGTTACATAAGAGATAGTAAATTATTGGTAGTGACAAAATGTTCTTCATGTGCTTGACGTTTTTTGAGTATCGGGCTAACTCCCAATGCTGGTTTGTATATTATTCCTTCAGAACTCAGCAGATTTCCTTGCAGAACTACATACAGTCAAAATTAAAAAACTCTTAATTCAATCTTTATAGTAATAGTTCGTTGATTTTTAGCTCTGCTAAGCACTTTGTGGTTCATTTATATTTGCAGTTGCTCAGCCAGTTTCCATCCTCGTCCACCCAATAGGTTTCTTTATCTTTAGTCACCTTTGCAATGCAAGTTCCATCTCGCATTACTTTCATATCGTGTACCTCATCGTATTCAGCGGCTAATATAAAAGGTTGCTTTGCTCCTTTTGGAAAAGCTAAATAACCTTCTTTACCCTGAAGCTTCATTTCTAAAATAACATTGCCTCTATACGTATCACCTATTTGACCAACTTGGATATATTGGATCGAATCCTCTATAGGATTCCATAAACCTGCACCTTTTTCGTCTAGGATTAGGCAATAAGGTTTATTTCCATCCATGATTCCTAAAAGAATAGCTGCCTCCCAAGATTTGTTCTGAAAGGTATATTGTCCTGAAGTATCTACCAAATGAAAACCTTTATCATCTTGATATAATAAATATTGGTCGCGTGCATGTACCCTATATCGGGGAGCTACACTAATTTTGAAATTAATATTGTTAGGATGAAAAAAGACAGCAGGCTCATCACTTGCTGATAATCTTCCTCTAGATAAATCTGATTTATTGAATAATTCTAACGAATTCACGTTGTTATCTGACTCAAACATATAGCGCGCGCTCATGTTCTCATATTCTGAATAGTTATACGATAGCCAGTCTCCCAATCTTAGATATTGTAGGGCTTCATCAAAATCACCCAATAAGAGATCAAACTTATGAGTTTTTAGGTTATATGTTGACCATAAACCAAAACGCTGTAAGTGCAGAAATATTCCTGTTCGTTCATATTTACTAAACTCCACCTCCAAGCATTTTTGTCGCTCTATATTATACAAAAACCAGTATTCACCTTGTTTTACCAAAGCGGTTCGTATATCAACAATCGTTATATCTTCATATTTTTCGGGAATTAAAACAATAGGTTTTCCCTTCTTCATTTTGATTAATTCTACAAAATTACTTCCTTCTTTTTGAGTGATAAACCGTCCATGATCCTTATAGTCAATCTTAACATATTTAATAGGTAAAACTTCCTTCCCTTTTATGGGATCTAACAAACCAAAACGTAATTTATCTTCTCTATTTTTTTGTCCTATTCGTATAACAGTCGTATCAGGTTGAATAACCAATTCACGGTTGATTGGGCGAGTTTTCCTTCTAATATATTTTTCTCCTGATTCCTGCAAATAGCAAGCATCAAAACCATTTTTATTCAGATTACCTTTGGTAGTGTACACATAATATTTATTCGCAAAAAAGTCGTCCACCCACCATTGGTTATTCCCTTAAATTTTCCTCTATGGATCTCGTATTCTTCGCCTGTTATAGATAACAATTCTTTATCATCAGCTACAGCATAGATCCTAATTTCTTGTTCAATTGGATCATCCAACCAATAATAGTCTCCTAAACTATTAAAAAAAGCTTCTCCTAAATCTAATCTAACCGTAAGATCTGCATGTAATAATTGAGAATTTCTTCCTGATTTTATCCATAAATAGGGTGTATTTTTTAAATATAGAACCTTAGCCTCATCAACTTGTAGTAGATTCAATTCCTGATTGTAATACCAATAATAAGCCATGGTTTCATATCCAGCTCCCGTTATTTTTTTGGCTTCTGTTATATCATAATTTCTAATGTAATACAGATCCTCTTTTTGGGGTGCAAAATGGTGTAAGGAGTTTTCCAAACTTAACAAAAGTTCCCCCTCGTTATTATACACGTGTTGGATACAATTGGTATCCGTAGCCATATAAATATCATCGCTAATTTGCTCAGTTCGCCAATATTTTTCTTTGTCTATTTCTATTTCTGCCTGAGCAATAGAGTTTTGCAAAAAACAGACAAGTAAAACTAGACTATATAGAGCAGTGTTTCTCATAAAACAATTCAATATTCTGAGCAATGTCTGCCCTAGTATCAGGAATACTCCTAATACTAAGGCAGTCTGTAATACGAATACTCTATAACATAAATTAAAGTGGATAAACCCCGAAGGGCTCAACAAAGTAAAATCGATGAATTTGATGCGATAGAGATAATTTTTAAACAACTTCGTTACAAAACATAGAAAGACTTGTCATGTGTCTGAAGCTCCTCTACACTTTCTTCATCCAACATCTGTCTTAGATTGGTCTCTATAGTATTGGCTATAGCTGTAACAGGTGTATCCATTGGACAATTCTCAAAAGGATCTTGCATACGAATAGCTGTTTCCTCCAACAAGAAAAATACAATAGAAATTGTAGCAATCATAGGTGCGGCAATAAATGCTCCTAAATAGTCTGTCAACCCTAGTGGTAACAGAATAACAAAAAGATATAATAAAGCCTCTATAAAGATAGAATAGGTTTTAGGAAACACCGTATTCTTGATCCGTTCCGATTTTCCCATTGCATCACATAGGCGACTTAGGGTATCATCCATTTGTGTATACTGATAACTATCAATCGTTTCAGTTTCATACAGTTGCTTAAGACTCAAGCTGTGCTGCTGCAATAACGCATTGGGAATATTGCTGTGTTTTTCAACTTGTGTTTGTTCTGCATCACTCAAAAAACTTCGTTCCAAGGCTGGCTGCTTACGCAAACTACGCCCCAAAGCATGACACCAAGTAATCTGACGATAAGCAATCTCCTGTTGCAAAGCCTTGAGTTGTGCTTTCTGCAATAATGCATTTGCAGTTGGGAAGGATAGCACTTGGCGCATTAGGGTTCTCGAATCATTTACGATAGCTCCCCAAACCTTGCGAGCTTCCCACCAGCGTCCATAGGCTTGCCCTGTTCTGAATGCCAAAATCAAGGAAATAGCGGTTCCAAGTGTAGAGGGTACACCTAAGGGAATCAGTGCTTTCTCAGTTGAATATGGATGGTAATACATAAAATAAGCTTCTAAACTAAAAGCATAAATCAATACTAGTGGTGCCTGCCAACGTATTTTGTGCAAAATAAACAAGATTGGAACTCGTTGATCCTTTAACATAAAAAATTTAAATCTTTTTTGAATAAAAAAATATAATCTTGGACTTTGCGGAAGTCTCTTGGTAAATTCCAAAACTCTGCAAAACGTACTGAAAAGTATTCTTGAAATGCTTATCGTCGTTTTTCAACGAGTTCAGCAATACTAATACCTTCTAATTTACTGTCCACCCAATCTACAAAATTAAATAATAAGAAAAAACCTCTTTTTTCAGGTTGTTTAGAAATTTCAACCAACTTTGGTCTAGAGTTAAGCAGAAGTTCTTTGCGTTCATCCATATCCTGTGTAGATAACAAGCGTCGAAATAGCTTAATAAAAAAGTTAGCAACTTCAAAAAAACGCTGTTTGCGATAAAGTTGTATACGAGTAGGCTCAAGACAGTTTTTGACAAAACGTTCATTCCCTAAACCATCATGTATCAAGAGCTGAGCAATTTTACCAATATTCTGATAAGGCAATAGATAATGTTGAGGAATCTCGCTCTCCAAATAACGCAACCAATAGTCACTTTCTTGATATTTCTCTAGACAAAAAGTAATATACATAAATAAAATAACTACACGTGTAATCACCTCAATATCCCAATACCCTTTGGTTGCTGAATAGAGATTAGCTAAGGCTGGAATCTGTTTATAAGCCTGTTTAAAATTGGCCCGCAATGCTTCCCCATAGAATCGACTAACCTGAAAAGTAATCTCTAACTTGTGTCTATAAAAATTAGAATGTACAGGTAGATCTAAGACAAAGGAAGTCTTTTCATTCAAGAATTTGTACAATTCTCCAAACTCCCCATTCAGCATCAGAAACCAAACATAATTCCGCTGATAAACATACCAAAAAAAAGGAATTAGATGTGCCTTGTGAAAATTCTGTTCTACTAATAATAGACGTTTATACTCAATTTGTTCTAGCTGTTCAAAATTTTGTAAACCATAATAGGTGTAAACTAATTTGGTGTACAAATAGCGTTTTTCCAAAGCTGTTGGCTCATTTTCTAATGCTTGTGTAGCATCTTCCAACATTTGTTCTAAATAAACTTTGTGTTCCTTGTTTCGAATAAACTGATGTTCCAGAAAAAACAAACGCAAAGCATGAACATCGTTGCGCAATTGATGAATTCTTCTAATACGGGCTGCGTTTTCAGTCTGCTTTTCCCTGATAGCAATAGATTTGGATTTAACCAAATTAAAATTCTGTTCTTCTAAGAGCCAGTACTCTTGTAAGCCTAAAATCTCGTGCACCAAACCATCATATTGATAGTCTTCTGCTAAATTCAATGCCTTCACCAAGAGCTGCCTTCCTTGATCGTATAAACCTCTATCTCTCAAAACTGTATATTGCTGAATCCAAGCCATTACTTGAAAATAAGGATAACTTTCAGCATGATATTGAGTTAGTTTTTTGAGAATAGTTTCGTATAAATAATGCTGTAAACGTGCTAGAGAAGATTTGTAGTTTTCTGCTTCCAATAACGCAACCAATTCCTGCTTATCATAGCTTTTTTGCTGTGCTAAGAGATCAAATATTTTGAAATAAATGGTAGATTGCTTTCCAAAAGATGCCGCTAGTTTAAAATGTCGTTTTTCCGATTTGGACATGGATTGGATAAGTAATAAGAGTTGTTCGCTTTTTTGCATAGACCTAAAGCTCCTTTTAGAGATTTGATAAGCATTTAGAGCATAAAGTTACACTTTTTTACACAAAAAATTGAAGCACAGAAACAGCTGCACAAGATCGCCATCTATCTAAAGTGCAAACATTAAACATTAAACTATTAGAGCTTAGTTTTCTACCAATGAGGCTATATAAAAACGCTTTTAAGGACTATTACTAATAATATCGAATAGATAATTGTAAGTTTATCCGCAATTTAGTATTTTTCGAATCGCTCCAAATTGGGGTAGATCTAAGTCTATACAAAATCACAGCGCAAAGCGACCAGATATACTATGAGCCAAGTTAATATAAACGTACCTGTTTTAGTTTCCCAAACAAAGGTGGATAAGTTGATACATTATCACATCAGACCCATTTTTTTCGCTTATCCCATGGTGAGTGCGCGTCGTTTTGACAGTGCTGTAGCAAAATTCAAAAAGGAAGTACGCAGCCATTTCAAGACATTTATATTAACACAGAGTAACGCTCCCAACCTGCTTTGGTATTTATTTAATCCCAAATTACAACATAAAACTATCCCTTTAGAATTCAATGCAGGAAAACAATATGTAAAGGGTAATTTTAATATTGTTCACTTCAAGCTTCAGGGCAAGCTCTATGCTTGCTTGCCTGACTTTTCTTCTTATGTTTTCTTATTACCAGATGCAACGATGAAGAAAAAGGCAATTTATCATTATACACTGGGGATCATCGAAAAGCTAATCCGAGTATACAAAAAGGGACAAAACATAGATACTTGGCCAATGGAGCAGCATTATGCCAAGAAAGGAAACTTTATTACTAGTCTAGAATTTGAAACTCGCGTTGAAGATGGTGCCTTTAATTTTGAAGGTACGTCAACAGATTGGATGTTTGCTTTTTTTGGCGGCACACAAGAATTCAAGGGTTATGCAGAGCTCCCTAAAGTTGGTGTTAACCTAAATAATTTATACCCTACAGAGCTTCGTAGGGCATTCTATCGGGAAGAGCAAGTCAAGCAACTCGATACAATTATCTATCAACGTGAGAATGCTCCCATTGTCTTAATTGGAGAAGAAGGTACAGGAAAACATACTCTTGTACAAGAGGTCATCTATAGATATTTAGATCGCAATAAACATATTAGTAAACGAGAAAAGCTACATCAGTTTTGGCAAGTAGATCCTACTCGAGTGATTGCAGGAATGAGTATTGTAGGGATGTGGCAAAAGCGTTTTGAGGCTATTCTGCATCATTTGAGAAATCGACTGAAGTCTTCTCATTCTGATAAGCTCATGATTGATAATGTTGTTGCCCTATTGAGAATTGGAAAGTCTGCTCAAAATAGTATGACCTTGAGTGATGTACTCAAACCCTATTTAGAAAAACGTCAATTGCAGATCATCTTGGTGGCTACGCCTGAAGAATGGAAAATTGTCCAAGAAAAAGATCGACGATTTACAGATTTGTTCCAAACTATTCGTGTGCAAGAGCCTGATCACATTACCAGTGTAAAAATGGTCTTGGAGCAACGTAAAATACTCGAAATAGAAAATCATTGTACTATTTCAGTACCTGCAATCCGTGAGTTATTTGTGATTCATCGCAACTACTTCAAGCGCAGAGCACTCCCTGGAAATGTCTGTAAGTTGTTAGTTCAGCTAGCAGTCAAATATAAAATGCAAACAATTGATGTAGAACAAGCACAGGCAGAGTTTAAAGACTACAGTGGGCTAAATGTCGAGATTTTAGATAGTTCCTATACGTTTGAAGAAGATGAGGTACGCAAAAATATTGAAGCTGCACTTATTGGACAACCTCAGGCGGTCGATTCACTCACCGAAGTTATTCACAAGGTAAAAGCTAAGCTCAATAACCCGCGCAAACCTTTGGGTTCCTTCCTGTTCATAGGACCTACAGGAGTTGGAAAAACTGAAGCTGCTAAAACTATTTGTCGCTACTTGCTCGGAAGCGAAGATAAACTGATGCGTTTTGATATGAATGAATATATTGACGCCTCTGCGCTTTCTCGCCTAATTGGTGACTATAGTAATCCAGAAGGACAGCT
This sequence comes from Saprospiraceae bacterium, assembly GCA_022448995.1. GTDB lineage: Bacteria > Bacteroidota > Bacteroidia > Chitinophagales > Saprospiraceae > JAKVCT01. The sequence goes on from JAKVCT010000048.1 coordinate 16,027, forward strand.
AACAGGAAAAATCAGGTATAATCCTTTTGGTGTAATCTTATTTGATGAGATTGAAAAAGCCCATCCTAAGATCCATGACCTTTTATTACAGGTCTTAGATGATGGTCGCCTAACCGACTCTTTAGGTAGAACCGTAGATTTTGCCAATACCATTATTATTATGACTTCTAATGTTGGAGCCAAAGAAAGTACTCAACAATTGGGCTTCCAACGAGATAGCATGGATTATTCATCTGTTTATCAGAAGGCTGTAGAACAGTTTTTTCGCCCAGAGTTCGTCAATCGAATTGGAAAAATTGTCATCTTTAATGCCTTGAAGTTAGAACACATTCTAGATATTGCAAAACTGCAAATCAAGAATCTACTGCGTCGAGATGGCTTTGTTCGGAGAACAACCGTACTGAACATCTCTCCTCAGGCCCTGCAATGGGTAGCACGTAGAGGCTATAATTCTAAAATGGGTGGACGTGCCTTAAAACGACAAATAGAGAAGGATCTCACTACATTTACAGCAGATCAGTTGATCAAAACAAAAGTGGATACTCCAATTATATTTGATCTATATCTAGAGAATGAACGCTTGAAACCAAAGATTGAAATTCTAGATTTTGCAGACCCACTTGAGGACGACTGGATGCCTCAAATTCCTGAGGACAATAGTTATAAACTAAAACAAGGTTATGGCCATCTACTCAACGAACTTGAACAGCTAGAAAGAGAGATCTTAAGTCAGGAAGATAACTATTGGGAGGAGGATTACGAGGATGAGGAGAATAGTCAGGAAGATACCGGTGATGTGATGATTAGCTATGGTGATGAAGGTGATTTAGATTGGCAATACTATGAGTTTAAGAATAGATTAGCAGAAAAAAAAGAACATATCCGACGCATTTTACTGGGATTCAAATCCAAGTATTTAGATAATTTTACGACCAATGCTTTTCGACTCAAGAATTCTGGATTTCGTACCATCTTGGCCGAACGCCGATATACTAAAACTAAGCGCAGTATTGAACGTATTCTACTCAAAGACAAGCTTTTTCAAAAAAGTGCACTGGATGAGCTGAAGTATGTCTATCAGAATGCACCTCAACAGTTCAACAAAATGCAGTCCATCTATATACAGGATATTATGGATGTTGCGTTCATGCGTTTGATGAGCAAGCAAATACACGAAGTAGAAATGGATGTTATTGAAATTTGTATCAGCTCTGCAATTAGTAATCAGGGAGAAGAAGAAATGTCCTATCTCTCTGACTTGTATTTGAATGTTCTATCCAAATTTGATGGATTTAATATCAAAAAACTTAAATCTTCTAAACAGAAACCTAAATTATTGTTTGAAGGGCCTTCTGCTTATAATCTAATTGTAGGAGAACAGGGTTATCACTTATTTTATAAAGCACATCAAAATCCATTACCCATAAAAGTTCATCTGAAGAAACAAAATAGTACTGCTACTAAAGCTAATTTTATGGTTGTTCGGCTCTATGACATTTGGCTAGGTAGCCAAAAAAAGAACTCAACCTTGACAGATCTTCGTACAGGCTATACCAACCAAGCAAATATTAACTCTGATGAGTTCAAAATCTTTTTGTATGCTGGATTGGATCCTCAGTTGAGAAAAGAGTTAAGCACTCAAGTACTTCTTTCTTGACAAAAATTCTGATGACTATTCAGCTTATCAATAAAAGTTGTTAGAGAATTCGTTTTGAGTACTAAAGCTTATTCAAGTAGTTTTTTAGGCGATAAATTCGCTGAGCATTTCGTGGTTTGAGTTGATAGTAGCAGATTGATAAAAACTAAGTATCAGTCTATAGTTCACAAAATGCAACTCTCTCTAACACAAAAGCATTTAAATCTGATAATCAACTATTTACAACACTTAGATGACTCTATAATGCTAAACCTCTGTCTGTGTGCAGCATTAATAAAAATAAATTAGTATTTTGTGGCTTCGTTTACTTTTTTCATTTCAAAAATTAACTTAAAATAGCAATTTACTATGAAAATAGGTGTATTGGGCGCGGGTTCTATGGGAAGAGGAATAGCACAGATAGCAGCAACTTTTGGACATCAGGTTATTTTGTTTGACAACAATTCCAATGCTATGACAAATGCATTAAAAAGCTTGGATAAGATATTCAAACGCTTGATTGAAAAAGGTAGAATGACTTCAGAAGACGCTTCTGCTATATTAGCTAGAATAGAAACACCTCAAAGCATGGAAGCCTATGCAGACTGTGACTTGGTGATTGAAGCAATTATCGAGAACTTAGAAATCAAACGCAATGTTTTTCAAGCTTTAGAAAAAATTGTTAGTTCTGATTGTCTCTTAGCAACCAATACCTCATCTCTAGCTGTAGCTGCTATTGCTGCAAGTTGTGAAAAGGCAGACCGCGTTTTAGGTATTCACTTTTTCAACCCTGCTCCATTGATGAAGTTGGTAGAGATCATTCCCGCAGTACAGACTTCTCAAGCTAGCTTAGACAAAGCAAGAGCCTTGATTGATTCTTGGAAAAAAGTAACAGTATTGGCCAAAGATACTCCAGGTTTTATTGTAAACAGAGTTGCTCGACCGTTTTATGGAGAAGCCTTGCGTATTTTAGAAGAGGGAATTGCAGATGTAGCTACGATTGATTGGGTAATGAAAGAAATTTTAGGTTTCCGTATGGGGCCTTTTACCTTGATGGATTATATTGGAAACGATGTCAATTATGTAGTAACCGAAACGGTTTTCAAGGCGTTCTACAATGATCCTCGTTACAAGCCTGCTTTTACCCAAAAACGCCTAGCACAGGCTGGATTCTTGGGACGAAAAACAGGTCGTGGCTATTATGACTACGCTGAGGGTGCAGTAGCTCCACAACCTAATAAAGATGAAAGTACTGCCGAATATATTGCAAATAGAATACTAAGCATGCTCATTAATGAAGCTGCAGATGCTGTTTTCTGGCAAGTAGCTTCCAAGGAAGATATTGATTTAGCAATGACCAAAGGGGTTAATTATCCAAAAGGTCTACTCGTTTGGGCAGATGAAATTGGGATTCAAACTTGTGTTGATCGCTTAGATTCCTTGTACAATGAATACAGAGAGGATCGTTATCGTTGTAGCCCAATTTTGCGCAGAATGGCTAAGAAAGGAGAAACTTTTTTTAATTAGTATTGATAAGTAGATAGCCACAATTAATTTGTATTTAACCCCGAAGGGCTCTACGAAGTAAATTTAATCAGCCTTTTAACTGCGTTGAGCTCTTCGAGGTTTGCGCTGCACTTTGTTAAAAAGCCTTGTGTATTATTATAAAATTAATTATGTCCACCTACTTAGTTCGTTGATTTTTTAATTTTCTAACAAAAATTGAAAAATATCTTTTTGCTTTGCAGAGTCTTTTAGGGTTCTGCGAAGCTAAAAACCTACAAAGCTATCGTAGTATAAGAGCTTGTCTAAAATTTTAGAGGCTATTCCGAATGGAATGGTAGTACAGATAAGCAGTTGATGCAATTAGTTAAGCAGCTATTCTTAATTACCAAACAAACTATTTATAAGTAGTCTCTTTTGATTATCAATTTATTACCGATGGACATCAAAAAGAAAATTCAGGAACTGTTATATAAAAATCCAACGATAGAAATCTTGGATTGGAGCGAACAAGCTATTCATGAAATAGACAGTAATATTATTCTTCTGAGTAAACTGCGTGAGCTTAATCTAGAACATAATGACTTGAAAGAGTTGCCTAAAGCCTTAGGACGATTAGAGGAACTCGAACGTCTAGATATTTCAGATAATCAGCTTCAAGTATTTCCTGAAGAATTGTGTCAATTGGTCAATTTGGAATGGCTAGATCTTTCTTCTAATCAGTTTGAGGAATTGCCTAATGAATTTGGAAATTTGTCTAACTTGAATTGGCTAGATCTGAAAAAAAATAAGCTAAGCCATCTCCCAGAACGTTTCGAGTATTTACTCAACCTAAGACGCCTCAATTTAGAAGTTAATCAGTTCAAACAATTGCCAGATAGTCTTTGTGAATTGAAACAACTAAAGTGGCTAGATCTTTCGGATAATGAACTGGAGAGTTTACCAGAATCGTTTGGGGAATTGCAACAGCTAGAATGGTTGGATCTAGAAGAAAATAATTTTGGAGAACTCCCCAAGCAAGTTTGCCAACTGAAACACTTGAAGGAGTTAGATCTAACCAACATTAACATGAATATACTTCCTGAAGAAATAGCACAGTTGCGTGCATTGACTTGGCTAGATCTTTCGGAAAATCAGCTAGAAAGCCTGCCTGAATCTTTGGGAGATCTACGTTATCTAGAATGGTTAGATTTGCGTTCAAATCAGCTAAAGAGTTTACCCAAATCCTTTTCTCAACTCACAGGACTAGAGAAACTGAATCTAGAGGATAATCCCTTGGGAGAACTTCCTCTGCAAGTCTGCCAACTCAAACAACTTAAAGAACTCGATCTAACAGGATTGGAACTCAAAGCTCTACCTGCTGAGATTGAGAATCTCACAGAACTGACTTGGTTAGATCTATCTGAAAATCAACTTAATAATCTAGCTGGTCGTTTTAATGGTTTGCACAAATTAGAATGGTTGGATCTACGACATAATCAAATTAGAGTAGTATCTGCCTCTATTTATCAATGTGTTTTTCTACGTGAATTGCATCTAGATCATAATCAATTGAAACAATTAAATGAGGGATTGGATAAACTATATGCTCTAGAACACTTAAGTGCTAGTCATAACCATTTTGAAACAATCCCCGTAGCAATCGCTCGGCTAGAACTACTAAACTATTTAGATTTAAGTTTTAATAAAATACAGACTTTTGATACTGAAATTTGCAAAAACCACCATATTCGGACACTGATTTTAGCAAATAACCAACTGAAAGTGTTGCCTGATAATTTGGGTGAAATGGAAAACTTAATTCACTTAGATCTAAGTCATAATCAGCTAGATCAGCTACCTAAATCAATTCAACGTTTAACAAACTTACAAGTATTAAAGCTTAGCGGCAATCCTTTAGATACTGCTCAAATTGCTGAATGGAAATTTTATTTACCTAATACAGAAATTATTTTTGATGCTGAGTAAGTAGTCAAAAAACTACTTATTTAAACGAAGTTATTTAAAGACCGATAGTAGAAGGATCGATAAGTGTTGTAATCCTTCGCTTACGACAACTACTTAGCTATTTTAAAACAACTTCTAAGTAATCTACAATTACTTTTGCCCACTTACTCAAGTTTCTAAAGGCTCTACAATGCAATTTTATTTATCATCATTTGTTAGATTACTTCTAATCTCTTACTGTTGTATTCATAGTATTGGCTACATTGCTGCCCAAACAGATACAGACTCTCTATCCACTAAAGTAGGAATAGGTCGAGATACTATTTTTCGTCCTTACAGTGCCTTGGGAGCAAGAGGCTTTTTCAGTATGACAACCGTAAGTTTTAATCCTACTCCATCACCAACCTTCCTATATGCTTATGGTGGTGGCTTATACTTCTGTCATGTATCTCAGAAGCATTTGGGGATTCAGATTGAGTTAAACTATATCCAAAAAGGTTGGCGCGAGATTTATACTCAAGGTATATATAGTCGCAAATTGCATTATTTAGAATTACCATTTTTGACGCAAGTCACTGCAGGTAAAGGTATGACTAATGTGGTACTCAACTTTGGTCCATTGCTAAGTATTTTATTAACTGATACAGAACAAATTAGTAATGCTCTCAATACCTTAGACTATTATGGTAGTCCTATCAACACCCCTGTTGAGCTTGGTGTCAGTGCTGGACTAGGTTTGGTCTTCAAAACCAATGGTGGACATATCCAAATAGAAGGACGCTATAGTCATAATTTACTAAATATTTTTGACCAACAAATTTTTAATACCTCTCAAAACATGTCTATCACAGCATCTTTGACCTATGCTTGGGCATGGTATCCTAAGATAAGAACTATCGATCAACCCATATCATTCTCATCCCCTCCTAAAACCTCCCCAAAAAAGAAAAAAACAAAAAAGAAAAAAACAAAAACATCCTCCACAGACTCTAACTCTGGATCATCTAGAAGAGGTGGTGGTGTGATCACTGACTAAATCTACTAAAAGTAAGAAGCTATGCGCATATTGTTTTTATTTCTGTTTGTGCTTTTATTCGCGCACACAGATAGTTTTGCTCAACAAAATGACACGATTTCAAAAAAGACGATACAAGCAGTTTATGTAGAAACTGCTCCTAAAATAGATGGTTCTCTGGACGAAGATGTTTGGAAAAATGCACCTATTGCTGCTGAGTTCACCGAAAATGAGCCTTATCCAAACACACCTTCCGACTATAAGACAGAGGTTAAGGTGGTTTACACAACTGAAGCAATCTATGTAGGTGCTAAAATGTATGATAGTTCTGGGGACAGTGTATTGAGACAGTTGAGTGTTCGAGATCGAATTTGGTCAACCAATGCAGATAATTTTGCTGTATTGATTGATGGAATGCACACTGAGCAAAACTTTTTTGAGTTTGTTGTCACTGCTGCAGGTGTGCAAGGAGATGCTAGTGATGGAGATTATGTTTGGGATGCTGTCTGGAAAAGTAATACACAAATAGTAGATGATGGCTGGATAGCAGAGTTTGAAATTCCGTATTCTCAGTTGCGTTTTCCAAGAAGTTCTGAACAAACTTGGGGTATCAATTTTGCAAGATCTGTCCGTCGAACGCGTGAATTTTCATTTTGGAATAAAGTGAACCCACAAATAGATGGTTTTTCTAGACAGTTTGGCCTGCTCAAAGGTATAGAAAAAATAAAACCTCCGATTCGTTTATCCATGACACCTTATGCTGCATTCTACCTGCAACATACTGATGATAATGATCCGAGCACAAGAGACTGGCGCCCCTTTGGTTCAGCAGGTGCGGATCTAAAATATGGTATCAATGAAAGTTTTACCTTAGACGTAGCCTTAGTTCCTGATTTTGGCGATACACAATCCGATAATTTTCAGTTTAATCTTAGTCCTTTTGAAATCTACTATGAAGAACGTCGACCGTTCTTTACCGAAAGTATACAACTCTTTCAGAAAGCAGATATTTTTTATTCGCGTCGTGTAGGAAGTAGACCCACACGTTACAACTGGGCGGAAGATCAAGTTGGAGATGGTGAAGAGTTGATCAAAAATCCTGTTCGACCACAGTTAGTTAATGCCTTGAAGGTATCAGGACGTACTAAAAAAGGCTTAGGTATTGGTTTATTCAACGCTATTACGGCACCTACTAAGGCACAAATACAGGATTCTGTCTCTGGTGATATTCGCAAGCTACTTACAGAACCTTTAACGAACTATAATGTAATTGTTTTTGATCAGCAATTTAGAGACAATAGTTATTTCAGTTTAATTAATACTTCTGTGTTCAGACCTGGAAAATTTACTGATGCTATTGTTACTGGAACAGATTTCCGAATCAGCTTTTTGGATAATAGTTATGCAATTTCTGGAAATGGTGCATTGAGCCAACAGTTCTTGGATACTGCGCTGCATAGCCAATCTTATCGAAATGGTTATAGATATAACCTAGAATTTGGTAAAGTGGGTGGCAATGTTCGTGTATTTCTGAGACAAGCTGTTGCTAGCAAACAGTTTGACCCCAATGACCTTGGTTTTAATACCGTCAATAATTATCTAAATCATCAGGTAGAAGTTGCCTTTAATCAGTATCAACCTGTTTGGATTTATAATTCTCTTTGGGGTGGTGCAAATATTCGGTACAATATGCTCTATAATCCAAATGCTTTTGTGCGTGCTGAACTTAATTATCGAATTAACGGAACCTTCAGAAATTTCTTAAGTGCAGGTCTAAGTGGAGTCTATCAGCCTTGGGGCTTTCACGATTATTTTGAGCCTAGAACGGATGGACGATTTTGGGACAAGCCTGCTTGGTCAAGATTCGCAGCTTGGTTCTCTAGTGATTACCGCAAGCCTTTTGCCCTAGATGGTAATTTTTCTTACCGTAGTTTTGCTGGTCGCAATGATGCTTGGAACAAAGCTTTTGTGCTACAAGGTGAGCTTATGCCTATTATCCGATTTAGTGATCGTCTGAATATGAATATTATGAATAATACGACTGTTCGTAATAATAATATTGGTTATGTAAATACCACTGACGATGGTTCTATTATTTTCGGTGCGCGTTATCGTCAAGATATGATTAATCAGATAGAAATGACCTATTTGTTTACGAATCGTATGGCACTGAGCTTGCGTGTTCGTCACTATTGGGGATTGGCTGAGTATAGCAAGTTCTATGAGTTAGCGGATGATGGTACCCTACTTACTTCTACTTATAATGATAACCATAATCAGAATTTTAATGCTTTTAACTTA
>JAKVCT010000480.1 GCA_022448995.1 Saprospiraceae bacterium
TTTTCAAAATCCGAAAAAATCCATAATTGATTCCCTGCTAACAAGGCTATTTTCTCTTGATTAGGAGAAACTGCTGCTCCAGTTACAGAATAAAACCAATGCTTCTGTCCTGTATCAAAACTATCTAGTAGAACTGCTTCATGAGTGCCTGCACCCACAGGCAGCTTATATAGGTAAGTATACCCAGAATAAGGTTTTGTTCTATTCTTGGTAAACAAATATAAAGCAGCTTTGTAATAAATCATTGCTTCCATATCATAGTGTAAGTCATGATCTTCGGGAGGAAAAGCTTTCTGTTCGGGATAAGTAAATTCTATAAATTCAGCCTCAACAGTTGTATCTTTAAGCTCAGGTAAATAGGGAATCTTCAGAATTTTTAGATCTTTGCGGTTGTTTCTATTATTACCGAAGTCACCAAGATAGAAAAATTCATTACCATCGGTGCACATATCTTCCCAATCTTTGTTAGAATCATTAAGGATTCTCACTTTCTTTTGGATCTCTCCTTTGGCATTGAGTTGATATAAATAAGGTGCATTACCACCATCATTATGCAGCCATATTTGATGAGTATCAATAACAACCATTCCTGAATTTTCATTGAGTATCTCAGGTAACTGTGCTTGTTTGTCCAAGACTTGAGCTTGGACAAGTCCGATAAAAAAGAGTAAACACCAACTACTCATTAGTTTAACTAAACTAGTATCTATAAACATGATTCCTAACTTTATTTTGTTTGAAAATGCTGATTTTACGGGATTAAAAAACATACTAAATACAGAAAAATATTCTAAAATATGGGTCTTAGTAGATGAAAATACCGCGCAGTACTGTCTACCTATTTTACAAGATAGCCTAAGCCCTGAATTTACTTTAAATATAATACAAATACCCTCGGGAGAGGCATACAAAAACCTAGGTATTTGTCAAAATATTTGGCAAAAACTCTTAAATGAAAAAACCAATCGCAAAGCTATCTTACTCAACTTGGGAGGAGGTGTGATTGGTGATATGGGAGGATTTTGTGCAGCAACCTATAAGCGAGGTATAGACTTTATACAAATTCCCACTACCCTACTTGCACAAGTAGATGCTTCGGTAGGAGGCAAACTAGGTGTTGATTTTCAAGGCTTAAAAAACATGATTGGTCTTTTTCAAGCGCCTAAAGCAGTTTGTATCTATACCCCATTTTTCAAAACACTTCCTTATGAAGAGTTGCGTAGTGGTTGGGCAGAGGTAATCAAACATGCCCTAATCATGAATGCTGATTATTGGCAAGCTTTGCAGGTAGATCATCTAGATCAGATTACAAATTGGGATTCTATTGTACGAGATTCTATTGCAATTAAGAGTCAAATTGTAGCACAAGATCCCAAGGAAAAGAATTTGCGCAAGTCTTTAAATTTTGGGCACACCATTGGGCATGCTATCGAAAGTGTAAGTTTGGAAACTTCACAGCCTCTAAAACATGGAGAAGCTGTTGCCTTTGGACTCTTGATGGAATGCTTTTTAGCTCATCAGCAAAATAAACTTGACCAACAATCCTTATCTATCATTCAAGATTATATTCTCAATATCTATGATTATTATTCTATTGAAAATATGGACAGGAAACAACTAATACAGTTGATGCTACAAGACAAGAAAAATGAAAACGATTTAATTAACTTTACCTTTATCAATAAAATTGGACAGTTTGAGATCAACCAATCTGCTACTGTTCATCAAATCAATCAGGCATTAGATTACTACCAGAGTCTAGTCCCAACTATTTAATACAGCGTTTAGTATGGCAGGAAATACATTTGGAAAATTATTTAGTGTTACCACCTTTGGAGAATCACATGGTGCAGGTATTGGAGCAGTAATTGATGGCTGCCCTAGCAATATTGAATTAGATCATAAGTTTATTCAGTATCAGCTGAATAGAAGAAAACCTGGACAATCCAAAATTGTAACACAACGAAAAGAAGCTGATGAATTTGAAATTCTATCAGGAATTTTTGAGGGCAAAACTACAGGTACACCACTCACCTTTTTTATCCGAAACACCAACGCTAAACCGAAGGATTATAGCCATATTAAGGATTCTTTTCGCCCCTCTCATGCAGACTATACCTATCATGAAAAATATAAAAATCGTGACTATAGAGGTGGTGGACGCTCCTCTGCACGCGAAACAGCTGCACGCGTAGCTGCGGGCGCAGTAGCACAGCAGTACTTGGCACAACAGGGGATAAAAATTACAGCCTATGTTAGTCAGGTAGGAAGTTTAGGGCTCTCAAAGTCCTATACAGATCTAAATTTTGATCAAATAGAAGCAACTCCTGTGCGTTGTCCTGATTTAAATGTAGCAGACCAAATGATTAGCTTAATCAAAGATATCCGCAAAGATGGAGACACTGTTGGTGGTGTAGTTTCTTGTGTTATTCAAGGTTGTCCTCCCGGACTAGGTGCTCCTATTTTTGATCGTCTACATGCAGATTTGGGCAAAGCAATGTTAAGTATCAATGCTTGTAAGGGTTTTGAATATGGATCTGGTTTTGCAGGCGTTTCTATGCGGGGTTCTCAGCATAATGATTTATTTGTACAAAATGGGGATAAGGTCGAAACTTTGAGTAACCATTCGGGTGGTATCCAAGGTGGTATTTCTAATGGTATGGATATCTATTTCCGAACTGCTTTCAAGCCGGTAGCAACTATTATGCAGAATCA
>JAKVCT010000481.1 GCA_022448995.1 Saprospiraceae bacterium
AAGAGAGTTATGAGAGTCCTAACTTTATTATTAGCTACAGTATTTAGTTTTTCTGCATTCATGCCTAAAGCAGAGGCAGCACCTGAGAAAATGGTTGCATTAATTCTATTGATGGATGATGGTGACGACAAAACAGTTGTTACAACTCTTTACACAACATTGATGGCTGCGGAGAAGGTTGCAGGTATCATGGACATCGAGTTAATCGCTTCTGATGATCCTATTGCTGACGATGTATTTGTATTTGCATTGAAATCTGAAGAGCAAAAAGAATTAACTATGAAATTACTAGATGAAGAAGGATATGAGTTGGCTGGTCACAATGTAATGGAAGTAGAAGAAGGTAACGTTTATAAGGCGTTGAACGTAGAATCTTTAGATGATGGAACTTACTTGTTCCAAATCACTGATCCTGCAGGTGATGAAATCAACCGTGAAATCACTATTCAGCGTGAGAAATAAGAACAATAGTTCTTATTACAAAATAAAAAAGCAGCTACACAATTGTGTAGCTGCTTTTTTATTTTGTTGCATTTTTAGACTGGTTGCACTTGTTAAGGACAAGATGTTCCATTGAGTCCTAGATCTTTTGGTCACCTTTTGCAGCAATGGCAAAAGGTGAGAGAAGAAATATCCTTAATACTGACTGAACCTTCCTAGCTCAATTCAAATTACTTCGTAATTTTCAAAGCTATGACCAATTTGGGAACGTCAGACACCCTCGAAGGGTTTAGGGAGATTTACTTCGCAGAGCCCTTCGGGGTTAGTTTCACGTTAAGCTAGATGATCTTTGCGTTGTCTTAGTGTCTCATATAATGTTATTCCTGTAGCCACAGAAACATTAAACGAATCTGTTTTACCATTCATGGGAATTTTGAAACGGATATCAACCCTTTTGAGTACTTCCTTGCTGACTCCTTTATCCTCAGCACCAACAACTATAGCCAATGGAGCGGTCATATCTACCTCATATAAAAATTGACCCCCATCCAAATCTGCAGCGACTACTTGAATCCCATTCATCTGTAAATACTCTACTGTGGTAACTAGGCTATTGACCCTACACACAGGAAGAGTATTCAAAGCTCCAGCAGACGTTTTAACTGCCTCCTCATTGATCTGTGCATTTCCTTTTTTAGGTATAATCAAAGCATTTGCCCCACTTGCTTCAGCGGATCGAGCAATTGCCCCCATGTTTCGCACATCAGTTACACCATCTAAAACAATAAATAGAGGCATTCCTTGGTCATACATCATTCCCACTACATCTTCTAAGCTCTGATAAGCTACAATAGCTACAAAACCAATAATACCTTGATGATTTTTACGTGTAATCTTGTTTAATCGCTCTTTAGGAGCAGTTTGTAAAGGAATATTTAATTCTTTACAGTACTGCCGAATTCTTTTTTCAAATTCTCCACGTATAGATTGTAGAATGATTATTTTTTCAAATGATTTACCTTCTTTCAGAGCATCTTCTATGGGATGACGCCCATAAATCATAGGTAAAGACTTAGGTTTTGGTGATCGAGGCGGATATTTATGAAAGCTCAATAGATTATTATTTGATAGTTCGTTGATTTTTTAATTTTTAGTCAAACCACGAAGTACTCAGTGAAACTAAAAACCTATGAACTATTGATTAGTTAAAAATTTAGATTGAAGTTGTTTAAAACGCTATTATTATTACATAAGCCACAATAAATAATTAGGAAGTTGTAATTTTCTCTGCATTCTCCTAGCTTGGCTATAAAACTAAAACATCACTTTAGTCTTATTTCTAGACACTTATATAATAAAGTAGAGTATTTAGTCTTTCCACTCAAAAGTAGTCACTAAATGTGCAATATCTTTCTTCACGAATTCAATCACAGGTGCCATTGAATCTGGATCAGGCCTACTTTTGAAATATAGAGAAGCTAAAATTGCATGTTGAGTGCTATCTGTGAGAACAACCTGAAAAGGACAGGCTACATGCCCTTCAATATTAAATAAAATACCATAAAGATTTTCTTCTTCTTTGGCTATGGATACATCTTCTTTTCCTGTTGTCTTCTGATTATGTTTATTGAACAATAAATAAGCATCTTTATAAATTTCATATAAATTATACTCCAATGAATCTCCACTGATATCTGTATAGGTAAAATGGATGTCTCCATTCAAGGATTCCATCTGTAAATTAAACCAGCAAGAGTGTTTAGCATTCTCACTAATTAGAGTAGTATCTTGTTCAAAAACCATATAATCAGGATACTCAAAGGTAAAATTGCAATAATCATTATCCAACTTAGTCATATTGCGCTCAGGATAAATAACTTTGGGGTAAGTTCTAGGTTTGGGAATTGGTAGCTCCTCCTCTCCCCCACAGGCAACAAGTAAGAATACAGGAAAGACTATAGTACTTAATAAATAAAATATTCTAAAGTTCATATTAGGCTGGTTGAGTAGATTCAGTTTCTTGAGGCAAGGTAATTCGTATCTGTTTGATTCGTCTCTTAACTGCTTCTACAATAGTAAATGTATAACCTTCGTAGGTCAATTTCAGATTAATTTTCGGCATTTTTCCGTTCAATACAATCAGACCAAAAAGCCAACTTACCACAAAATGCCCTCAACATAGAAACCTGCACCACGATCCACCAACTACTAACCAAACTAGACAATTTCAGCTACAACATGTACAAGACCAGCAAACACAAAC
>JAKVCT010000482.1 GCA_022448995.1 Saprospiraceae bacterium
TACCGCGACTACTAACGTTATATGTGGATTTGAGGAAGTTTTAGTGTCGTTGTGGTTTTTAAGTTTGATAAAAATGCTTGTCCAAACTATCCCTTGAGTTAGGATGCAAAAACAAAATAGAAGAAGAATAGTAGTCGCTAGCATTATCTTGGTATAAAGTTATTATAAAAAACTATTTTTGCTTCATGAAGTTTAAGTTAGAATCGACAGATAAAGAAAGCAAGGCAAGGGCAGGGGAGATTACCACAGATCATGGGGTAATACAAACGCCAATTTTTATGCCTGTGGGGACAGCAGGTACTGTAAAGGGTGTTCATCAGCGTGAGCTTCATAACGATGTTCAATCCCCAATCATTCTAGGTAATACTTATCACCTTTACTTGAGGCCAGGAATGGATATTATGGAGAAGGCTGGTGGCCTACATAAATTCATAAACTGGGATAAACCGATTTTAACTGATAGTGGAGGATATCAAGTGTACTCACTTTCTGGTGCTCGAAAGATTAAAGAAGAAGGAGTCGTTTTTCAATCGCATATTGATGGATCGAGACATCTTTTTACTCCAGAGAATGTCATGGATATTCAAAGAACAATTGGGGCAGATTTCATAATGGCTTTTGATGAGTGTACTCCTTACCCATGTGATTATGGTTATGCTAAAAGATCTATGGAAATGACCCACCGCTGGCTTAAAAGATGCTGTGATAGGTTCGATTCTACGGAAGGGAAATATGGCTATGATCAAACCTTGATGCCAATTGTACAGGGAAGTACTTATACAGATTTAAGAAAGAAATCTGCTGAAACGATAGCATCATTTGATAGAGAGGCAAATGCCATTGGAGGATTATCAGTAGGTGAGCCTCACGATGAGATGTATGCCATGACCGATGTGGTGTGTGATATACTTCCATGGGATAAACCTAGGTATTTAATGGGTGTAGGAACACCAAGTAACCTACTTGAGTGCATTGCTCTTGGAATAGATATGTTTGATTGTGTTATGCCTACAAGGAATGCAAGAAATGGAATGCTTTTCACTTCAGAGGGTACCATTAATATTAAAAACAAGAAATGGGAGTCTGATTTTTCTCCAATTGATACTGCTCTTGGTGGTTACGTTAGTACTAATCATACTAAAGCTTATTTAAGACACTTAATCATTTCTAAAGAATTATTAGGTGCTCAGATAGCTACACTTCATAATTTAAGTTTTTACCTTTGGTTAGTTGGAGAGGCAAGGAAGCATATCATTGAGGGAGACTTTGCGACTTGGAAAAATATGATGGTGAAAAAGCTTGATACTAGACTTTAATGCTTAATCTATTAGAGCGATATATTCTTAAAAAGCATATTAGTACATTCCTGTACTTTGTTTTTGCTTTTGTAATGATCATATGCATTATTGACTTTACAGAGAAGAATGATGACTTTATGCATCATGAGTTGAGCTATTGGGTGGTGATGAGAGATTATTACTTTAATCTTATTCCTTATTTGGCGAATTTTTTATCTCCAATAATGATTTTCATCTCTACCATTTTTGTGACCTCAAAGTTGGCTTCTCATACTGAGATTATTGCTATTTTATCCAGTGGTGTAAGCTTTGCTAGAGTTCTTTGGATTTATGTTAAAGGAAGCCTGTTTTTAAGTGTTATAATTTTCATCTTAATAGGTTGGGTTTTACCAAATGCTAATAAGACAAGGGTCAATTTTGAGGTAGAATACCTAAAAAATAAGTTTACCTACAACAAAATTAATACTCATGTAAGGGTTTCAGAAAACACTTATGTGTACATGGAAACCTATAACAATGAGCGTGAATATGGTACTGGGTTCTCTATTGAACGATTTGATGGTAAGGATCTAGTTTATAAACTGCAAGGGCCTCGTGTGAAATGGGATTCTATAAGTGGTAAATGGCATGTTAACAGATACATTGTCAGAACCTATAATGAAGGTGTCGAAAAGTTATCTTTTGGGGTTCACTTAGATACAGCACTAAATCTTTATCCAAAAGACTTTAAATCTACCTTTAAGAAGCAGGAGTCGATGACTATCTCTGAGCTTTCAGCATTTATAAAAAAGCAAAAGGATCGAGGGTTTCAGGATATTGAAATATACGAAATTGAATATTTCGAAAGGTTTACATATCCTTTGGCTATAATGGTTTTGACCATTATGGGGGTTATTGTGTCAGCTAGAAAATCTAGAGAGGGGATAGCCGCTCAGATAATTATAGGTTTCGTTCTCGCTTTTACCTATATCTTAATTGTAATGCTTGGTCGGAATTTTGCTCAAGACGGTAGTGCACATCCTTTGGTAACTGCTCTTATGCCAAATATTATTTTTGGAGTAATTTCTTATGTTCTATATAAGAAAATACCACGCTAGATTATTTAAGCTTGTATTCTATACCGACAAGGTATAAAGAACCAATTTGATCAGTCCAACCTAACTACACTTTGTCGTTATTGAAGATGTTTCTCCCACTTATAAATGCTTTTAGCTAAGGGGTGATATGGTAAGTTACCTTTAGATTTAATCGGATTTTTGAGAGTAATTAAGTTTTATCGATTAAGTACTAATATTCCTGATTTCCTGAGAAGTAGGTTGATCCAAAAATTATAAGTTTTCTAATGATTTTTGATTCGAGGTATGCCCCTAAATAGAAGTTAGGAGT
>JAKVCT010000483.1 GCA_022448995.1 Saprospiraceae bacterium
CCTTCGATACTTCCAGAAATCACCAACTGACCTGGTGTATTATAATTGGCAGGAACAACTACTTCATCAATATTTGCACAAACAGCTTCGATGATTGTCAAATCCTTAGTCATTGCAGCTACCATAGTTCCCTCTGTCAATTCGCAAGCTTTTTGCATCGCTAAAGCTCTCTTAGAAACTAATCTTAGTGCATCCTCAAATTTCATTGCACCACAAGCGACCAATGCAGAAAATTCACCCAAAGAGTGTCCAGCAACTACATCTGGTTTTTCTTCCGTCAATTTGATTTTTGCAGAGATCACAGAATGTAAAAAGATAGCAGGTTGTGTAATCTTAGTTTGACGCAACTCTTCTGCTGTTCCTTCAAACATTACTTTTGTAATATCAAAACCCAAAATTTCATTGGCTTGCTCAAACAATGCTTTTGCCTCAGGTGATTGCTCATAAAGATCTTTACCCATACCTTCAAACTGAGCACCTTGTCCAGGAAATAAAAAAGCTTTCATGCTAAAAAAGTTTTAAAAACGATGTTGCGAAGAAACAGTCCTTCCCAACGGTTTGTCAAAAAATATGGGCAAAGGTAGAACTAAAAAAATAGATTCCTATTTTTTTGCTAAACTATTTAGCTACATTTTGTAAAGGCTTGATACCACAAGTTTTCTACTTAATACACAATAATCTGATTATCAACAAAATACATTCAAGTACAACAAAAAACTAAATTCTATAAACAATTGATTATCAGCAACTATACAACAATTGTCCAACAAGTTCAATAGCAAAATACTCACGATATAGCCTTGTTCAAAATTTTGACATCGACTAAAAAAGCTATATATTATAAATATGTATAGAGATTTACTTTCTCTACAGTCAAATCAATACTATAGTCCATGCAAGAAGATCAACAAAAAATTATTCAGCTACTTATCAGCCAAGACAAAACCAATAATAAATTAGCCTTACAATTGCTAAAAGGTGACCCTGAATTAAAAACAGCAGTCAAAGCACATTTTCAAGCTATACTAAATGCTTCCGAAAAAAAAACATTGAAAGCGGTTCCCAAAATCATCCAAGAACTGATAGCGGGTAAAGGTGTTCTGAAGGCTAGACTCCAAATCGGTACTGTCCCTGAACTATATAATCACATAAATAAATTGTACTTAAATAATATTGCCTTGAAAGAAATACCAGAATGGATTCAACACTTACCTAAGCTAAACCTTTTAGCACTGAGTGGTTGTGGGTTGAAAAAGCTACCTGAGTGGCTAGGCAAACTAAAAAGCTTGGAGTTTTTTTCGATTGCCAATAATGATATAGAGCTTATACCTGAATCTTTTGGTGAGTTGGAGAGGTTAAGAAATTGTTATCTGATCGAAAATCAAATAAAATGCCTGCCTGGTTCTATCGGTAGGCTAAAAAATCTAAAATACTTGTATGTCACTAAAAAGAATCCTATATCTAGGGTAGAATTAGCTAAGATCAAAGCTCTACTACCCCATAGTCGAATATTTTAAACAACTTCAACTTCAAACCTAACAATTACTATTATGCTTAAAAACATCGTTTACTTTCTACTTTTTGCTACATTACTCATCAGTGGATGTGGTAAAGACAATAATGGGAAAAATGGTTCCTGTTACTCTAATACAGATGCTCGTTCGATTACACACAACAGCATAGATAGAGAATATGTATTGTATGTACCTAGTTCTTACAGTAGTAACTCTGCAGCTCCTGTTATGCTCAATTTTCATGGTTTTGGAGGAAGTGCCAGTGACCATATGACAGATGCAGATATGCGCTCATTAGCAGAGTCTAATGCCTTCATCTTAGTCTATCCACAAGGCAGTTGTCTGGATGGAGTTTCTCACTGGAATACCTGCCCTTCTGGAGGAGACAACAAAAGTAGTGCAGATGACTTTGGATTTGTTGAAGCTATGATTGCAGAAATTTCATCTGAATATAATGTAGATGCTAATAGAATCTATGCTGTTGGCTATTCCAATGGTGGAATGATGGCCTATGGGCTCGCAAATTATAAAAGTGAGTTGGTAGCTGCTGTTGGTTCAGTCTCCGGAACTATGCTTGATTGTACAAACCCACCAAGCCATCCTATGCCTGTTATTCATCTTCATGGTACTTCTGATGCAGTACTCCCTTATGATGGTAACAGTGATTATAACTCTACTCAACAGGTTTTAGATCATTGGATCAGTGTCAATAATACGAGTACGAGTCCAGTGGTTAATTCAGATAACAGTAGTGGAACTACTATAGAACATTATGTTTATGCACAGGGAGATAGTAGTGTTTCTGTAGAACATTACAAGTATATAGGGGGAGAACATGTATGGTTTAATACTCCTACATATCAAGGACAAAATGCAGCTGAATTAATTTGGAATTTTATGTCTAGGTATGATATCAATGGATTAAGATAAGAGTACACCTAATCACTCTGTAAAACAAGCAGTTGCAAAGCCTTTGAGGATTAATTTCGCTGAGCCCTTTGGGCTTATTGTAAAATCAATTATGTCTAAGTAAGTAGATGGACACAATTAATTTATATTTAACCCCGAAGGGCTCAGTGAAACTAACCCCGAAGGGCTCAGTGAAACTAATTTCTTTTTAGAGTTTGGATAAATCACGTAAAAAAGTGTGCTGTCAAACGT
>JAKVCT010000484.1 GCA_022448995.1 Saprospiraceae bacterium
GGAGTCCTAGATCTTTTGGTCACCTTTTGCAGCAATGGCAAAAGGTGAGAGAAGAAACATCCATAATACTGAACCACTAAGTGCTCTGCGAAGCAAAAGTCCCTAAGTACTCTTTGATAGATAACATCATTAAATTGAAAGCGCCTGAAAGGTAAAATGGATTTTCTGAATTTAGTTTTACCTCTTAGGCGCTTTTTCTATTTTTACTGTTCCTTAGGATTATAACCTCTATTTTCAACATTTTGTAACCAAGCAGCAGCATTTTTTACATAGCGACCAGTTCCCGCAGTGTCCCATTTCAAGAACAAACGAGTAAAACCACCATCAAAAATAGCACGTTTTCCATCATGCTCATAAACCGCAGTTACTACATTACCTGCAGAACCCCAAATCAACGGTGTCATATGATCAGCATCATCCACAGTCGCGATTGTTACACCTTCATAAACATAGTTCATTCCAGTCGTGATCAAGTGATTCTGTAAGATACCTGCTTGAGTATCCTCATCTTTTAAGTTTACAGTTTGATTACCCATGGTATTTCCAGTCATAGTTACATCTAGTAAGGCTGCACCTACATAGTTTGCATCTGCATAATAAGGCTGGTTATCCCCCCAAATATAAACCCCTTTTCCACTCTCAAAGAATTCTTTGATTACAGCCAAATGATCTGCATTCAACTTTTGTACATTGCTAGAAATTAACCATAATTGGCTAGCTTTCTTCAACTGTTTCTTTAATTCATCTGCTGAAGGTGGCTCATTTTGCCAACGCATGATGCCAAAACCCTTTTCTTGAAGTGCCTTTTTAGGCAATTCAAAATCAAAACCTTCTCCTGTATATAAGTGTAATACTGCAATGTATTCTCCTTTGAAAGCACCATCTACAGCTAGATCAAATTGGCTACCTTGAGCGTTTCCAAAAGCGTCGGTGGCTACCTTTTTACGTTCTACTGTTTTTTCTACAATCTTTCCAGTCTTTTCATCCTTTACTTTTATGGTTTTGGTTGAGCTGTTTGCTTTACGCAACATGCTATTGACTTCTGTACTTCGTTTGTTTGCTGGTGCAGCAATCTTATTAGCGTCTGTAGCATAGTCAAAATGGTCTTCGTAGATAATATTTTGTCCTGCAGCACTATTGTACTGTGCTGTTAGTGAGATACTAAAAATGGATAGGACTGTGAATACGAGGAGAGAAAAAAACTTTTTTTGCATAATAAAATAAGTTGCTTTTGCTGCCCTAAATGAGGTTGATCAGGTCTCAAAAAGGGTCGCAAAGTTATTAGGTAAAAATAATTGATTCATAATCAGAGACGCAGATAAAATTAAAAGTGGTGGGTGTGGCAGGAATTTTTTAAATTATTTGTGCCAATAGGAATATTGGGGGCTTGTGATTAGGCTGGCACTAAAGTGCCAGCCTGCAATGATGAATTACTTTCGAGAAGAACAATAGAGGACTAAAGTCGCTCATTGTTCATCAGCTCGTAAAGATATCTGATTTATAAAAATGGAGGACTTTAGTCTTATATTTTTTGATCATAAAAGGCAATAGGATCATACTATTGCGGGATAGTACTTTAGTGTCACCTTACAATAAACACCGAAAAATACTTAAAATTTAATTGAAATTATTTTGGATATAATTCAATAATACATCACTTGGTACTCGATCAATTGGGTGCTTAATGCCTTTTAAGTTAATCAGTTGTGCATTAGGTAAAGCTTGAGCAACTTGCTCGGATTCTTCATAAGAAACCATTTTATCTAGATCACCAATTCCAATAATTACACTAGTTTGGATCTGTTTTAAGTTGGCTAATTCCAAGCGAGTACCAGCCCCCATTGCTAACATCATATCTGCTGTCTTATGCATCACCGTTTTCCAATCTTGAGGAGCTTGTTCTGCGGCAAGTTTTTGAGCAAAGTGAGGAACTTTAGCTTCAATTTTATCTGGGTTAAGCATTTTGACTTCTTGCTCAGCACTTTCTAACGTCCAATTGAATTTGGTAGCTAGAGTTACAATTTTCTCTATGCGATTAGGTGCGGTTAAGGCGGTTTTCAAAGCTACATAGCCGCCCATACTGTATCCAAAAATAGAGATTTTATCAATGCCTTTTTCATCTAGAAATGCCAAAACATTTTTAGAAAACAATTCAATCGAAAAGGCTGCTTCAGAAACATGATTAGCATGTCCTTCAAAGTCTAGACTGTAAACCTCAAAGTGTTTTTCTAGTTCTGTACGGATATAATCAAACTGCTTTTGACTGCCTAGTGCACCATGCAATAATAATAGTTTCTTTTTCATAGGAGTTGTTTTAGAAGTTGAAGTTGTTTAAAAATAGATAGAAGATTGAGCAATAAGTGCTGATGGTTGTACTTGTTAAGGAAGGTAGTTCTTAACTACAAACTAATATACATATTGTTGGAAATATTTTAGAGTGCTTTTCTCAGAAGATTAAAGATCATTTAAGTATTTCTTGTGTGGTCAGAAATTAGCATTTTACTTCGTAGAGCCCGAAGGGCTCTACGAAGTAAAATGCTTTTATAGTTTGGACAAATCACGTGAAAAAATGTCCTGTCAAACGTAATAATCAAGACTCAGTTTCGATAAAAACTTAGAAAAATCTACCCAACTGGATCAATCGGACTATA
>JAKVCT010000485.1 GCA_022448995.1 Saprospiraceae bacterium
TTGGGTTGGGCCTTCGATTTCTGGTCAATAATGTATTTAATAAAGCTTACAGTTTTAGACCCGGTCTAATGGAGGCACCAAGAAGTGTTGGACTTCGAATCAATTATGACTTTTTTGTAAAAAATAAATAAACATGAGCACACCTAAGATTTTACTTCTTCAATTAGTACTTATACTCTTTATAGCTATTCCAAAAGGGAGTGCTCAAGATTTTGGTCCAAATACAGAGATTAGTCTGCTGACTGTAGAAGCCGGTGAGGATTTGTATTCTATTTTTGGGCATACGGGGATTCGGCTTATGGATCCAGATAGTCGTATTGATATCGTTTATAATTATGGGACTTTCGATTTTGATACCCCTAACTTTTATACCAAATTTGTCAAAGGTAAATTGATGTATCAACTCAGCAGAGACCGCTATGCTGATTTTGAAAGGGCTTACAAAAGGATGGAAAGATCCTATACGGAGCGCCCTTTTGAGCTCGATAGTTTGCACAAAGCGAAGTTTATAGAATTTATCCAAAACAACTACAAAAAGGAAAATAGGGAATACCTATACGATTTCTTCTATGATAATTGTGCTACTCGAGTAAGGGATATCTGTGAAGAAATTTATTCCGATAGTCTTGTCTACCCAAAGCCAAATAAGCAAATAAGTCTGCGTCAGATGCTTGCTGAAAAACTGAAAGGAAGCCCGTGGACTCATTTAGGTATTAATCTCATTTTGGGAACAGATGCAGATCGTCAAGCTAATTTTAGACAGCAAATGTTCCTGCCAGATTACTTAGAAAGCAATCTATCTCAAACCAATATTGCATCTAGTAATATTTCCGTTCTCGGAGCTCCTACCCAATATTTAGCAGAGGTTAAAAATGCTCCTGTTAAACGAACCTTTAGTCCATTTGATCCACTTTTAGTTTTGTCCATCGTTTTACTTCTTTTTCTGATCCTCGGAAAGGACCGAAAAGTTTCGAAGTTTATAACCGCCCTCTTATTTTTTATTCTGGGTTTAGGGGGTTGTCTGTTTATTTTCATGTGGTTAGGAACTGATCATTTTGCTACGCACCGAAATTGGACTTTGCTATGGATGAATCCTCTTCATTTTTTATCGATCTACTTTTTATATAAAGGTGGGGCATGGTCTAAACGTTATTTTGGTCTATGGAAAAAATATATAGTAGGTATAGCTGTTCTTTTTGTACCTGTAGCTTTTGTACTTGATCTTCTGCATGTTAATGCACTACACCTGCCCGCAGAAATGCAGTTTTTCATAGCGGAGATTTTGATTTTCGGAATATTATTTAGGACTTTTCAAAGATATTCGAAATAATTTTTGGTAAGCTAGATTGCATTTTTTTTGTATATATAATAATAATATATATTTTTGTCCAGTACTGTTGGTAACAGAAGCACTTGTTCTAGTAAAATTATGGAGTAAAAAATATTATCCCCTATTTATGTCATCACTGGCACAAATGGCTGTCTATTGTAAGCAATAGTCAAGTATATAATATACATTTATATCACATTTCTAGTTTATAGGTGTTTTCTATCACAAACCTTACCAATTACACCTTAGCAGCCCCATATCCTAGATAGATAACTTTTTTCTATTAATCCCAAACTTTAGGAAATGAAGTCGTTTTTCGCTTTTTTTCTTGCGGTGACATCTGCGATATCCTTAAACGCCCAGAAGCCGATTACTATTGAGCATTCGTGTAGTTTTCACGGAACCTTAAATAGTGATCGCTATTACATTTTTGATTCTGACGAAAATGCCGAAAAGGTATTAAAAAGGATATTAGATTATATCGGGTTGCCCTCTAACTTTAAGCTTCAAGCTTCAACGGTACCCAATGCATCAGCAGTCATTCAAGATAACCAACGGTATATTTTTTACAATCAACTCTTTATGGATCACCTAGCTGATAGGACGGATACAGATTGGGCAGCCATTTCTATACTGGCTCATGAAATCGGTCATCATTTGTCTGGTCATACCTTAGATGATAATAGAGATAGGCACACCATGGAGTTAGAGGCCGATGTTTTTTCAGGCTATGTGCTTCAACGTATGGGAGCCACAAAGGAGGAGGCTATGATTGCTGTTAACGAACTGGCAGATGAAACCTCCACTACTACCCATCCTTCAAAGAGCGATCGGAAGATTGCAGTAGCGAATGGCTGGATAAAAGCAAAAGATCATTCTAATACAGCTGGAGTAGTGACTCAAAGTGCTGAGACGCCCAAGCCGTATGTCCCACAAATAGAAAAATCTAAAACCATTGTTATTCGAGATCTTATTCAGAATGCAGGGGTTCGAGAAAATATCCTACAATTTGGCGATAAGGGGATCGAATTAATGTTCAATTTTACAACTGAGTTTCTTGAAGCAGACCAGTATAGATTGCAATTGGATTTAGTCTCTGTAGTAGGGACCGAAGGTAGTACTAGAGAATCGTTGAGTTATAGTAAAGAATACGAGCTATATCCCAATAGTGATAATCGCTTAAAAAGGACATTATTTATCCCTTATTCGGACTTGCCAAATAAAAAAGGAGTGAATAAGCTTACAGCTAAAGCTGTCTTGTACAAGAAAGGGGCATCTGATGGAGAATGGGTGCCTGTTAGTAGGG
>JAKVCT010000486.1 GCA_022448995.1 Saprospiraceae bacterium
CCTAGTAATAGCACTACCTCAACCCTTAAACTATCTATCGCTTAATCACTGTTTATCGGATTTTCCAACAAAAACACTCCATCAAAAACAACTCAAATTAATCCTAAGTTTAATCCATTTTCAAGCTTTAAGAAGTGCAGAAATCCAAGCCTTAAAATTACGCCATCTAAAGCTCAAAAAAGGGCTTTTAGAAATTCCTTCCATTCTCAGATCTAACACTAGAGAATTGGTCTTAACAGGTTTACAAATCATAGGTTTTCAAGACTTTATACTAAAAATAAGACCCCAATTACCCAATTCAAAAAACGTTGATAGCTTATTTATTAGCTCTAGCGGATCAGGCAAAATCAACAATACTTTAGGCAAACTCAAAGAGCGACTAAAAAAGACGCTTCCACACTTAGAAAATCTAGAACATTGGCGCACAAGTATCATTATCCATTGGCTTCAACATCAGTCTCTTTTAGAAGTTCAGTCTAAACTTGGACATCGTTACGCTTCCTCAACAGAACGTTATATCATTCATAAAATCAAGGACTTAGAAAAGGATCTCCTACAACATCATCCTCTTAAATAATTTTTTCTTTCAACTGATATTTGCGTATCTTACAGCTTATAAAGTTCTTTGAATTTCAGGCGAGTAATTGCTATCCCTTCGGGTGGACACTCCCAGACCATAACTACTCATCCACAGAAAATCGCTTCGGCTTCCAAGCTCAAGAAGAAGATCCCGAACTCTGGGAAGGGGCTACCAACTATAAATACCGCATGCACAACCCTCGCACGGGAAGATTCTTCTCCGTTGATCCACTTGATGCAAGTTATCCTTGGAATTCTTCCTATGCTTTCTCTGAAAATAGAGTTATTGATGCTATTGAATTGGAAGGAGCAGAATCTACCTCAACACATAAAATGTATGTAAGATATAAAATTACAAAATTAAGATCAACTGTTAATTTTGATTTTATGTTTACCCACTTATACAAAGACGCTTATGTTGAAGCTCTGAATGACATATCAAATGAATCTACTTATGCAGCGCAACATTTGACTGAATATAGTCTTAATCCTACTTATAGAAGATCCCAAATAGCAAAGGGACCTATAGGTCAGGCAATTGCTACAGCAAGACGACAAATGGCTATGGACACGAAGTTAAGGACAATTAGTAGTCCTGGTGCTTATTTTAGAATTAAGACAGGTGTAGAAGAGTATGGGATTGACTATTATGAAAGACTTATCCCTGATGGGGCAGGGCTGAAAAGTAATTCTGCGAATGCAATTGTTTCTTTTGGTAGAGAATTACGTTCACCAATGACAAACAAAGATGTAATATTTGGGTATACTGGACGAGGTACTAAAGCTGTTAATCATGAAATACTATTTTTATATGAAATAAAAACAACAAGTAGCTCTAGTAGCTCAATAGGGTCATTTATAACAGCAGTAGACCAATTAGCTATAGCAGGTCCATGGGCAAATGACCAAGGATACTATAATAAAATTATTCCTGTTGTTGTTATGGATACAGAACAATGGGATAATATTTATGAAGAATTAGAAAATTATTTAATGGAAAGAGATGCCTTTGACTGGAAAGAAAACGATGTAAATTCAGATGCAAGGCAAAATAAAATGGAATTATTTGACCAAGCTCGAAGAAAACTCCATCAGATGGGTGGGGGAATTCAAACAGAAGATGGCTTGACAAGAGAAGCAAATAGTAAACTTGATGAATTTACCAATACAAAATAAAATATTTTGTTTTTTACTAATATTTTTATTTACATCAGAAGGATTCGAAAATTATAACTTTATGGACGAAATTAAATTGTTAGAAAAAATAATTGAAGAGGCATATAAATTTGAAGGGCAAATCAATCCTATTAACAGTTGTACATCACCATATAAAAATGAAAGTGTACTTGTAGACCATTTTTCACCTTATTGTACAACAGATGTATTATCATGGGATAACGAGAATGTAACAGAACATATATATACTTTTGTTTCATCTATTTTAGATATGTGGAGTAAACCTCAAATAACACCGTATAAAAGATTAGATAAAGAAATATTAAATTGTCTAGATCCAAAACATCACCATTTACAAAATACGAAAGGATTATATATTCTATACAAGAAGGATACTAGGAGTAAGAATATAATATATCATATAATAGAAATTGTTGACGGAAAAGTGAATAATATTAAAATCCATTCTAGATATTATGATAATACATCACAATCCAAAATTGAGCGCAATATCCAAAAAAAGATAAAAAAAAGTACTAAACAAACTCTAGAGTATGTCAAGAAAAGTGGTATGCTTCGAGACTAGGTCACGTCTAGCATCATGCCAGTGCCCACCTCGCTAAAAAGCGGAGTGGGCACCGTTCGTTAGTCCCTCACTCTGTCATGCTGCTAGGTCTTCCATCGTTCTCAGCATCAGTAGGTTACTCAGCGTACAGCCTCACTTCGCTGCGTTGTCCGCTCCACCTCCTCCTATATGCGGCCTTGCTAGTCGGTCGGGTTGCGGGTGTTTTTTGCAGCTCTATTATTTATGGGTAAAACCCATTTTATTTCAATTGAATGAAAAAAACACCCTTAGCCACTTAGGCAGCCTGCTGC
>JAKVCT010000487.1 GCA_022448995.1 Saprospiraceae bacterium
AGACCTTATTGATGGTATACTAGAAGAGTGGGACTTAAATATTAAAAATA
Source organism: Saprospiraceae bacterium (assembly GCA_022448995.1). Lineage (GTDB taxonomy): Bacteria > Bacteroidota > Bacteroidia > Chitinophagales > Saprospiraceae > JAKVCT01. The sequence continues at coordinate 51 of JAKVCT010000487.1, forward strand.
ATAACTTAAAAGGATCTTTAGTGGATCAAGGTTATCTAAAAGAACAAGGCTACATATCAAAATTAAGATACACTATAGATGAAATTTTAAAGGAAACTTACCAGGAAGTGCTAGGATATAGAAATTATTTAGAGCTTTCAAGAGCAGATTATAATTTGATGAAATCTTTTCTTTCTGAGGCAACTAACTAAAAATTCAAAAATTCATAAAATTAAGGTGAAACATGCTAGCCTTAATTTTTTTATGGAACAAGATAGCTACAGAAGTATTATCAATTTTATCACAAACATTACTAACGACACCCTACGTCATATTTATGTTAGGGGTAGATACAGAGATGTTATTCTGCCTATGGTTGTCATCAAGAGACTAGACTGTTTATTGTCTGCAGGCGATCGCAACATTACTAATACCAGTGGGCTTTTACTAAGAGATATACTGAACTATCCAGATACTATCAAGCAAAAGTTTCTAGACTATCTAAACGGGTTTGATGTTGATGTTATTGATATCATCCAAAGGTTTGGGTTTTTTGAAGAAGTTGATAACTTAGACAAAAAAAATATACTTTACCCAGTAATTCAAAAGTTTACTAGTGATACTATCAATCTATCACCATATCCAGTCAAGGATGATCAAGGTAATATTTTACATTCTCCTATGACTAGCGAAGGCATGGGTTATTTGTTTGAAGAGTTGATAAAGCAGTTCAACGAGGAAAACAGCTTAGAGTCTGGAGAGCATTACACCCCTAAAGATGTGATTGAGCTGATGACTAAGCTTTTGTTTAACCCAGTCAAGCATTTGATTCAAGATAAAACCTACACTGTTTATGATTGTACTAGTGGTACTGGCGGTATGTTGGTACAAGCTGAAAAATACTTACAGCAACTAGCAAAAGCAACAGGCAAGGATGTATCTATAGAATTATTCGGTCAAGAAATTAATGGCGATACGTATGGGATTAGTAAAGCAAATGCTTTGATATCTGGTAGGGGTAATATGGATGTTCGTTACGGTTCTACAATATCAGACGATCAGTTTAAGGATTGTTGTTTTGATTTTATGATAGCTAACCCGCCTTATGGTAAAAACTGGAAGCTTGATCAGAGTTCATTGATCAAGTCTAAACAAGTGATTGATTCTAGATTTACAGTAGAACATCAAGGGAAACAGCTAGACCTATTACCTAAGGTTAGCGACGGCCAGCTATTGTTTTTAGTCAATAACCTGTCAAAAATGGTTATAGATACTGATATTGGTAGCAGGATTGCAATTATCCATAACGCTTCCCCTTTGTTTGCAGGAGGAGAACCGGGTACAGGCGAAAATAATATCAGAAAATGGATCATAGAAAATGATTGGTTAGATTGCATCATTGCGCTACCGGGTAATATGTTTTACAACACCGGGATATCTACTTACATCTGGTTACTGACTAACAAAAAAACAAAGGAACGACAGGGTAAAATCCAGTTAATTGATGCTAGTAAGCGCTTTGAAAAAATGCGTAAAAATTTAGGTAACAAAAACTGTTATATACCTACGCAAGCAATGGATGATATCTTACAAGAATATCAAAGCTTTGAGGACAGTGATACTAGCAAAGTTTTTAATAATCAAGAGTTTGGCTATCATAAGATTACAGTAGAAAGACCTATAAGGTGGAGTGTACAACTTACTGATGACAATCTGGAGATTATAGAAAAAAAACTAAACAATGGGGAAGCGATCGCGGACTTACTAGTTAAGCAACTAGGCTATAAGGAGTATCTAGACTTCAACATGTTTAAGTACAACTTTGAATATAAGCTGAGGACTAAGAATATTACAGTCAAACCCAAAGACCTAGACTTTATTTACAGCAATATAACTACTATCAACCCTGAGGCTAAGCCAGTACTTGAGTATAACTCAAAATCTTTTTATGCTTATAAGCCAGATCCCAAGCTCAAGGATAGCGAAAAGGTACCGCTAGGGGTATCAATAGAAAAGTATTTCAAGAATGAAGTGTTGAGGCATGTACCGGATGCTTGGATAGGCTGCCCCAAGGATCAGGTAGGCTATGAGATATTATTCACTAAATACTTTTATAAGCCTTCTGTACTGAGAAAGCTTGAAGATATTGCTCAGGAAATACGAGAATTAGATGCTAGTAGCCAGGAGTTGCTTAGAGAGATATTGGAGTGGGGTGATGAGTAGCGATCGCTGGGGTGTCCGTAAACTAAAAGATATTACCCTAAAAATAGGCAGTGGTTCAACACCTTTAGGAGGTGAAAAAGTCTATACTGATTCTGGCGTTATCTTACTTAGAAGTCAAAATATCGGATGGGGGGATATTATAGCTGATAATCTGGTTTATATCAGTGATGAGATAGATAGTCAGATGCCAAAAACTAGGGTTATGGCTGGTGATATTTTGTTAAACATAACTGGCATCCCTTCTATAGGCAGATGCTGTATTATTCCCCAGGGATTCCCGCGGGCTAATGTAAACCAGCATGTTTGTATTATCAGACCTAACCCTAGATACATATTATCAGAGTATCTAGGCAAAGTTTTTCTATCAGAATATAT
>JAKVCT010000488.1 GCA_022448995.1 Saprospiraceae bacterium
TGATGACTAAACATATAACACTTTCTTGGATAGAAACTGGCTATGCTTTTTTTGCAAAAGAAGGCCCAAAAGGCTTGAAAATAGAACCAATTTCCAGAACAGTGGGGAAGAATAAGTCCTCTTTTTATCATCATTTTGCAGATTTAGATATCTTTACAGAAGAATTATTGAAGTATCATCTACAACAAGCAAAAGATATCACAGCTTGTATAAGCTCATGTAAAAATATGGTGCCAGATCTGCTCAATATATTCCTAGAAGCTAAGCAAGACCTACTCTTCAATAGGCAACTTCGCATCCACCGAGACACCCCTAAGTTCAAAAAATGCTTTGAATATACGAATCAAATGGTAGAGAAGGCCATTTTACCTATTTGGATTTCTACTTTAGGACTGGAAGGACAGTCATATCTGGCACGAATTATACTCAACTTGACTGTAGAAAATTTCTATTTAAGTATTTCCGAAAATAACTTAACCTATGACTGGCTTATCAACTATTTGGATAGCTTGAGAATTATGACCAGAGAAATGATTAAGAATAAATAAGCCTATTGAACGCTAGCGTCTAAAAATTCTGATGTTTTACCTTTTTCTTTGTAGAACATCATTTTTAATCACTCTGCTAAATAGTGCTTTATTATGAATTTTAGTCGTTTAAAATACTTACTAGTTTACACTATACCAGCCTTTATTGTAGTCTCCCTTTCTTCTGATGGTTGGGGAACCTATGCTACGATCATTTTTACCTTTATATTTATTCCACTGTTAGAATTGTTCATGAGTGGTTCTACCGAAAACTTAAGTAAAATAAAAGAAGCTATTGCTAAGGAGGATCGATTTTATGACTACATCTTGTATGCTCTAGTACCAATGCAATACGCCATTATGTTTTATTTCTTACACAATGTTAGTGATTTAACTTTACCACTTTACGCTAAAATAGGAATGGTTACCGCCTTTGGTATTTCTTGTGGGGTATTTGGAATCAATGCAGCTCATGAACTGGGTCATCGTAATACTTGGTATGAACAGCTGATGAGTAAATTATTATTGTTGACGAGTTTGTATATGCACTTTTTCATAGAACATAATAGAGGACACCACAAGCATGTATCTACAGATGAGGATCCAGCTTCTAGTCGATATGGTGAGGTTGTATACACCTTTTATTTTAGATCGGTAATTGGTGGATGGTTGTCTGCTTGGCGCTTAGAAGCCAGTCGCCTAAAATCAGAAGGTAAAGCTTTTTGGAGTATCCATAATGAGATGCTGCGTTTTCAAATCATCCAACTGATGTTAATTCTTGCGATTGGTCTATTCTTTAACCTGACTACACTTTTATTCTTTTTGGTAAGTGCGACTATGGGATTCTTATTATTAGAAACTGTGAACTATATAGAGCATTATGGATTGCGTCGCAAGAAAAAAGGAGCAGGCTATGAGCGTACCTTACCTATACATTCTTGGAATAGTAATCATCCCTTGGGGCGTTTATTACTATTAGAGCTGTCTCGCCATTCTGACCACCATTTCGTTGCCAATCGTAAGTATCAAACTTTAAGACATTTTGAAGAGAGCCCACAGATGCCCACAGGGTATCCAGGGATGGTTTTATTATCCTTATTTCCACCACTCTGGTTTATGGTAATGCATCAACAACTTGCTAAATATACGCAAGTACACGAGAGCACCTTAACAACCTAAATACTACCATCGTCTAACACCATAATCATCTTCATCATCTTGGGTGAAATACTTTTGACGAGATAATATCTTTTGTTTTTCTCGGTCAATAATCAACTGCGCAACTGCCAAATTTGCAGGTTCTGGTGCATCAGGAGCAAAAGCTTGGTGCACCAATTCTTCTTCCACATCTAAACGATATAAAATAGCAAAGAGATGTTCTAAGTTTCGCTCGATCCAATACAAAACCTGGTCTGCCAATATATCACGCAGCTCCTCTTCAGTGATTTGCTCAGGGGTCTCAATAAGCATCTCAAATTCTTTAGACACAAAATCAACAGTTTGTACTAATAATTGATGTTCATTGTCCTTCATATTGGATAAAATAAAAAAATTAAAAGTAAATTATATTGCAATATTATAACTTTTTAGTAGTTCATTTGTCTTTTTTAGCAAGATATTAGAGCAAAGTACACAAATAGTGATTACGAAACAATAACATGAAGAACATCACAGCTATTCGACTACTACTCTTGGCAAATTTTATATCAGGGATTGCTCAAGGTTTAAGTATGATTGCCATTCCGTTGTATTTTTCTACAGTTGGACAGTCCAACTGGTTTGGCGTAGCCTACATGCTCATTACTATAGTTACCTTATTTTGGTCACCCTATGCTGGCACATTAGTAGATAAACTGAATCGTAAATTGATATTTATCGTACTCAATACAGTAGTTGGAATTTCTATAGGTGTCATTGCCTTTTATGGATGGATGAGTGGAGGAATGCCCCCTACTTTAGCAGCACTAGTTTTTGGACTTACCTTTTGGAACTACGGACTTCATTATCCTTGTTTCTATGCTTTTATGCAAGAGATTACAGAAAAAGAACACTAT
>JAKVCT010000489.1 GCA_022448995.1 Saprospiraceae bacterium
CACATAAAGCTTATCAATATGTTTTAACTGATTCTTCGGGAGATTTGGTTTTGGACAGTAGCGTTCATGTTAGTGTAAACTTTAATGATTTATACAAATTAGATCGCTTGGTAATTTTTAAGGTTGATGAAAATAATAAACACTATTATGGTTTAGTTGCTAATGATGGTCAACTTATAAAAGCAATAGGAGAGACTGCTTTTGATAGAATTACATACAGAAAAGGTACAGATCAAATTATAAGCGTTTGGAATGAGCAACAGAAAAAATATGCTTTTCTCAATCAAGATTTTGACTTTATAACTCCTTTTAAATATACCAATTGGCAGTATCATCCAACTCAACTTTCAATGGTTTGGATAGGTGATAAATATGGTTTTATGGATGAGGAAGGGAAAGAAATAATTCCTGTGCAATTTGAGGCAATCAAGGGCAAAAAATTTAATCATTTGTTTCGTCCAAAAGGATTTATTGGAAATTATGCCAGCGTTTCCAAAAATGGGAAATGGGGTCTTATAGATTCTTTGGGAAGAGAAATTATTCCTTTTGACTATGACCAACCTTTAGGCATTGGGTTGTTTTCAAATGATAAATCTAGTGCTTTATGGGATTATTTTTATACTCAAAAGTTGATCGTACGAAAGAATAGAAAAGTTAATGTTTATGGTTTGATTGATAGTAACAATCAAGTTCTTTTGAAGGAAGCCTATGTATATATTCAACCCTTTTTGTTGGGAGATAAGCAGTATATTTTGGGACAGAAATTTAAAGGAAAAAAGGAGCTTTTTGATCTACAAGGAAACAAAATTTTAAATCATTCTTATCAAGATTTAAGCGCTAGTAAAACAGGTCTGTTGATTGCGAGTAAGGGCAAAGGTAAATATGGACTGATTAACCTAGAAGGTAAAGAACTTATTCCTCTCAAATATTACTGGATTCAAGATTTAGATCCAAAACATGGTCTTTTCCTTTTTAGAACTAAAGCTAAAGGATCTTTACAAGGTATTATCAATCAAAATGGTGAAGTCATTCTCAAACCTACTTACGAATATATTAGTCATTTCCAAGAAGGTCTAGCGGTAGTTGGGCGCAGAAATCAAGCTTTAGAAAAGAAACAACAGAACATAAAACGAATTTGGGAGTATGGTTTTATTAATCTAGAAGGAGAGTTGGTAATTCCTTTTCAGTATAGCAATGTTGTCTATCATTTTAAGAATGGTGAAGCTACTGTCGTATCACCTGAAAAGGGAAAAATTACCATTCAAAAACCTGAGTAGTTATAATTTCTCATCCAGAGCGAGGCAATTCATTAGCTGCGCTGAGCCTTTCAGGGTTCCCTCGCTCTGGATCGTATTTTCTCATCTATAGCGAGGCAATTCATTAGCTGCGCTGAGCCTTTCAGGGTTCCCTCGCCAAATAATATTCTAATCTTTCAGATTAGGGTAACCTTTTTAGACAGCCCCTTCAGCAATAATAGAGAGAGTCTGTATTAATTAGATTTCACTATAAATCAAACGTTCACAATTTAACTTATACAAAAAGCATTTTACGGTTTATTTACTCTTGGTAATTCTCTTAATAAATTTCTGATTTACAGTTTCTATAGAAATGATATACACAGCACTCGGTAAATTATTCAGATCCAAAACAGTTTTATTTTTACCGACCTGCATTTCAATATTTTCTTGAGTTAAGGTTCTACCCAAAACATCTAGTATTCTTAAATTGGCATTTAATTCCAAATCAGTATCAAACTCCACAGTCAAATTACCTTGAGTTGGATTTGGATAAATATTTATACTCTGTTCATTCAGTCCCGTTCTACTCAGATTAATCATATTAGAATGCTGAACACTACCATCTAGGCTTACCAAACGTAAGCGATAATAACTATTAGTAAACGGTAATTCATCAACAAACTGATAATTCAGACTATTGGTATTATTTAATTTAGCTAATTGCTCAAATTCAACGGCATCCTTAGAACGTTCTAGTATATAATAAGCAATATCCTCTTCGCTATCTACTAACCAGTTCAAGACATTGACAGTCTCTTGCTTTCTACCTCTAAACTGAACTAGACTATTATCTAAGATATTGACAGGTGTAACGCGGAATGCTGCGGTTCCTCCCGAAAATCCAGTGATTTGATTATCAAACTGAACATAATTACGGTTGTTATGGATAGGCAAAGCATCTGTTCCCACAAAATCATCATTCAAGACCAAGATATTACTACTATTGACAGTAGTAGGATCTAAATCTGGTGCAGGTGCATAAGTACTAGCATCATTAGTCTTAAACCAATAAGGGGTTAATTGGGCTAAACCGGTATAACCTGCACTGATGGCAGCTGGCTCATTTGCTGTGCGCCAGTTTGCAGCAGCTGTATTCGCTACATTATACTCCGCAGGAGGGTAGAAAAAGCGCACATTTACATGCCCATTCAAGCTGCCGGAGGTAACATTAACATCCCAATAGCGTCCCATCCCAAAATTCGCTTCGAAGTTGACAAAATCTTGTCCAGAACTGGGTATATTAT
>JAKVCT010000049.1 GCA_022448995.1 Saprospiraceae bacterium
ATTTCTTATTTTTTAATTTTTTCAATTCGTTCCAAATCGGATTAATAGATTCACTTTCTTCAGCCTCATCATTTGTCTCCTTATTCAAGTAAGCAAGTGTATCAGGATCACAAGTTGGTTGTCCATTTTCATCAAGAGGATGTATTTTTTGAATTGGAATTGAAAGCATTACAGCTTCGTATAATGTTTCTGCCAATTCTAGATAATGTTCCCCTCTTTGCAAATAAATAACTTCTGTAGGATCTGCATTTTCAGGAATGACATCCACAAATTTAACCACCAACTTTTCTTCTCCTTTAATCTCTAAATCAAATTCTTCTGCACAAAGATCACAAATTGCGGGAACAGTTCCCTGACTTTGTAGCTCTAGCTCCAGCAAGGTTGGTAACTTGTACAACTGTACGGTGACTGTTGCATCTATTGTTTCAACCAAAGGAGATTCAAAATGTGCTAAAAATGCTTTATTGATTTGGAAGTCAAATGAATGCTCGCCATCAGCTAAGGCAAAAATGTTAACTGAATAGCCTTTTATATGTTTCATGAACTTGTTTTTTCTAAAAACGCCGTGCGAAGGTACGGATTTTTTTGGCTTCTGCCAAGAAATATTCAAGAGAATACCTAGTAAAAACAAAAAATTAGATAGAAACCTAAGGATCCTATCTAATTCTGATTAGTAAAGAATTAATTAACTGATTGCAAGCTAATTAATTCCCTCCCCGATCAACTTCAATCTTAATGTTAACGCGTTCTTTTAGTGCATCTAGGGTAATCTCCTGTTTTTCCTCTTCTACCATACCCATTTTACGTTTCATCTCCAGTAAGGCATCAGACACCATTGGGTTATGTAGAGCATCATCAATCTCATCATCAATAGATCTACCATGATCTGATAATTCTGAATAAGCTTCAGAGCGCGCCTCTGCTTCCTCTACTCTATCTTTGGTGCGTTGTAGCATCTCAAGGGTTTTGCTAGAATCTATTCCTGCCATTACCTTACCTAATCGCTCTCCAGCCTCAGCTGCTTTTAAACGTGCTTCCATGGTTCTCAATTCTGTTTCCCATCTTGCGATCTCACGTTTCAAGGATTGAATCTTATTCTTCACCTTGGTTTCCATGGCATCATACTTCTTCTGGTTTGCCAAACTAACCTGATAGGTTCTGCTGATCTCTTCACGACGTGCCAACGCTTCTGTAGCCAAGCGTTCAGCTTCTGCCATTTGCATATATCCAGACTGTCCTCGTCTCAATAGAGCCATAGCTTTTTGCTCGTAGTCATCCATCTGCTGCTTGTAGCGTGCTGTCTCTCTCCTGCTTCGGATAGCAACCGCACTTACTTCTGCTACAGACTTGAGACTTTTATCTAAATCCTGTTTTAAGTCACGAATACCTTGCTTAGCAAGAGCCATAGGACGTTCTAGCTTATCAGCTAAAGAATGTGCTTCGCTTCGGAATATGCCAAATAGACGTTTAAAAAATTCCCACATAATTCAATTTTATACTTAGGGGTTATTTAAATACGATAGTTTACTAAATCTTGTTGTTTTTACACCATTTGAAGTGATCTCCAAGGCTTGACAAGCCTTCAAACTGATAAGAATATACCAAACTAAAATCGTGTAAATTATAGGCTAAGCTTAAGCCTCTGCCTTTGGTGCCATTGCAAGTAAGTCATCCATATACTCCAGTAAACCTAAAGCTAGGGAATTGATAGATCCTTCTAATTCATTCAAATCTAGGTTCTCAAGCTCTAAGGTGTCGCGGAAAAGAATTGTCTCACCTAATGTATCTGCTACAAAAGCACCGTGAACTAGATTACGGTTAATCTGTAATAGTTTTTTGTAGGTTTCTGGATTGTCTCCCTCTACTTTCATAATAATTTGTTCCAAGACGAGGACATCTCCTTCACAGTCTAAAACCATATTATAAATTCCTTTCTCCTCATTATTGAGGATAAGAATATTATCTTCGCGCATTGCCTCAACAAGATCATATCCAAGTTCTAAAATATATCCTTGGACTTTATCAAAGTTACTCATAGATAAATTAATTTTATTTTGAGTTATATAATTTGTCAATAGACGTTATTTAAAAATAGATCAGTACTTAACAGTTTAGAGAACGCTCCTTTTAGGTTTCACCGTAGAGTTATAAAAACACAGAAAAAGCTGCAACTATTCGCTCTCACTAGTCTGTTTAATAACTCACCCAAAAAACAGAAGGTCTAATAAAGCTAAATTAAGTTTTCTATCTTTTCGATTAGAGAACTATATGATCTTTAATAAATTACTTACTGAAAAATACAACTTTTTATCAAATTGCTATAATACTTTCCTGCTTATTTTGAAGTTCAAGTTGTTTAAGCCAGTAAATCAACAGACATAATTAGTTTTAGGGATAAGTAGTTAACTTCTAAAATATTTGTACTATTGAGGTTGTTTAAAAACAAACAAAAATCACATAACATGTTACCTTACATCCTGTTTTACTCTATATTAACACTAACCTCTTTTGGTTTTTATAAATTTTGGACTAGAAACAAAGCAAAGAACAGCACATTGGGTCAAAAAATTCTAAGAGGTTCCTATCACACTATTTTGATCTTTTCTTTTTTACTACTTTGGACCTTTCAAATTGCATACTTAGTTGCTCCGAGAGGTTCTCTTGTCTATGAACTAATTCGTCTACCTGTATTAATCTATAATCTTATACAAATAGAGCCACAGTCCGTTGAAATAGAAAAAGTAAGCTATGGAACCGACCCCAAACAATATCTATTAGTTTGTAAACCCAAAGACCAACCTATCAATAAAGATAAAGTCATCGTCTACATACATGGTGGAGGCTGGCATACGGGAAGTCCAGAACGTAATTATCATATGGCAGATGTTTTTGGACAAGAAGGCTATCTTGTTATTCTAATGGCTTATCGTCTAGGACCACAAAATGGATTTTATGAACTTCGCAGTGATATTGATCAAGGTTTCTTAAAAGCAAAAGATATCGTTGATAATATGGGATTAGATTCTACAAAATGGGTTGTAGGAGGAACCTCTGCGGGTGGTAATCTTGCCGCACTTTTAGTTTATGATAGAGAACGACTCAATAAACTAGGTCTACAGCAAAAACAAGTTTTTGGAGGATTTTTTAGCTTAGTAGGAGCACTAAACTTAGATGTCATGCCCAAGACAATTGCTCTTAAAAACTATGCAGGAGAAACAGAAAGTGAGCAGTTCAAGGCAGCTAACCCTATACAACATTTAGAGGCCTCCGAAACCTTACCTGTATTGTTAATTCATGGGACAAACGATGGATTGGTAAATTATCAGTCTAGTACAAGCTTTGTGCAAGCACTCAAGGATAGAGGTAATACATCTGTTGAGTTTCATACAGTCAATAATGCTACACATCTAGAGGTAGGTGCTCAGTGGTACTATGATCCTTCTACTTATCATAATCAGCGTGAACTCATGTTAAATTGGCTAAATAAACTCTAAGCTGGTAGTTGGGGACTTTTAGCACTAAAAACTTACTGTAGGTCAAATTATATAAAATATCACCTTTGGGTTTGACTAAAATAATTCTAGGATTACTTCTGTCTACTCACTTATACGGAACTCAAAAAGAAATGTCGTAAGAAAGCGAAGGAAGGAGTTATTTGACGAATCAAGGTAGATAACGTAGGGATAATGAATGATCACGAGGCTAAGTAGGTGGACATAATTAATTTTATAATAATTCACAAGATTTAACTTCGTTGAGCCTTTCAGGGTTTTTGATGCTGAACGAGGCGAAAACCCCGAAGGGCTCAGCGAAGCTAACCCCGAAGGGCTCAACAAAGTTAAACGTAGGGATAGCCGCGAAGCGGTCAGAGGCGAAGCCGACTAGTGGCAAGCTCTGCTGCCACCACCGCTATCACGAGGCTTTTTAACGAAGTGCAGCGCAAAAAGGCTGATTGAATTAACTTCGTTGAGCCCTTCGGGGTTAAATACAAATTAATTGTGGCTATCTACTTATCTAGGCTGTTTCAGTGTTTTACCTGAAAGATAAGTTGTGTCAAGTAAAAAAATGAAACTTAATTTCGCTAAAAACTTATCAAAATCTACCCAACTGAATCAAATAGACTATATGGGTTGTCAGCAATAAAGAACGACGAACATTGACGTTCCGAAGGTAGCTTCTTCGATGTCCAAACATGATAATCAATTGAAGGTGAACAAACTAGAACCCTGTAGCACAAGTACGAGTTGTCCAGATTAAAGTGAGTTAGAAGAAGCAGTCAATGAGGAGAATTGTTAGCTTCGCTAATCTCCCTAGAGAGATACATCCCAAGCGCAAACTGCTAGCTTTGCGCCAATAAAAAAAGGAATCCAATGAATGTTGGATTCCTTTTTTATTGGCTTTCTAAAAAGCACTATTATCTATCTATCGATTCAACTATGACCAACGAATTTCATTTGGTAATTCATTGATATTTTGGATCATATTATCTTGTTGTATACTTTGGCCTACTTTAGAAGCATCTGATTTTACACCATTTCTTCTGCTATTCCAAGTATCCCCTTCCCAAAGAAAAGCAATAATTGCCCAGAATAGTAAAGCTACAGGTAATACAATACTTGCTGCCATTCCCTTTGTCTCACTACCTAAGTGCATAAAAATACTTACGATGTAATAAGCCTTGTACAAGCTCAAAATACACATTACTGGTATCATCAACATCTTAGGCCAATGCATCCCCCCAATATGACCATTACCGAGTAAGGCGATAGCTACTTCTACAAGTGTTACGATTAATAAAATCATAAAACCCTTCATAGCTAGTTTCATTCCCTCTTTACTGCTAAGTACGTGTCCCATTTTATTATAGTTTTATAAAGTTTTACGATTAAATTAGATAAAATACAAGGAATACAAATACCCATACTAAATCGACAAAGTGCCAGTATAGACCGACTTTCTCTACCATTTCATAACCATTCTTACGGCTACCGTAGAATCCACTCCAAGAGTTCACTGCAATTACTAACAAAATAATCAAACCAGAGAATACGTGAAATCCGTGGAATCCTGTAATGAAGAAAAATAATGTACCAAACGACTTAGGTCCCATTGGCTCACCTTTCAATTGATTATCAACCTCATAAGCCCCAGGAAAGTAGTTACCCTCATGATAAGCAATTAAATAAGGATCTTTAACCTTGAAAGAACCTTTATCAGCATCCCCTACATAAGTCTTACCAGCATCATTCCCATGACGATGAAAATAATGGTGATCAATTTTTTCAAAGTATAATTGTGTATATTCTACCTCATTTGGAGTAGCTTCTGCACTTACAAACTTAGGGTTAGGTTTTGCTAAATAAGAAAGTTCTTCTGTAGTATGACCGTTATCTGTATGTACATTCACAGTCATTGTTTTTTCAACTAAACCCATTCCATTCTGCTCATTGAGTTCTTTCGCTCTTTCAAAGGTAATATAGGATCCTTCTTCAAGCTGAGAGCTAAACGGATTATTATAGATTGTAGTACCTTCACCAGCAATCAATTTTGTCCATTCCCAAGCCTGACAGCCCAAGAAAACAGCTCCACCTAAAATAGTGATAACTAACCATTTTACAACTCCGCCCTGATTCTCTAGTTTACCTTCCTGTACAGCGCGAAGTACAGTTACCGAACTGACAATCAACACGAATGTCATGAATGTTACGAATATCAAAGGACTGTTTTCCAATCCGAAGGGTGCTGTACTGAATACATGATCAGGTACAGGCCAAGCATCCATACTGAATCTGAGTGCGCCATAGGCAATGAGGAAACCGGCAAATGTAAAGGCATCCGAAAGAAGGAAGTACCACATCATTAGTTTACCATAACTACTCTTAAAAGGTGATTCTCCACCTTGCCACACATCGGACTTCACTTCCTGTTTGTGACCGTCGTGCTCTTTGTTTTCTACATCGATAGCTGTATCGTGTGCCATTTTGTAAAGTATTTATAAAGTAATTTTACGTTTATTGCTGAACTAAAAAGAATATAAAGAGATATATCCATAGAATATCGACAAAATGCCAATAAGTAAATACCAATTCTAAGCGTAATTTGCGAGACTCTGTTACCACTTGGTGTTTCTTTCGTCTTGCATAAATTACAACAATTCCTAGAGCCCCTATTCCTCCTACAACATGTAATACATGTAAACCTGTGATTAAATATAAGAAGCTACTTGATGGATTTCGATTAATTGTTATATCCTGAGCTAATAGATCTTGCCAACCGAGATATTGGAAAACGATAAAGGCTAAACCTAAAAAGCAGCCCAAAAATAACAATCTTTTGAATTTTTTATGCTGTTCACCTACATAACTTTTATAAGAAATATGCAGAGCCGTACTACTCAAAATAATTGCGATAGTACTCCATATAAACATATCTGGTAGATCAAACTCATACCAAGCACCTCCTGCTCTCCTAACAATATAAGCACTGGTTAAGGCTGTAAACATCATTACAATACTTACAAGACCCGCCCAAAGTGCGAATTTTTTAGGATGTATTTTTCTTACTTTTCTGCTTGCCATTACATTATTCATCTTTCCTGATTATTTTAAATTTTATCTACCAACAATACAATCAGTACTACTGGTAAATATATAAAAGAGCTAAACATTAAGCGCAAGGCAGCTTTCCGGTCACATTTAAGGTATAGGTTAATTGCATATATTAAATAGAATATAGCAGCTACTAACATAACTAGTACTGCTACATATCCAGTCATATCAAGTGCATAAGGCACAAAACTAATAGGAATTAAACATACTGCGTAAAAAATCGTTTGTATGGCTGTACTTCTACTTCTACCATCTTTCTCCCTAGTAGGTAACAAATAAAAGCCTGCATTTGCATAGTCTTCATAAGCGACCCAAGCAATTGCCCAAAAATGAGGGAATTGCCAAAAGAATTGAATAGAGAATAAAAATAATGCTTCTGGACCAAACTCTCCTGTTGCAGCTACCCAACCGATAGCCATAGGCAATGCACCTGGAATTGCCCCAATCCAAACGGCTACAGGTGAAACGCGTTTCATAGGAGTGTAAACAAAAGCATAAGAAACCAAGGATAAGGAACCTAAAACGGCAGTCAAGGGATTGAAATATGACAGAATTAAGATTCCAACAACACTTATCAGACCTGCAAAAAGAACAGCTTCAGAAATTTCCATCCTTCCTGCGGCTATGGGCCTAGTCTTCGTCCTAGTCATCAACTGATCATAATCTCTCTCTAGTACCTGATTTAGTGTATTGGCCGCACCAGTAACAAAAAATCCTCCTAGTGAGATCAATAACAGACCATACCAACTAAAACTCCCCGTTCCTAAACAGTAAGCAATACCAGCAGAAAATACTACCAAGAGAGAAAGTCTCATTTTTACTAACTGTTTGTAGTCCTGAATCTTACTATGTAAGATTCCTTCACTCTTGTTAGATTTTGCTCTTGTTGTCAATTCTCTAAAGTTATTTATGTTAATAGTGCGTGATTTTGTCTATACTAGAAAATCTCACGCACTATAGTTATATTTTTTACTAATATGTATCAGTGAGACTTAATGCCCACCATCAACCTCTCCTTCCTTCAAAGGAACAGTTTGCATAACAAATTCTTCATCCTCATAACGACTTAAGTCATATGGCCAACGATGTACTTCTGGTATTTCACCAGGCCAGTTTCCGTGACCAGCGTTGATCGGTGCAGTCCATTCCAAGGTAGTTGCTCCCCAAGGATTCATATCTGTCTGCTTTCTTCCTCTATAAATTGAATAGAAGAAGTTAACAATGAATACAACTTGGAACAAAAATCCAAGAATTGCAGCTATTGTGATGAATGCATTCATCGCATCAAACTGTGAGAAGTTCTCAAAATACTCAAAAGAATAATAACGGCGAGGTACACCAGCCATACCTAAGTAGTGCATTGGACCAAATACCAAATAAGCACTAATCATAGTTCCCCAGAAGTGAATTTTTCCTAGAGTCTCATTCATAAAGCGACCAAACATTCTTGGGAACCAGTGATAAACTCCTGCAAACATTCCAAAGAATGCCGCTACACCCATTACTACGTGGAAGTGAGCCACAACAAAGTAAGTATCATGCTGCTGGATATCTACTACAGAGTTTCCTAAGAAGATACCTGTTAAACCTCCAGAGATAAACATAGATACAAAGCCTATCGAGAACAGGGAAGCAGAATTAAACCTCAGATTACCTCCCCATATGGTGGCTATCCAGTTGAACACCTTCACCGCGGATGGTACCGCAATAATTAATGTAAAGAGTACAAAGATATTAGAGATGAATGGGTTTACACCTGACATATACATGTGGTGTGCCCAAACTAAGAATGATAATACACCAATTGCTAAGATAGAAAATACCATTGCCTTGTATCCAAAAATAGGCTTACGTGAGTGTACTGATAGTACCTCTGATACGATTCCCATTGCAGGTAGGATAATGATATATACCTCAGGGTGACCCAAGAACCAGAATAAATGCTGATATAGTAAAGAACTACCACCTACTCTGTCCGTCAATGCCTCTCCTGCCACAAAGATCTCATTCAAAAAGAAGCTTGTACCCAAACTACGATCAAATAATACCATGAAGAAACCAGAAGCAATAACTGGGAATGATAACAATCCTAAAATTGCTGTTACCAAGAATGCCCAAATTGTTAAAGGCATACGGAATAAGCTCATTCCTTTTGTTCTCATATTTAATACAGTAGTAATATAGTTGATACCTCCTAATAGTACAGATACTACAAAGAATACCAAGCTCAATAACCACATAGTAGCTCCAGCCTTAGATCCATCTGATGCCTGTGGTAGTTCACTCAGTGGAGGATAAGCTGTCCAACCACCTGAGAATGGTCCTGTATTTAAGAATAAAGAAATAAACAATACAACTCCTGCTAGGAAGAAGAACCAATAAGATAACATATTCATAAGAGGTGAAGCCATATCTCTAGCTCCAATCTGCAATGGAATCAGTAGATTACTAAATGTACCACTTAGTCCAGCAGTCAATACAAAGAATACGATAATGGTTCCGTGCATTGTTACCAATGCATAGTAAAAGTCCTGAGCAAGGACACCTTGTCCTTGCTCGTTAATTTCGATCCAACCACCTAATAATGGTTGTAACCAAGATAAGTCTGCATCAGGAAACCCTAGCTGTAGTCGAAAAAGGATCGACATGGCAGAACCTATGACTGCCCAAAACATACCCGTGATTAAGAACTGTTTTGCAATGTTCTTGTGATCCATTGAAAACAGATACGAGTCAACTAAGGAGGACTGATATTTATCACCATGATGGTCATCATGATGGTCATGCCCATCATCATGGTGATCATGTCCATGTAGTTGTTCTTCGATGATATTTATATCTGCCATAATAATTTGGATTGTTATATATTATTGTTTCAGAATTTAACCAAGCAATTAATTGTAGAGTCGCTTTATATTGATTTTTATAGCTTAATTCTGTCTTTTCTTTTGATTATCTTCCTCCTTCTACAGCAGAAGAATCTGTTGAAGAGGTAAGAGTACTATCCTGCGGTGCTTCTATATCTTGTGGTGCTACAGCAGTATTATCCTTTTTATCTTTTTTAGACTCTTCAACTAGCTTTTCAGCATCAGCAATTAATACACTGATTACTTGCTTTGCTTTATTCGTATTTTCCTTTGCAGTATTCAAGTCATTCGTAGTACGTGCAATTTTTAATACATCAGCGTATTCTTTGATAGCTTTTTTCTCAAAACCTCTAATGTCAATTTTCGAATTTCTGATATTTTCAACCTCAGCTAAAGCACCAGCTTCAAAATATGCCCAAAGAGCATTAACTTTTGATTTCTCTAAAATTAAACGGCTCAAGACGTCTAATCTTTCTCCAATAACATCACTATATACCATTGTATCCCTATCCTCTTTAGTCTCTCTAACCTCTATATTTCCTGTCGCGATAACATTGTTATAGAAAGTTGTTTTGTGAGGTCTTCTCTTCTTCTTTAACTGTTCTTTTATATCTTTATTTTCTTCTCCAACGACATCTATTAGTTCAAATGAACCGTCATCTTTCTTATTAACTTTAACCTCATAAGAACCTTCTTGTTCATCTAACCAAGCTTCATATTTCTCTTGAGTTAAAATCATAACTAGTTTCTTCATGTTAAAGTGACTTTTACCACACAACTCAGCACAAGCCAGCTCATAGTTATATCTTGCATATCTAGGTACACCGTCTTTGTCCTTTCCTTGCCATTCAGGATACTTACTGTAACGAGAACGAATAGAGTCTGTAGTAACCGTTGGAGTGAATACAAAATAAGTAGGCATACCAGGAACAGCATCCATTTTCACACGCATGTCTCTAATATAAAAGTTGTGTAATACATCACGAGCAGTAATTCGAACACGTACTTTTTTGTTTACAGGTAAAACGATATTATCTGGAGCGAAGTCATCTACATTACGAACATCTGACCAAATTTGTCCCATATCATTCGCACCTTGCACGATCTTAGTAAAATCCGTTTCTCCTAACTGAGCATCACGACCCGGGTAACGAAGTAACCAAGCAAACTGGAATCCTTTAGCCTCAATCTCCATATAATCCTCTCCTAGCTTTTCTTCTTCGTTAACATCAGCCATAATCATATTCCAAGAATTAAGACCACCAACAACTAAAAATGTCATAACAACAGCAGGAATGATCATCCATACCATTTCTAATTTTTCGTTGTGTGCCCAATATATTGCTTTATGGCCTTTACGTCCACGATATTTCCAAGAATAATAAAATAGTAAATATTGTGTAGCAAAGAATACTATGGCAGTGAAAAACAGGGTAAGATTGAACATATAGTCAATATCTGACCCGTGGGCCGAAGAAGCTGTATTAGGTCCCCACCCCAAAGAAGTAGGTGTATATACGATGAAACTCCAAATACACAAGAGTAAAAACACAACCATAAATACCATACCTAAGGCAGCCTGCATTGTGTTCACCTCATATTCCTCTTTCTTGTCTCCCCTAACCACAGAAGCTAATTCTCGTGCTTTACCAATCTGCACGATAAATACAGTTAATAAAACTGCACATACTGCTCCTATTATTATTTCTAACATGTCTATTGTTTTTATAATGTTATTTTCAAGTATTATTTATATTTCTCTTGCTATATAAAAATACAAATTATAGCCTGAGCTGTTTCATTTTTAAGTGAAACAATTACACTATTTAGATTTTATCTAAACAATTTTAGTGATGATCATCATGATTCTCACTTGGGAAAGGCCATACTTCATGATGCTCACTCTCTCCAATATAAGGATCGTTTAATGGCTTCAATGAAGCTCTACTTAAGAAAGTAAAGGTAATAAATAAGAACCCACCTAAGAATCCGATAAATGTCCCAAGCTCCAAAATACCAGGGAAATGAATTCCCATTACAAACGACGCATGACCATGTCCGTGATCGGCATGTGCCTCCGCATGATTCTCTTCAGCATGTGCATGATCAGCATGTGGATCGTTTTCTTTAGGAGACTCGTTTACATGTATATCTCCTTTGTGTCCATCATTATCTGTTGCATGACCACTATGGTCATCTTCTGCATGTGTAGCATCAGCCCCATGACTATGAGTGCTATCTCCTTCATGAGTATCGTCTGAATGAGTTTCATCTGAATGATCATGATCATTTTGGAAATAAGTCAATTGAGCTTTACCTCCATCAAAATCACTACTAGTAGGACGATATACATCTCCATGTCCACCTTCACTATGGTCATGACCACTGTGATCGTTTCCGTGTGCACCACACTCATGCATCAAATGTTCATGATGAGTCATATTGTACCAAGCACCTGGCTTAATCATTTGGTAAAGATCAATCCAGTGTCCTAAGATTACCAAACCTGCCGTAAATCCAATTGTACCTAAAGTACGCTTAGAAGAGTTCATCATTAAGATGAAGAATGGTAAAACGAAGTTGAAGATAAGGTTGATAAAGAAGATAGGCTTAAATTCAGCAAAACGTAAATAAAAGTACTGAGTTTCCTCACCGTTATTTGCATACCAAATCAATAAGAATTGAGAAAACCATAAGTAAGTCCAGAATACACTAAATCCAAAGATATATTTACCTAAGTCATGGATATGGTTTCTGCTAAAGTATGGTAAATGACCTCTTGATTTCAAGAAGATTGCAATCAATAAGATTAAAGAGATTGCACTCACCCAGACACTTACAGTTACATACCAAGCGAATAAAGTACTGTACCAGTGAGCATCTACAGACATTACCCATTGCCAAATTGCATATGCACTAGAAAATCCTGCAACTGGAAGGAAAATAGCTGACCAAAAACGAATCTTGTTCATATTTTTAACGCCTAATTCCTTGTTTTTATCCTGCTGGATAGATAAGCGACGCATAACCATTGCAAACAATGACCAGATTGCAACAATACCAATAGTGATTGCATAAAATGGTAAGTTCAAAAAGGCAGATTTATGCTCTAATAATTCATCATGCATACACTCATTTTCTGCATTGAGCAAGGTGTCATCTGTCCAGGCGTACATGTATTCTGTACCAGGAACATCCATTGCGATCAAAACAACGATTACACCTAAAAAAATAAGTCCAAAGGGAAGAAACATCATCATAGCCTCAGGAATACGCTTAAATAATGTTTGCCATCCTCCCCAAGCCATTGTATGTGTTGAAATAAACAACAATGCAGCGAATGCAATTCCTACAAAAAATACGGAATTGTGTAGTATATTGGTTAACCAAATTAGATTATGTTGGTCATCCAAGGCAATTGACAAACCTAAACAAAGAGCCCCTATTCCCATCAATAGGAATGTAAACATCTTAAGTTTGCCGTCGAATACAAATTGGTTATTCATTTTTTAAAGCTTTTCTTTATACTTTAGAATCTAAAGAATATATCTTTCTTTTATAGGTTAGTTGTTTACATCTGTTTCAGAATCATCTGTTGATTCCTCTGCAGTAGCTTTTACTACTTTATCTTCTTTTTTATAGAATTTCACTTCAATTCTATCTTTCAAACTCGCATCCTTAGCTTCTAATGGAGAAGGTTGGCTAGTACCATGTGCAGCGTATGTTACTGCTACACTTTCTTTGTTATCTAGCTTCTTTGTTCCAATATTTGTGTTGTGATTAAGGATAGCCTCATAAACAGCTTTTGCTTCAGCCTCTTTCGCACCATGACCATTAATCTCAACCATCATTGATGTATTTTTTCTCAAGTAAGTAACAATATCAGCAATATCTCTATGAGCTTTTAAATCGTCTAAATTCTCATCATTGTATCTAGACCCTTTAGTTCCTCTAAGATCTAAGTAAATAGTAGGGTTGTAATCTTTATTCTGTAGTTTGCGAATATGGTGGATAATCATCCAACGCTCTTCATCATTTACCTTGTCAGCATGTCCTTGCATCATACCTTTACCGTGTACTATAGCATGATAATAGCGTCCTTCTGTATCTCCCTGCTTCAAAAAGTCTGCTGATAAATAATTTGCTGGTGCTGCAGGATAAGCTCCTTCTCCCTCTTTCCACAAAGGTCCATTACCATCTCCTTTTTTACCGTGACAAACACCACAATATTTCATGTATAAATCCTTTCCCTTAGCCATCATATTGTCTGCATCTTGTAAATGCTTAGGAAAAACAGGATTGAATAAAATCTCTTTTTTAGCAGAATCTCTCCCCTCATCTGTATTCGGATAAGGATAAACTTCTTCATTGCTAGCAACTGTACCTGCTACTGGAAGACGAGGCTCAGCCATCTTACGATATTCTGACTCTTCTCCCCAAGTATTATTTTTATAATAAGTGTAATGACCTGCTTCGTATGCAATAGAGTGATACATATCTGGCATATACTCTCGTCCCTGCCAGTTTCCTCCTGCTTGCTGGCAACCAGAAGAGAACATAAGTACACAAGCTAAGGTCATTGCCCCCAAAATGTTGATATTCTTTCTCATGGGTTATATATTCTTTGTTGTATAGGTTGTTTACAATCTAGATATTTTTCGAATGAATTTGGTTGGAAGGTGCACCTGTTTCTTGTAATAAGTGACGTAAATGCTCTACTTCCTCTTTTGAAGTCTTTGTAATATCAAAAGCGATACAAAACTTATCATCGGTAATCCTAGGGTGCAAATAAGGATTTGTTACACCAGGACCTAAACCGCATACTAAATAGAAAGTAACAACCATCCCTACTGCAGCCATTAATACCGTGAACTCAAAAGTAATCGGAATAAATGATGGTGCAGAAAAATATGGCTTACCACCAAATATGATTGGCCAATCACGAGTAAATACCCATGACATAAAACCAAAAGCTGTTGCAGCTCCTAATAAACCGTACAAAAAACCGGAAATATGTAGCCTAGATTCTTTCAAGTCCATAGCATGTTCCAATCCGTGCACTGGAAAAGGAGTGAATACATCCCAGATTTCAGCCTCTTTCTTAATCTCTTTGATAGCTTTTAAGAGCACTTCCTCATCATCATACAAACCATACAACACTTTTTTATTTAAAACTCTCATTATTATTATATGTTTGAGTGGACGATACCACAATTATTTGCAAATTATTATTCTTCTGTTTTGTCCTCGTTGCTCAAAACGTCTTCACTAGATGAAGAGCTGCTAGATTCTGCACGCTCATCAGCTACTAACTCTTCCTTAGTTGGCTCGACCTTGTGGCTGTGTTCACCGCCATCCTCTGGTCCATGAGGGTGGTGTGCATCCGCTAAAGGTCCCACATATTGATCGCCTGAAGTTTTCAAGATAGATTTGATCTCTGCAATAGCTACTACTGGAGCTACACGAATAAAGATCAAATACAAGGTACCAAACAAACCAAAAGTAAATAAATAATCACCTACCTCTACCCATGTTGGAGAATAATACGCCCAACTAGAAGGTAAGAAATCTCTGTGCAAAGAAGTTACGATAATTACGAAACGCTCAAACCACATACCGATGTTTACTATGATAGATAAGACGAATGTTACTGCAATGCTTCTACGCATTTTTCTAGACCAGAAGAACTGAGGAGTAATTACATTACAAGTCATCATTGCAAAATAAGACCACCAGTAAGGACCTAATGCACGATTGTAAAATGCAAATTGCTCATAAATATAACCAGAATACCATGCAATGAATAACTCCGTCAAGTAAGCTACCCCTACAATTGAACCTGTTAAAACAATTACCTTGTTCATAGATTCAATATGTTCCACAGTAATATAGTCTTCTAGTTTCAATACCTTTCGAGTGATGATCATTAGGGTTTGTACCATGGCAAAACCTGAGAAGATCGCTCCAGCTACGAAATACGGAGGGAAAATGGTTGTATGCCATCCAGGTATCACTGAAGTTGCAAAGTCAAAAGATACAATGGTGTGTACAGAAAGTACTAGAGGAGTTGCTAATCCTGCCAAGATCAATGACAAGGACTCCCAACGTTGCCAGTGCTTTGCTGCTCCTGTCCAACCAAAAGACAAGAAATTGTAGATTTTCTTTCTGAATCCTTTTGCTCTATCTCGAATAGTTGCAAAGTCAGGAACTAAACCAGTATACCAGAATAATAGAGATACTGTAAAATAGGTACTAATTGCAAATACATCCCAAAGTAGAGGAGAATTAAAGTTAACCCATAAAGGTCCTCTAGTGTTTGGATAAGGTAAAGTAAAAAAGGCAACCCAGATACGTCCCATGTGTAATAATGGGAATAATCCTGCGCACATTACAGCGAAGATAGTCATCGCCTCAGCTGCACGGTTTACACCTGTTCTCCATTTCTGGCGGAATAACAGTAAGATAGCGGAGATCAAGGTACCCGCGTGACCGATACCTACCCACCATACGAAGTTGGTAATATCCCAACCCCAACCGACAGTTTTATTTAAATTCCAGGTTCCAATACCTACCCAAATTGTTAGGAAGACTGCTACTGCTCCAAATCCAAGTAAACCTAATGCCCCGAGCAAACATAATACCCAGCTTCCGCTAGGCACCTGTTCTGTAGGAGAACAAATATCTTCTGTAATTTGGTGATATGTCTTACGCCCTGTTACTAGAGGCGGACGCGTATGTGATACAACTCCACTCATTTGATTATAATTTTAATAGCTATGATTGAGTTTTGCTTAATATTATTTATTTCTATAATTCTAGGCCGTAAATTCTTCATCAGTATTCGTTACTTTCATCATATAATTCACAGAAGAACGAACGTTTACCTCTTCTAATGGAATATATGTAAGCTTAGAATTCATCAATTTATAGACCTGACTATCTTTGTCGTTACGATCTCCAAATACAATTCCGCCTGTTGGACAAGCTGAAACACAAGCTGCATTGATATCTTCATCTACTAGTCTACGCCCTTCTACCTTTGCAGTTAATTTAGCTTCCTGTATCTTTTGTACGCAGAATGTACATTTCTCGATAACCCCTCTAGAACGTACAGTTACATCAGGGTTGAGTACCATACGTGTCAGATTATCAGTCATGTAAGTATGATATTCAGTATCTTCACGATCTCTATTTATATTTACCTCATTTGCAGGGAATACATCCGCTGAAGTATAGTCTAACCAATTGAATCGACGTACTTTATAAGGACAGTTATTTGCACAATAACGTGTACCAATACAACGGTTATAAGTCATCTGGTTCAATCCCTCTGAACTGTGGTTGGTAGCAGCTACAGGACATACATTTTCACAAGGTGCGTTATCACAATGCTGACACATCATCGGCATGTATACAGTATTTGGAGTATCCTCCGTACCATAAAAGTAACGGTCAATACGTAACCAGCTCATTTCATGTGCTACAGATACCTCATATTTACCCACTACAGGGATATTGTTCTCAGCCATACAAGATACAACACAAGCCCCACAACCTGTACAAGAAGTTAAGTCAATAGCCATTGCCCAGTGGTGACCTTGGCTATATACTTCTTTGAAATCAGGATATAAACCTTTGCTATTCAAATATTGATATCCTTTACGTTTTTCAGCAAGACCCTCCATATTGGATTTTAAGTCTTTAGCTGAAGATTCAAAGAATACAGAACGATTGGTCAATGATCCCTGAAAACCTCTATGACCTAAGATCTGCTCATCTACATTGATTTCTTTTCCTTGGTAATCATTTTTTAGACCATAAGTATGGTGTAACTGTACTGTAGCAAAGATAGAATCTCTGCCTTTTTTCTCTGATGCCACAGCCACGGTTGAATACTGGAAGTTCCCCGTTTCCTCATTATATTTCACATATGGAAATAGGTTCTGTCCTACCAAATTACCAGCTTTTCCAGCTCTAGTTCTACCATAGCCTAATCCAGCAGCTAGGGTATCCTTTAACTGACCAAATTGACGAACAATAGGCATTTTCACTACATTTCCACCAATACTCAACTCTGTGTAATCACCGTCCTTTAGTCCATTCAAACTATTGTAATCAATCTCCCCATCCCACTCAATATGAACAGAAACAAAATTATCCCAAGTTGTACGCATCACAGGATCAGGTAATTCTTGCAACCAAGGATTGTTTGCATATTGCCCTGAAGCCATATTGATCGTCTCGTATAACTTGATTTCCATTCCTCCTTCAGAGGAATTACCTCCTAGATTAGCTAAAGCTGTTTCTACACTAATCTCTCCATTTGTTGGTATTAGAGTTGGTTGAATATTTCCAATGGTAGTAGAATCAGAAGAAGTAGTCTGATCAGTATCCAAATCATTTTCATTATTCTCATTCGTATCCAATGCGGAAACAGATGATTTTGGCATTGACGAATAAGTCTGAGACTCTGTTATAAAACCACCTTGCTTTAGGGTATTCTGCCAAAAGGCAGTAAAGGTCATAAATTTGCCTCTACCTAATTTGAATAAGTTCTTTTTCCAATAAGCTTTGATATACTCATAGTAAGGTTGCTCACCTTCAGGAACAGCATCAGCCCAAGTTAAGAAACTCAAACCAGCTGCGCGTGTATTGAAAAGACGATTAATCGTTGGTTGAACCAATAAGTAATGTCCAACCTTAGGATTCACATCTCCCCAAGACTCTAGATAATTATTATCAGGTGCTGAGTACTGACATAATGCAGTTGTTTCATCCAAAATTCCACTGAAAGAAACAGATAAAGCACATTCTTTAAGTTTGTTCGCAAAGGTTTCTGCGAAAGCAGGCATGTCGTGTACAGGGTTAGCATCCATAATCAATACAGCATCACTAGCTCCTAGGTTATCCACCATTGCCTTTAGATCAGCATCGATTCCTTTGCGTTGCAAACTTGGCTGATCGCCAATAGTATCGCCAATAGTATCTGTAAGTAAAGCTTCATTAATCGCTCTTACTACAGTTTGGATATATTTATTATTAATACCACATACAACTAGTGCATGTCCATTGGCATTTTTCAAACGTTCTGCTGTTTTCTTAATCGCAGCAGCAGCCTTAGGCCAAGCAAACGTAGGCTCAGATCCACCTTTTCCAGAGACTAGCTCGTATAAATAGCGTACTGCACTAGCTTGTTCAGAAGGCTTAATCAACACACGGTGATCCGCATTAGATCCCGTCAAAGACATGTGGCTCTCAAACTGAACATGGAAAGACATTTTCTTTTCTGCGTTTGCAAAACTAGCTTCTTTCCTTACATCATTACCACCTGCTAATTTATGTATATTTCTATTAGAAACGTATCCATGGCTGTATGCTACTGGGTTGATCCAAGTACCTAAGAAATCTGCATCGATCCCTACAATAACTTGTGCATTTTCAAACTTATAATCAGGGATGACTCCACCATTAGCCTCCAATAATGCTGAACAAGAAAAAGGATCATACTGTGTATGCTTCACTTTTCCTCCATACTTGGTAGAAAGGGTTTCTATGGCCTTGGCCAAGGTAGGGCTCATATTCGTATGAGACAGAATATGAATATTGGATGCTTTCGCTAATCCATCTTTAATATCTTTGTCAAGATTGGCCCAAGTCATTGGACTAATTGCAAAATCATCTTTCCCTTTCTTAGTTTTGATAGCCTTTACTTTTCCAGGCTCTTTGATACGATTAGTGTCATACAAATCTAATACTGAAGCTTGAGCTCTTGCAGTTGTACCTCCACCAGTCCACTTAGAGATAAAACTTGCTCTATTTGCTTCTAGCTTAATTGGTCGTCCTTCTCTTGTTTTTACCAAAACCGGCTCACAGTCTCCTCCTTTGACAAAAGTAGAAGCATAATAGGTAGCTACACCAGGAACAATTTCTTCGGGTTTAACTACATAAGGTAGAGCCTTCTTAACAGGAATCTCACAGCTAGCAACAGTTGCTGCACCCAATCCAAAACCAACATATTTTAGGAAGTCTCGACGACTTGCCGCACTAGGTTTGTGCTCTTCGCTTCCCTCTACAATTGGAAGCTGTACAAACTCCTCATTTTGAGATTTAACGAACTCTGGGCTATTCTCCAAATCCTCAACACTCACCCAAACCTTAGTTGCTTTATTCTTCTTATTGCTCATAATATATATATTGATGAGGGTAACCCCTTATTTTTATAATTTATAGATAGGCATCTACACTAAAAAACTTAGCAAGGATGCCTACAGCATGAGTTGATAATTTTTAGACGATTAATAGTGACATTTTTGACATTCCAAGCCTCCAATATCCTCTACAGTCACTCCTTTACGTTTACCCGATTTCAATTCGTCGTGATAATACTTGTAATTGCTATAGTATTCATTATCAAATTGTACCTTAGTTTGGCGGTGACAATTTACACACCATCCCATAGATAATGGTGCATATTGTTTTACAACTTCCATTTTTTCTACTTCACCATGACAAGTTTGGCATTCAATCTTACCAGCAACTACGTGTTGAGAGTGATTGAAGTAGGCGTGGTCTTGTAGATTGTGGATTCTAATCCACTCAATCGGCTTACCAGAAGTATTTTTATCCTTCGTTTTGATATATTGAGCTGCAACTTTAACCTCTTGCGCAATTTCTGTACGGAATCTTTCTTCAGAAGCATCATATGCCTCTGCATATTTATCTTTCATCTTTTGATTTGCCCATCGATCATAAACAGCCAAGCGCTCATCTTTTCCAATGGAATCGTGGAAGTATATTCCATCCAAAGGATTGAAGCCTGCTGAAGCATAAATTTTCATAATCTCTCCTGTACGCGGGTTTTTGTTATACTTTCCTGCAATCTGTACTGCCTTGTGACAATTCATACAGGTGTTTGTAGCAGGAATAACTGCGTGTTTAGAGCGACGAGCACCGTCATGACAATATTGGCAGTCAATTTCTAAGTTTCCTGCGTGTAATTCGTGCGAGAATTTAATCGGTTGGTCTGGTGCATATCCTTGCTGACGCCCCAATCCAATTGCTCCATTCACCAACATATAACCTCCGAATAGTACACCAAAGAAAATTAATGATCTGACTACCCCACGACTGAAAACAATCTCAAGGATAGATTTCTCATTGATAATTTCATCTCCTGTTTTGCGCTGTGCTAAACGGTTTAAGTTATTAATGTAACGAGCCAATAATACAACAGCAAGGAACAAAGTTCCAAATAATACCCACAACCAAGTTGAGCTAATTCCAGAACTTTCTGTGTTTGATGCAGTTACAGCATCTCCTCCTTGATCTCCTTGAGGTGTAGCTCCACCTCCTTTCCCTTTTTCTTGGATATATAAGACTAAGCTAGCTAAGTCATCATCCGTCAAATCAGGAAATGAAGTCATTAATTGGTTATTGAACTCTGTATAAATCTTTGTTGCACGTGGATGTCCAGCTTTCACCATCTTACTGGAGTTTCTAATCCATGCATACAAATCTTCTTGAGAATATTCCTCTAACCAAACATTTACACCATATGCGTCAGCAGCTAATGCTGGACCAGTTGATTTGGTTTTCATATCAGTATTATGACAAGACGCACATTTTCCCAAGAAAAGCGACTTCCCCTTCTCGGCATTACCACCTTGGGCAGAAGCACTCAGGGTTACCATCACGAAAGTGATTGTAAGAAGCAAGTAATTGATAAATTGTTTATATATCATTTGTGTCAGATTTTTGTCAAAAAACAACAATTTCGGCGTTTACGAGCAAATTTACAATCCGAACTGCTTTTTAACAAATGTTTATTAAATGTTTCAACTATTTAGACTCAATCTAGATAAATAAGACTTAACATTTGTTAAATATACGGCCGGAAATTACGAAAATAGATTAAACAAATCTCCGATTGAGTCTAAAATTGCAGTGATTTTATTTTTTGACCTTATAATTAAGGTATTTTTTTTCTTAGATTTTTTTTTACAAAAGAATTCTAATTTGTCTAGAAAACTGGTTCTCAATTATTAAGAGAACAATTTAAAAACTCATTCTGTTTGTTTCTGACCGTCAAAAGTATAGCTTGGTATGCTTTTTTTTAGAAAAAAGTAACATTCCTTAATTTTTCACCCCCCAAACACTTTATTTTTCAATCATTTTAAAAAACTTATTATGAAACATTATTTTTTTGCACTTTCATTTATTGGTTCCACTCTATTAGCAGCTTGTAGCTCTCCACAAAAGTTAGTTGAGAAAAAAAAGTATGATAAGGCCGTGCATGTACTTGTCAAAAAATTCTCAAAAGGAGGCGAAAAAAGTAGAGCAGATGTTAGAAGCTTAGAAACTGCATTTAATGAAGCCACCACGAAAGATCTAAAAATGGTCAACTACCTCAAGGAAGAAGAGCGAGATGAGAACTGGGAACGCATTACTAATTATTATGACCAAATAAAGACAAGACAAAAAAGTGTACAAAGTATTAGTCCGTTGGTTGCAAGTGATGGTTACAAAGCTAATTTTAAGTTTGTTGATGTAGACGCTGATGCAGAACAGTCTAAGGAAAAGACAGCTGAAGTCAAATATAAGGAAGGAAAACAACTGTTTGATGAGGCCATTCAGAAAAATGATCGGTTTATTGCTCGTAAGGCCTATGCTAAATTTGTAGAGATGGAAAAGTTTAAGGCAAATTATCAAGATGGACAGCATCTAAAAGCAACTTCAAAAGAACTAGGTTTTACAAATGTTTTATTAGAATGGACAAATAATTCTGGTAAAACAATTAATTATGATTTAGGAGTAATGCTCTATGACCATGATGCTTTCAAAGATGAGGAATGGACACGTTATACTAATGATGTTAACAAAGGATGGAATTATCATTACAAAATCAATACAACAATAGATATAATTGAAATTTCTGCAGATCGTGAAAAAGTAAGTACATACACTGATAAAAAAGAAATAGAGCAAGGAGTAGAATATGTAAAGGATGAAAATGGTGAACTGGTTAAAGATGAAAATGGTGATCCTCTGACCCAACCTAAGATGGTAGAAAAGACATGTATAATAGAAAAGATATCCCAAGAAAAAGTAGCAGACTTAACTGGTTCCATATTTTTATTTGATACTCAAAACAATGAGCAATTGCATACAGCTCCCCTGAATAGCCAACATCTATTTAAACATGAGTATGCTACAGTCCAATCTGGGGATTCAAGTGCAGCTTCTGAAGCTACAACTTTATTATTACAGAACAAGGAGCTCCCCTTCCCTACTGAAACAGAAATGATAGATAGTGCTTGTAATCTAATTGTTCCAATGGCACAGGAAGAATGTGAAGCTAATGCTGTGGATAAGATAAAATCCTAAGTGGATAAGTCTTATAACTCTAAACGTCCTTCTCTATCTTCCCCTGTTTTATAAACTAAATTACCTTTTTGGTTGAACCAAAAAGTATAGTCCTTTTGAGGCACGCAATTTTCGCGTGTCTCACAAGGATAAAAAACAGGACGATCATAACGTTTTTCAGTTAACTGCCCCTCTCTATTGAATGTATAAACAAAGATACAGGTATTATCAATAAATTCTTCTGGATTCACAACAATAAACGCAAATTGTCTATGCTTTCCAGTAAAATTCCAAACTACATCAGAAATAGCTTCATAAGCACCAATCCCTGAAAGTAAGTCTGTTTTTGTTAGTGTTTTGAAATCTAATAACTTAACCTTATCCTCTACTACATTTGTGTAAATCAAGTAGCGTCCTCCTTCTGATAATGAAGTTACCTCAGAGCAAAGTAAAGCATCATGTACCTCCTCTCCTACATCAATAACATGTCCTTGTATATCTTCCAACACAAAAGAATGACAACCTTCCTCATGAGAATTAACCTTCATTAGCATCTTGCTTCCTTTTACCTTATGTACAATTCCTCCAGACTGTTCTTCATCTTCTGCTTCATGCAGTTCTTCGTCTATTTCTAAAATAAATTTTCCTTTCTGACCTCCTGCTCCAGTTGCAGTAGGATCCCATTTGTATTCAGAAAGGTGATTTGGAAAACCATTGATAGTGCCTTTTATTAGAATAAAGTTTTCAAAAAAGTCAATATCTGCATTATTCTCAACTACTTTGACTTGATGTGGATTACCGTATTTTTCATCGAAACCAATAATACGCTGACGAACTTGCTCATGAAAGAAAGAAAAAATTTCACGTGGTGGATTGGTGCTATCTATACTAAACGGATTTTGATAAATAAGCAATTCTCTAGCTTGATAAGAAAAATCATAGTCATAATGTAATTCGATCAATAATTCGTATTGATCGTCATTGGTTACATTCCTAAAAGAAACATTCTCAACAATTACTTTTGACTTATGATTTAGTGAGATATGATGTGCCCCTAAATGCAGCCCATCTTCTGCATCAGACTGAAAAAAACAAACTTTGGGTATAGCATTTACCTTATTATAGGTTACAAACCAATGATGACTTGCATCTTGAGAGGCATAAATCAACCCAATGTCAGCAGTATCCTGTATCTCAGGAAAGAGTTTAACAGTTCGCAATTTTGCATCTGTCTCTGTAAATGGTAAGTAAGGGTTGGAACAGGCACCAAAAAATACTACTACATATATATATAATAAGGTCTGTAATTTTTTTTTTTCTGGTACTATGCTATTCATAAAAAAGTTTATTTTGAAGTTATTTCTAAATTCCGAGATAGGTATTTAATTTTTATCCTGGCTTCTAAGCACTTATTCACCACAGATCCCATTTATAGAAGTTGTTTAAAGAAGATATAAAACTATAAGTAGGTGGACGTAATTAATTTTATAATAATTCACAAGATTTAACTTCGTTGAGCCTTTCAGGGTTTTTGATGCT
>JAKVCT010000490.1 GCA_022448995.1 Saprospiraceae bacterium
AAAACGAGAATAGATCTTATCTATTGTTGGCATTTAAGAACTCATCATAATTTTGGACTTGCTTTTTCGCTTTCACAACTTCCACCAATCTAGGTTTATCAATTACTTTCGTACATGGTTCATCTCACCCTTTATAGCCAGTGCCTCAGCAATAGTTATGTCCTGATAATAGTCATTTGCTGAGTTCGTGATTTTTTTACCAGCCATTCGTTGAAAGAAACACTAGAATGTTTAAAAAAATATCACCAGCTAAAAAGCTAATAAACATTGTAATATCCTCATCGAACTCTTGTAATTTCAATTCTTCTGTGGAGAACCGTACCATCTCAGCAAAATCAAAACCAGACCTTCATTCACACTAATTATCAAAGAATTGAGGACGTATTTCATCATCCCAAGCTTTTTTCACAATCGATTCCATCTAATATGTCCAACCACCTAAGTTGGGGCCAGAATAGTATTTTTCAATATTATGCTACAACCCCAAACTCATTGTTGTAGGTATCGCGTTCTGTTTGTCTCATGAATGTTTATTTACAATTTAATTCCATATGCATACTAGGATCCTTGAGTTCAGTAAAACCAAACTGCTTATATAGCTCATGTGCATCTAATGTGTTTAACCCCCGCCTCGTTACTGAATTTAATTTTGGATGCCTTTTTATCTCACCTATCAAAACTTTACCATAACTATTACCTTGCTGCTCTGGCAATACAAAAACATTCATCATCCAAGCAGACACGGTATAATCAGTCACTACTCTAGCAAAACCTATTTGACAAGAATCAAGATAAACCCCAAAGCACAGCGAGTTCTCGATTGACTCTTGTACTATTTCTTTAGACCTACCATTAGCCCAATAAGATTCGTTTGATGAATAATTAGCAATCGTATCAATATTCAAATCCGCTTTATTCGTAGAAATAGTAATCAAAATTGAAAGAATAATATTTTCTAATAATTGTATATCCTTTATTTCTTATTGTAAACATGTTTTATCAATAAAGCTAGATTTTCGGATCATGTCTATTTTATTGATAATACTGAGAAATCTATCTTTTGTAATATTACTACTTGCTTCGTTTGTAGGTAAAAGTCAACTTCCAAACCCAGCAATAGTTGGATATTGGGAAAATTGGAATGGAAGTCGATTTGTTCAACTAAAAGATGTTGATTCAAGGTACAATGTAATTAATATAGCTTTTGCTTCAAAAAAGCTACTTAGTGACTATGATTTAAGATTTAAACCTCCAGGTTCCTATTCTGAGCAAGAGTTCAAGTCTCAAATAGAGCAATTACAAAGTGAAGGAAAAAAGATAATCATAAGTATAGGTGGTCAAAATGATGCAGTCATTCTAGACTCCTTATACGAAAAAGAGCAGTTCGTAACTTCGGTTAATGAAATGATTGATTATTGGGGGTTTGATGGTCTAGATATAGATCTAGAAGGTCATTCTTTAAATTTCAATAATATAAATATTCAAAACCCTGGAGATGAAAAGCAGCAGCTTCTTATCTCAGCTATACAAGAGATTCTAGACAATCACCTTAATACCCATGGCAGCAAATTATTGTTAACTATGGCACCAGAAACATTATACGTACAAGGTGGACTTTCTCAATGGGCTGGAAGTTATCGAGGAGCCTACTTGCCAATTATCGAAGCACTCAGGGATGACATTGACATGCTCAATGTTCAACTTTATAACAGTGGAAGTATGTTTGGTTTAGACGGAGCTACAGGAGGTACCTACACGCAAGGAAATGCAGATTTTGTAGTTGCAATGACCGAAGCAGTAATACTAGGTTATACAGCTACTGGAAACATTGGTACATACAGCGGACTTCCTGCTTCTAAAGTTGGTGTAGCCTTACCAGGATGCCACAGCTATGATGCTGTTGAACACGATGAATTAATAGAAGCTATGAACTACCTTCTAGGAAAAGGACCTCAACCAGGAAAATACACGCTAAAAACTGAAGGAGGCTATCCTGACCTTAGAGGTATGATGACTTGGTCAATAAACACTGATCGTAAATGCTACCCTGCATATGGATACGTTGATGTTTGGAGTCAATTATTTACAGATAATCCTTTTATCACAATTGCGTCATTAGATGATATTTATGAAGGTGAAGAGGATGGTAAAATAATTGAAGTTAAACTCAATAATGAGACATTCAAATCTCCAATAAATTCAAACAATTGGACTATTTCTAATTTGCCACTAGGGGT
>JAKVCT010000491.1 GCA_022448995.1 Saprospiraceae bacterium
ATCGGCGATAAAAAAGGTGAAAAAGTGGCCAAAATCAATGGATTTGATGCGGTAAAGATGATTTTTAAACAACTTCTATGTAAAAATAGGAATAAGACTGCTTGCTCTGTAGCTTATGTAATTAACACTTTAAAGTACAAAAAAAACATTGGTTCTAAAAGAAATAAATATCTAAAGTGATTGATTATTAACACAAAAGTAATCTTTTGTCCTACTACTCAATATTTATACAAGTAAGTATTGCTTGTTGCTCAAATTCCTAAACTATCTAAAAAATCTACTGTTAGACTAAGATACTTTGTTATTTTTAGTGATAACGATTACAAAAATTCTTATTTTTACGTTTTGCATAATACAACACCATCGTGGAAACAATAATTAGCAACCATAATCGTCTAGTAAAAAGTATGGAGGAATCCAACAAAAAAGAAGGTAAACTTATCATATTTACTGCGCCATCAGGAGCTGGCAAAACAACTATTGTTCGGCATTTACTCAAAACTCGTACAGATTTGGCTTTTTCCATCTCTGCTTGCACTAGAAGCCAACGTTATGGTGAAGTAAATGGATTAGACTATTATTTTATGTCTGTTTATGACTTTCAGAAAAAAGTAGGAGAAGGAGAATTTTTGGAGTGGCAGGAAGTTTATGAAAATCAATATTACGGTACATTAAAAGAAGAAGTTGAACGGTTGAGAATGATGGGTAAAAATGTCATTTTTGATATGGATGTGAAGGGTGCTTGGAATATTAAGAAAATATATAAGAAAAAAGCACTGACTGTATTCGTAAAACCTCCCACCCCCGAAACGTTATTTGAACGTTTGAAAAATCGTAAAACTGAAGATGAAGCTAGTATGCGCAAGCGCTTGGCTAGAGCCAAAGAAGAACTAACCTATGAACGTCGTTTTGACTTATCCTTGGTAAATGATGATTTAGAGATTGCTCTAGCACAGGCAGAACACATTGTAGAAGATTTTATCAAAAACGGTATCCAAAAGGTCGTATAATTATTCATGGAAACAATTATCACACATAACATAGAAGTAAGTGTAGAAACCATGTATCAGCCTGTTTATTCTAAACCTTTAGCACACGAGTATGTACATGCGTATCGGATTACTATCAAGAATCTAGGTCTAGATACTGTACAGCTTTTACGTAGACATTGGTATATTTGGGATTCAAACGGAATATTTAGAGAGGTAGAAGGTGAGGGTGTTGTGGGAAAACAACCTGTTATTGAAAGCAATGAAAGCCACCAATACGTTTCAGGATGCCCCTTACGCACAGATATGGGTAGAATGTATGGTACTTTCTTAATGAAAAAAACAACAACAGATGAGGAATTCACCGTTGATATTCCTTCATTTCAGCTAATTCCTCCCTATAAAAACAACTAAAAAAAAGACCTAATCTAATTGAAGATTAGGTCTTTTTTTATTACCTCTTCTATGAATTAAGCTTACTATCTCTCCTAGAAGCCTTATACCTTAGGGAGATTAGCTTCGCAGAGCTCTTCGGGGTTCAACATTAAGAAAATCACCTGATAATTAGTTATAATCACATCTTTTGAACAACTTCTACTTCTGAAATCCATTATATAAATATAAAAATGACTATTTTTGTGCTTTGAATAAGATGTTGTTAGAAAACAGATAGCAGATAGCCATGCAAGTAGCTAGAATTTTGACACTATGCTCTTTTTAAACTTCGTAATAAGAAGGCTAAGAAAGCTGCAAGTCTAAGCTTTCAATAATTTAAACAACCTCCAAGTAATTATTAGTATTAAGTATTGCCATCTATGAAAAAACGAATAGAAATAGCACTCCAGCCTAAGGATGCAGATAATATGAATTTGGTAAAAAAAAAATAAAAGCCAAACTTAAATTACGAACAGATGATTTTCAGATAACTCCGATCCGTAAGTCTATAGATGCTCGTTCTCAACAACCTATTGTTCGTTTTCTATTCGAAGTGAGTGATGAAACAGCTCCCCCTTCTCCTATCCCATTCAAGAACTTACTAAAAACGACTAACCTAAAAAGCAAGAAAGTTATCATCATTGGTGCTGGTCCTGCTGGATACTTCGCTGCATTAGAGTTATTAGAGCTAGGCTATTGCCCAATCATTTTTGATCGGGGAAAGGATGTTCGTGCAAGACGGAGGGATCTCAAAGCAATCCAACAGGACGGAACCGTAAATTCTAACTCTAATTACTGCTTTGGTGAAGGTGGAGCCGGGACATATTCAGATGGTAAATTATATACACGCTCCAAAAAAAGAGGTAAAATAGAGAAAACCTTGAGACTTTTGGTGGAGCATGGAGCTAAATCAGATATTTTAGTGGATGCACATCCACATATTGGATCAAATAAACTCCCTAAAATCATTGCCAATATTAGAGAAACCATTCTGGAACATGGCGGTGAGGTTCATTTCAATAGCAAAGTAGTAGATATCCTAAGTAGTGGCCAACAACAAAAACGCAAAATTCAAGGTGTACTAGTTCA
>JAKVCT010000492.1 GCA_022448995.1 Saprospiraceae bacterium
CTCCATTTACGTTAATATACCCATCTCCCACAATCAGCAGCTCAGCATTTTTCTCCTCTATATCGATCAAGCCCAATATAATGGTTGACAACAGCTCATCTGATTTTAAGTCCAGCTGTCTGTTTATAAGCACTAATTCATCAAAGAGCTTTAGGGAGATCTTTTCTAACTGACTATTTAAGGCTGGTGTTTCTCGGGTAGCATATTCTCGATAGGATTCCTCCTTAGCTATTTTTCTCAATAACTTTCCAATTAATGTCGATGCAAAATATGAATCTGAACCACTGGAACATCCATCCATTACAGCAATTAACATCCTACTTTTTCCAGCCTCCGCAATCAGGGAATAATCTTCATTATGATTAAGGTGAAATCCTCCTATATGACTTAATTCGTAAAACTTCAATATTCTATATAATCTAATTATAAAAGCGTTATTAGACTACTAATCTAATTAAAATTCGATTAGTTCCTTATTACTGAGTTAAACGTCAGCAGTGTCCTTATCATTCAAACCATTTATCCTCCCATCTTAAATAGGATTTTTGAATACGTATACAATTCCTATCTTCTCTAAAATTGCAGGCAGGGCATAACATTGGAGCTATATAAAATCTTTCCGTGGTGAAAGAGCCTATTGGGAGTCTGTGATTGCTATCAAAATTTCTGCAAGAACTGCTACTATAATAATCTTCTTCTGCTTGTATAAAGTCACTGTCATTAAGAACCCACTTTTCAAAGATTATAATTTTTATGAATCTGGAATTATTCCTCAAAGTAAGTTCAGCCAACTTCCCCTTGGAACAGGGGGTATAAAAAGTAAAAGAAGCGCTATCCGTCGTAAAACTTTTTTCCCAATTAAAAGGAAGTTTAAACGAATCAAATACATCTTGCAGATCCTGGGTAAACGCAATATTGATTTTCATCAAAAACAAAAGCACAAAGAATTTATTCATCTTAGTCCTAATTTTTTCAAAACGGATTTACTCCCAATCAATGTACGGTTATATGCTTAAGATTAGCTTTACTCCTATCCGACCAAACTACTCTTGATACCACTTAAGGCAAAGTGTATAGTGCATCCCGCAGGGAAAGACACTATACACCTCGGCAAAGACTATTTATTGTACGACTACTCTTTTAATCGTGTAGTTCCCCTTTTCGTCAGACAATCTAATGATGTAGACGCCTTTAGTTTGAAGCTGTACTTGACTATCAATCTGCTCATAAGCTTCTACCTTCTTGCCTAAAGCGTCAATAATTTCGATTGTATAGTCATTAATATCGCTACCCGTAATCTGTAAGTTGAATGTTCCTTCATTTGGATTTGGATAAACCTTAAGATCAATATCCATTTTATCTCTATCCTTTATGGATGTTGCCTGCTCGTAGGTTACTTCAAGTTTAGGACGAAGGTTTTGATGGGGATGATCACTTGATGCAATTATAACACTCCTATAGGGATAATCCTCGTCTGCCATACGTATCATAAATCCATTATTACCTATGGAAGAATTGTGCATATCAATGATCAAATTAGTTACATCAATACCTTCGTAATCTTGAGTCTGGCTTGTGCTGGCAGGTATACTAACCCGATTGACCTCCGTAGTAGTAGGTTGGGAATTGAATGTTACAGTGTGCTCATCCCAAGGGGAGCTGATTCGATCAAGATAGAGCCCATTAACTCCGGTATGGAATTCAAAACCTTCATACTGATCTATTGGATTAAAATAGAAAGAGAACTTAGCATCTGTAATTACTGCATCTGATGGAATCATAGATAAATCGAATTCAATAAATGCTCTCTTATGACTAAGGAGTGAATTGTTTGTCCATGTGTATGTGGTAATACTCTCCAGATCTCCATAATTAAGATCTCCCCCATGCCTCCAAACCATAGCATCCTTCCCATCTTTAGGACCAGGCTGTAAAACGATAGTAGTTTGAGCATTTAATTGGCCAAATAAAAAGAAGGCTAAACCAATTAGTAGATTTGTTTTCATTTTATGATTTTTTATGATTTGTAGTTAAGATTAATAATCAAAAGATCAGTATCTCTATCATCTTAACCTAAGATACATATTAAAATAAATATAAAATTAATCATATTAATTTTATACCAAAAAAAATTAATATGATTAATTTTATCAAGAATT
Organism: Saprospiraceae bacterium; assembly: GCA_022448995.1. GTDB lineage: Bacteria > Bacteroidota > Bacteroidia > Chitinophagales > Saprospiraceae > JAKVCT01. The sequence continues at coordinate 2,160 of JAKVCT010000492.1, forward strand.
TACTCTTTGTTGATATACTAGTATTTCATCTAACAAATTTTCTTTTTCTCCCTTGATTTCGCTTAAAATAATCAC
>JAKVCT010000493.1 GCA_022448995.1 Saprospiraceae bacterium
GTAGATCTAGAGCTTCGCAATGTGTGTGATCGACTCAAAGAAAAGGGCTTAAAGTTTATTTTCTCAGATGCTGCTAAAGAGTTTCTAATTGAGAGTGGGTATGATGAAAAGTACGGTGCAAGGCCTCTAAGGCGTGCAGTTGAAAAGCATTTAGAAGATTCGTTAGCTGAGGCATTACTTGCTGGTACTATAAAGCCAGGAAAATCTATACATGTTGATTTAAACGAAAATGGTAAGGCGCTGATTTTTGCGCAAAAACATGTGGTCTCTACTAAGACTTAATTAATATCTATAGTTCATTGTATCAAGTAGTCCAAGGCATACATTACTACTTCGATAGAAAGTAATCTCTTTGCTTCTCACTTATAGGTAAACTTAGCTTTTGCATGACTGCTAACATGTCTTCCCACATCTCACGCTTAACGCGTAACGTATTGTTGTGAAGCAAGTAAGTTGGGTGATATGTAAAAATGGTCGGTATATTTTCTACACACTCCCATTTACCTCGTAGATCTTTCATTACAATATTTGCTGGTAATCTATTGGTTAGCCCTGCTACTGCAATTTTCCCTAATGCTATGATTACTTTAGGCATTACAATGGCAATTTGAGCCTGTAAATAAGGCGCGCAAAATCCAATTTCCTCTGAATTTGGAGTTCTACTGACGCTAGTTTTGTGATCTTTGGATCGCCATTTTACAATGTGAGTGGTGTAAATAGAGTTTTTACTGATTCCCATGGCATTCACAACTTTTAACATTAAATCTCCTGACGATCCAGTGAAGGGAATTCCTGCTGAAGCTTCCTCTTCATTAGGAGCGTCACAACAGAAAAATATATCGGCATCTACATTACCCGACCCAAAGACTATTTTTTCATTATTTCCAACCTGAGCATTGCACGTAGAGCAAGATTCTATTTTTTCGTGTAGCCAATTCATTTGTGAATTTTTGTCGCCTTTAGGTAGGTTTATAGACGTTGGCTTTGGAAATAATGTAGTTATTACTTCCTTATCTGTACCTGCTAGCTCTTTTTTACCCTTAGTGGTGGATGAATCCGTATTACTTTTTAACAGTTTGCTGCTTTTACTTTCTGCACTATTTTTAGCTTCATTTGAAGACTTAGAATTGGATAATTTACTTAGTAACTCTGCAGTGTCAGAATTGATAAAGATTCGATCCACTCCCTCACCTTTTAAGCGTAACAATTCTTCATACACTGCATCTATATTTTTCACCATAAGAACATAAATACTGTGAGTGATAAATAGGTCGAGTCACATTTGATATGTATCATTATGTGTTTAGTGCTCGTAGGGCATTATAGATTTCTAATCTTTTTGCTCTGTAGAGGATAAAATAGGGAGCAGCAGTAAACAGAGTGAGTGACCAAGCAAATATGAGCAGGTGCAAGGGCGGAGGACTTAGTAAGGATAATGCAGCACTTAGAGACCATCCCAGTGCACTATATATAAAGCGAAAACTTCTTATCCGTATCGACTGATTCAAGTTGCCGAGCGCTAGGATGAATGCAATACATGCAAGTAACATATTAGTAGGTATACTGCCAAATAAATAAGCACCTGATACGATCAAAATAATAATCAAACCGCAAGCGCTCCAGGTCTTACCTAGTGAGAAATAAATATTTTGTAGTACTTTACCGCTATTTTGCACACTAAAATAGACTATTGTGGCAACCGTGGACATTAATATACTCAAAGACCATATAAATAATACCGAATTGATGGGAACTGCGTAGCTACAAATAAGATATTCAAAAAAGAAACACTTAGCAAAAATTAGTGCCCAAAGAGCAGTTAATAGGTAATGACTATGATCTAGATGTGGCGATGTTTGCATAGCACTAAAGTGTTTTGATACACCTGACTGATGTTACATGGCATTATACATATGTTGAATAGTACAATTATTCATTCATTCTTGATTAGCAAATAATTCGTAGACTTTTATCAACTCACTTATCGTGTTGTTTCGTTGAGTACAAAAGGGGATACCATTTTAATTAATCGTTCAGGAATTGATCCGACTAAATAAGTACCTTCGTCTCGTGGTTCTTCTTTACGTACCCCTCCTTCACGATGAATTTTTGCGACTAAGTCGTATCGACTATGAGGAATCAATAGACGTAATTGCGAGAATTCAGATTCACAAATAGTTTCAATATGCTCAAGTAGTTGATCTATTCCTTCTCCTGTGTGAGCGCTAATAAAATGTGCTTCAGGGAAATGAAGGCGTAAATCATCATGTTTGTTTTCGTTGAGTGCAGCATCGACCTTATTGAAGACAGTAATAATTTGTTTTTTATCGGCCCTAAGCTCACGAAGTACATCTAGTGTGGTTCGTGCGTGAGCATCGATTTCAGGACTATTAACATCGATAACATGGATAAGAAAATTTGATACTACTGCTTCCTCCAAGGTAGCCTTAAATGCTTCGACTAGTCGGTGTGGAAGGTTTCTAACAAAGCCTACTGTGTCGGTTACAAC
>JAKVCT010000494.1 GCA_022448995.1 Saprospiraceae bacterium
CCCTACGTTTTTCGCCTCGTTCAGCATCAAAAAACCTTGTGAATTATTATAAAATTAATTATGTCCACCTACTTAATAATTAAAATACTATTTGAATAAGTTTTTTTATATGGGAACAGGAAAAAAAGCACTAAAAATTACCAAAAAAATCCTCAAATGGATTTTATACATCTTACTCATTCCAACCACCTATTTTCTCCTAGCATTCTTGCTAACTTGGATGACTGTAGATCGAGAAATTAAGACTGGGATTACTGATCAATCTATTTACTTAAATACAAATGGAGTTCACTTAGATGTAATTATCCCGCAAAAAAATCTATCGCCACAATTGCTAGCAGGTATTCAATATCATGAAACAGCAGAATACCTTTCTTTTGGTTGGGGAGATGAGAATTTTTATATCAACACAGCCACTTGGGATGATTTAACCTTTAGTAATGCTTTTAGTGCTATGTTCTTGAATAGTCCAACTCTAATGCATGTTACTCGATATTCGCAAGTCTATTCTAATTGGGTAGAAGTTAAGGTGAATTCCACTGAATTAGAAAAATTGAATGCTTATATTGCCAATACATTCAAAACAGATAAAAATGGTCAAAAAATCATCTTGGAAGGCAAAGGTTATTCTAGTGTAGATGATTTCTACAAAGCAAAAGGAAGTTATTCCTGTTTTAACACTTGCAATACTTGGGTTAATTCTGCCTTCAAGGCAAGTGGATTGAAAGCTTGTGTTTGGACACCTTTTGATTATGGACTTTTGAATAAGTATGAATCAGAATAGTACTCTTTTGATTGATCTAGTCTATGAAGATTGGTGTGGTGTAAGACCTCAATGAATTATCATTTTAAATAACTTCAATGAATAAGTCATTTTTATATCTCTTTATTCTTTTTTTTAGTTCAATAAGTTCTGTCTTTGGGCAAGCTATAAGTATTGAACTTGAGCAAGAAATAGAGCGTCGGATTCAGCTTGAAATTAATCCAAGCCTTTCTATTGGGATCTTATATCCCAATGGGGAGGCTGCATTTTACAATTATGGTCAGTACCGATCGGGGAGTACTTTACCTGATAGCTCAACCTTGTACGAAATTGGTTCAGTAACGAAGACGTTTACAGCAACCTTATTGAGTCAATATTTAGAAGTGGACTTGAATACTTCTTTGGCAAGTCTTTTTTCTAAGATAGATAATAAAACCTTAGCTCAGATTACACTTCGTCATTTACGAGACCATCGAGCAGGAATCCCTCGTTTATCAGATCAATTCTCACCAAAGGATTGGTCGGATCCCTACAATGGCTACTCAGATAGTTTATTAGAAATTGAATTGCAAAAGCTAAGTATAGATAGTACTGTTCAGTGGCAGTATTCTAATTTGGGATATGCTATTTTGGGGAGAGTTTTAGAGAAGAGCACTCAGCAAAATTTTGAGTCACTCATGGGGAACTTACTACAGGATGCTAGTATGAAACATTCTGTATTGGTACATCCTAATGTTCAGCATCCAAACTTAGCAGAGCCTTTCAATTCGGGAACAGAATACAGTTATTGGCATTTTACAGGGACAAGTCGCTATGCAGGAGGTATAATCAGTTGTACTAAAGATTTGATCAATTATTTAAAGTATCAGCAAGAAAACCATCCTTTATTTCAGTCAGACTCTATCTATGATATGATACCAACAGGTAGTACAGCCTTAGGCGAAAATAAGCTCTTTTATAAGCAGGGCTGGTTGATATTTAGACCAGAAGAACAGACCGAAATTCTTTGGCATAATGGGGGAACAGGTGGTTTTACATCGTTTGTAGGATATAATAAGAAGACAAAATTGGCTGTTGTTGTACTCTCCAATTCCTTGAGTTGGATCAATGACATTGGTTTTAAAATAGTGTATTCAGACTTTTCCTTAGAGACTCCCCAACGAACCATTGCTTATGAACTAGCAGATGAAATTGAACAGGGAAAAGTAAAAAGGTTGCTACAAAAATATAAGCAACTAAAAGCAAAGGAATATCCCGATGATCTTATACAAATTTATTGGCTAGAACGTTATTTTTTTGGTCAAAAGGATTATCAAACTAGCAATCAACTCAGTGATATTTTAGTAGAGAGTTTAGCAGATGATTGGGAAGTGATGTATATCAAGGGACAGAATTTAGAGCAGCTAAAGAAGTACAAGAAAGCAATAGTAGCTTACCAGAAAGCTTTGGCGTTAAATCCTAAGAAGGAGTTGATTCAACAGAGAATTGAATATTGTCAGCAACCTCCCAAAAGATGAAAGATTGTAGGCAAAGAAGGTCAATATGTATTGAACTGAAATTTAATAATAGCTATTAATCTTTAGAATCAGTCATTATTTGTTCACTATTAAAGATTATTTAAGTATTTTTTGTATGGTAAGAAATTAGCGTTTAGCTACGCTGAACACTTCGTGGTTTTTTAATATAACAAGGCAAAGGTTCTACCTAATACCCCTTGAAAAGGTTCGGAGGCGAAGCCGAC
>JAKVCT010000495.1 GCA_022448995.1 Saprospiraceae bacterium
TTTTCCTGCTTTGTTTTTTCCTGATTATTAATCTCTTCGTCTAAAATCTCCATGATTTTAAGATCAGTTTTATTTAACCGATTTTACTCACCGTAATATTCAGCATATATCTTGGGTGTTTCGTATAATTTCACACAATGCAATTGACAGTTTTCAGCAATGTAAGGCGCTAATTGCTGCCAAATATAATAAACCAAATTCTCGGTAGTAGGCAGTACATTTTCTGGCAAGAAATTATCATCCAAGTTCATATTGGTATGATCCAAAACATCACAAACTTCTCGCTTGATGATTGTACCAAGATCTTTGACATCCATCAAAAAACCAGTTACAGGATCAGGTGTTCCTTTGATTGTAATGAACAGTTCATAGTTGTGTCCATGAAAGTTTTTATTTGCACATTTTCCAAACATGGCAAAGTTCTTTTCCTCTGACCATTGTTTAACCCATAATTGGTGTGCAGCATTGAAGGTTTCTTTTCTCGTTATATAAACAATCATAATCAATTATAATTTAGTCTGTTTGGAGAACAGCCAAACGACAGTTTTTTTAAATGAATAGTTAATAGTTAAAAATAGATGAGTATCCTGCTAGATGGTTAGGTATCAACCACATCCAAATTTTTAACTTTTCATTTTTAATTCTTACTAGCTAAGTTGAGTAAGAAGTCTAGCGTATCTACATTATCTGCATAATCCCATAAAGACGGAGATTGTGTATGTCCTAAATCAACAGTGTCTATCCATGGTAAGTTCATCTTAGTAGAAATACATTGTGTAGCTTCCTGTTGCTGCAGAAGCTTATTTTTTAAGGTCTCTTCATCTGTATAGTATTCATAATGTAACGTAGCAATCCTAGAAACCAGTTGTTCATTTTCTAAAAGCATCATACAATCATTGGTAAGATGTGGAACCTGATTCAAGAGATAAATAGAACGATTATAATCATAATTATTCTTGTACTTATTATGCTCCATAACATCTGCAAATTCGTCGAGCGCCTTCATCAAACGATTCCTATCATATCCCTGAGGCAAGTATAATTTAGAAACAGAGCGACAACCCAAGCCAAAGTAGTTAAAAATATCTTTTCCTAAACGGGAAAGTTCTTCATCTGTTTCTGTACCGTCCAAGATAGCCACTGCATTTCTATTCTTGCGAATAATGTGTTGATACTTGGAAAAATACTGCTCAAAGTACAATGCAGAGTTATTACTTCCTGTAGCAATTACGGCATCCATGCCTTTCAATACAGGGACAATTTCAAGATATTGCTTAGCTCGCTCATCAAAATTATACAAGCTCTGAAGCAAGAAATGGATCAAATACTTATCCTTACTTGAGGGCTTGATTAAGGCTTTGTGTCCTGCTAGAAAGACACATAAAATATCATGAAATCCCACTGCAGGAATATTCCCTGCTAGCACTAGCCCTATAGACTTTGGAACTAGTTCTGCTTCTAATTGTGGATAATGTTGTGGAGCTGTTTTCAGAACAGATGGTTCCAAAAATGCTGTTTGAATTTCACTCAAAGCTTTTTTTACATTAGCCTTAGTAAACCATCCATTATGCAAGCCAGCCAATCGGACTGCTGCATGATAAGCTTCTGTATCTTCTTGTAAGTATTCTCCCAAGCGAATTAATAAGTCGATTCGCTCGGCAAGACTCATTTTTTCATTAATTAGCATAAAGTTCTGCTGTTTTTTCTGCAAATTTCCGAAAAAAAAGGTAAAAAAGTGACGCAAATGAATGATTTTTATAACTTCCATCCAATTCTAACACCTAAAGCAGCGTTTTTATGAGTTTTGCGGACAAATTTGTCAAAACAGCACAAAGAATTTTACCAAGTCCATTCACTATTGCGGTTCTGCTGACTGGATTTACCATTGTTTTGGCTCTACTCTTTACAGAATCCAAATACAATCATGTTCTGATAGAATATAAGGGACAAAAGAAAACGGTGAGTTTGCAAAAAACTCAAAAACTCAAATATGCTATAAATGATGAGGACAGCATTTCTATAAAAATTGAGGCACCCAATATTGTTCGAGTAGAAGATGCTTATGGAATTCAACTGGCTGCTTGGAAATATGATAAAAAGAATAAAGATTTACCACTATATAATAATTTTAATATAGAACCTGGATTATCCTTAAAAACAAGTTTGACACAAAATCCAGAGCCTTATCTATTCCAAATGTTTGGCTTTTGGGAAGGTGGATTTTTCAACTTCCTAGGTTTTGCTATGCAAATGATGCTCATCTTGGTTCTAGGGCATGTTTTGGCCTTGACGCGTCCTGCTAATCGTGCTATACAAGCACTAGTCAAGCATTGTGATACAACTCCCAAAGCTGCCTTTTTAGTGACTTTTGTCAGTATTTTTGTTGCGCTACTTAACTGGGGATTAGCTTTGGTTCTAGGTGCAATTTTTGCTAGAAAAGTGGGCGAATATGCCGCAAGGAATCAAATTTCGCTCAACTATCCTTTGATT
>JAKVCT010000496.1 GCA_022448995.1 Saprospiraceae bacterium
ATTTTTTCCCATGACAATTATTTAGAGTAAAAGAACATTAGAGGGAAAAATCGAGATTTAACCTCTTGATTAACTGGATTATTTCTTTCAACAGTTACTCTAGCAATAGCATTATCTGACACCCCTTGAGTGTTGTTAATTTTGATATTTGCAAACAAAAGCGAAATCAAGATTATCCACCCCAATAAAAATTTACCGTTTGAAAAGAAAAAGCTCTTAATCATTCTGTTTAGTAATTGCACCACAAAGGAAGTACATATTCCGTATAGTTCTAAGTTATATTACGTTTTTTATTCAATAGGTTTCAAACTGTCTGACGAATAGCATATTTTCTCGATAAAATAAGATAATTATACGATTAGAACTAACGACTTAGAACCAAGTCAACTAATATCACGAAGTAGGTATAAATCTTGTTGAATACTTATAAACACTTCACAAAATCAAGAAATTAGTGTTTATTTGATACAAATTATTATCCTATGAAAAGCCTAACTGTTCTATTACTAACATTTTTCACAAGCATAGCTGTACTGGGTCAAGACATTATTATAGAAGGTAAAGTAGTTGACGCATCTTCAAAAACTCCCCTAGCTTATGCTCATGTAGGGCTAAAAGCAGAACGAAAAGGAACCATCACCGATTTGGACGGTAACTTCAAATTGATCGTAAGAGATTCAGCCAGACTAGACACCATTAAAGTAAGCATGATTGGTTTTTCAACTTATAAAATTCAAGTTGAGAAATTTATAAAATCATCAACTAGCACTATTGAACTGAAAAATAAAGTAACAACTATTAAACAGGTTGTCATAACTAATGAAAACCAAAAGAAACAGTCTGCTCTAGCCAAGAAACTTGTAACAATGGCTTACCAAAACATATTAAAAAACTACCCTACTAGACCTTATATGCTGAGCGGGTATTTTAGAACGGCATATAACGAAAACCATGAATTTGTTAGAATGTACGAAGCTACATTTGATCAATATGACAAAGGTTATCATACTAACTACAGAGGGATAGGAAACATTGTTCTGGACTTCAAAGAGGTTAGAAAATCAAATGACTACAGAACTTATCAATACAAAGATGAAGGAGAATACATTGATCTACTAATCAGATCTTGTGATGATATTCGAAACCAGTCTAGAATCATGGACATTGAGCTTCACAAACATTACAACTTCTCTATAAGTAAGATAACAGAGCTAGACGGTAAGAAAATATATGTCGTAGAATGTAAACCTCATGAGCTAGCGTACTCAAGAAAGGTAAACTCGTTCTCAGAAAACTATACTCCTTACGTAAAGCTTTTCATCAGAGAAGGTGACTACGCTATTACACGCATTGAATCTGACTACCAGCACTTAGTAAGTAAATGGAGTAGTTTTGGAGGAGTTACAGATACGACATACTCTTTAAACACCCAATACTATACTACTTACGAATACAAGGAATTAGATGGTAAGTGGTATCTACAATACAAATCATATAATCGTGAATGGGAAGTATTTGACAATAGATCAAATAAAAAATTTGCCGACTACCTAATTGAAGAGGAAACCATTTACAACGAGATTAAACCTAAGGCTGTAGTCCCCAGAAGAATACAAGAGAAAATATTAGAGTACAACTTCATTTCCCCAAACAATTTATATGAGAAGCCTTATCCTTATAATGAAAGTTATTGGAACCAATCAAACAAGAATGTTAAGACAAGATTATACCGAGATGTAAAAAAAGACTTACAACAACATAAACCTCTAAATGAGCAATTCAGAGAGAACAATAACTAAAGTCCTTTAATGTTTTCGTACCAGAAAATAAAGTGTTCACGGTAATCTTCAAAACTCTTAATATCTGTATATAAGGTAAAGAGGTAGTTATACCCTTTTGAATCATGATTTCCAACTATCGCAAATACTGCTGACTGGTATCCATCGGGCTCAATTATTCCCTCTGCATAAAATACCGTAAGGCTTAAATCATTATGGTTTGATTGCCCCACTTCTGTAAAAGTACCTGCTGGCATACCTAGCTTTTTAGCTACATAAAACTTATTACCTAAATCCTTTTTATGATTATTGCTTGCCATCATATGTACTTCAACACCTTTAGGTGATACAGCATAGAGTACTTTCCAATCTCCATTAGAGTTTGCTTCTATTTTGGATCCCTTAGGAAACAGAAGTTCAATCGCAAACTCTTCAGAAGTATACGTTTCCCATTCAACATCAACATCCTCCACCTCATCTTCTACTTCTTCTACAACTTCGGTAGCAAGATCATCTTCAATTACAGCTTTTTCTTCCTGAGCATATAATGGCAAGGCTATTACAGTAAAAATGTAAGCAAGTCGTTTCATGTTGTTTTATTTAAATTAAGTATTCGCTAAGATAATTATATTTTTGTGCTAGAGACGTATTCATAGATGAACAAACTTTATTCCATACTATTCTTTTCTGTT
>JAKVCT010000497.1 GCA_022448995.1 Saprospiraceae bacterium
GAAGATATCGATGACCTTTTGCTTTTCTGTGAATGTGACTCTACCTCAAAATTTCAACACAAACGCGAACGTTATTTACAAAATATTAATAACTTACGCCAACAACTACAAGAACTAGAAGAACGAGATAAATTACGCCAATGGCAACCCCCTATTTCTGGAGAGGAAATCATGAAAACTTTTGGATTGAAACCTTCTAGAGAAGTAGGAATTATCAAAAATGCTATTCGAGAAGCAATTCTAGATGGTGATATTCCTAATAATTATGAGGATGCCTATCAATTTATGTTACGCAAAGGTGCGGAACTTGATTTACAAATAGCTGATTAAAAATCGTATATGGGGGCTAATTCAGCCCCTTGTTTTTTGAACTAACCTGACTATGAAAAAGCCAAAACACATACAATTTGCCCCTTGGCGGGAACGCATGCACGAAATCATCTTTGAAGCAGATACGAAGATGGGTAAACTATTTGATGTTGTCCTACTCGTCATGATCCTAGCCAGTGTAGTCACAACGATGTTAGAGAGTGTTTCGGATATCAATAAGGATTACGGTCATATCATAGCTAATGCTGAATGGGTATTTACCATTGCTTTCACCATTGAGTACATTCTACGGCTAATCTGTGTACATCGACCCTTGAAATATGCTACAAGCTTCTTTGGAATTATTGATTTACTCGCTATTCTTCCTGGATATCTACAATTGTTGCCATTCTTTGATAGTCGAACTGGTTATGTATCGGCAGTCCGTGCCATGCGACTAGTACGTGTTTTTCGTGTATTCAAACTTGCCAAATTCCTTAAGGAAAGCAAAACGATTATGGATGCCCTCAAAGCTAGTCGTCCCAAAATCACAGTTTTCCTAACCTTTATCTTAATGTTAGTAGTCATGATTGGTTCGGTTATGTATTTTGTAGAAGGGGGTCAAAAGGATTCGGGATTTACAAGTATTCCGAGAAGTATTTATTGGGCAGTTGTAACACTAACCACTGTAGGCTACGGAGATATTGCCCCCACTACTGCTCTTGGGCAGTTTTTGGCAGGCTTAGTTATGATTATGGGTTATGGTGTTCTGGCTGTACCTACAGGAATTGTCTCTGCCGAAATTGTAGGAGGAGATAACAAAGAATTTACAACTATTGCTTGTAAATCTTGTGCTAGCGAAGGACATGATATAGATGCTATTTATTGTAAATATTGTGGTGCAGAATTGTAGCTCCTATTCCCTATCCAGGGAGGTTCAGTATTAGACAAATAACTTGATAATCAACAATCTATAGATGTTTACAGAAAAGAAATTAGTTTCACTGAGCCCTTCGGGGTTTACTTCGTAGAGCACTTCGTGGTTTAGCTTTGCTGAGCACTTCGTGGTTGTCTGACGTTCCCAAATTGGTCATAGCTTTGAAAATTACGGAGTAATTTGAATTGAGCTATTTGTTAATTCTTGAGAATTAACAAATGACCAATTATAAAATAAGGGAGTCCTAGAGTCCTAGGTCTTTTGGTCACCTTTTGCAGCAATGGAAAAAGATGAGAGAAGAAATATGCTTAATACTGAAACAGTCTATTTAGGGAGCTCCTCTAGTAAGATCTAGACTTTTTCAAAATAGAATTTGCATCTAAAATATAAAGCATCTGCCCTGTATTTAGATAAAAATTCTCAACATAATGAGCATGCACATTTCCACTTTTGCGCAGCCAATCGCCCTTGGTTGTGTCATAAGTCAAAAAAAGAACATCCTTTTGCTCTTCTTTGGCAAAATACATCATTTCGTGAAAAATAATAAAATCTCCATAAGGGTATTTAAATCGACGATTTGAATCTCCCATACCAGGAAAAACACGCTTCGATTTTTCTCGATTAGAAGCTGTTTTAACCAAACTATTAAACTCCTTTTTGAGTTGTTCTATCTTTCGTCTTCCCAATGTTCCCAAAACATTTTTATGTTCAAATGCTTCCCATTTTGTATCATCTTCGGGTATTTCTTGTCTATAATAAAGGATTCCCTTAAATAATTTTTCTACAGTATTACGCTCATCTAAACTAAACTCTATCTCTACTTGATGACTCAAATAAATAGAAGCTAGATTTTGAATAAAAAAAGTACTAAATCCTTTTCGAGTAGATGGATCAGTATAATATCTTAGTAACACATTGGTATCTAAAAAAATAGGCAGCTCTACAAATAAGTCTTCTATCCTTTCCAAATCCTTTCTGTATTGTCCCAATAATTGACTGTAAAGGCTTGAATTTCCTTTGTTTATTTTATCTAAATAACTAACTGACATTTTCACTAAATTAATAAGCAGGACAACCAATAAGATTATCCTGCCTAAAAGTAAAAAGTATATCTTAAAAATCTAAATTACTTCTGTATAATCAATTTCTCCATCCATTCACCTTCTTCACCGATCACACGAACAAAATAAGTTCCTCCTACTGGATTATCCAA
>JAKVCT010000498.1 GCA_022448995.1 Saprospiraceae bacterium
CCAAGATTAGACAACCAATTGGGATGCGTGCTTTGTCTTCTTTTTGGGTAGCGATTGGCAACAATATGTTCTACCTAAGCACCGCTAGAGACATGGCACGTTTTGGAATTTTGATGCAGAATAAAGGTATTTGGGATGGCGATACCATCTTGCGTGATTCTACTTATTATAATGCAATGATTAGTCCTTCTCAGAATATTAATCCTTCTTATGGTTATTTATGGTGGCTGAATGGACAAAGTTCCTATATTCCGCCCAGCCCAGTGGTGAGTATTCCAGGGCAATTTTCGCCTAATGCGCCCAGTGATGTTTATACCGCAGCAGGTTCACAGGGACAATATATTAGTATTTCTCCGAGTACTGGCTTGATGATGATTCGACAGGGAAGTTCTAATGACAATGATAAAGCAGCAATTAATTTACATGATGAAATTTGGGGTAAACTGATGAATTTGTCTTGTCCTACCTCTACTGTTTCTACAGCTTCTAATTTACATTCTATACGGCTTTTGCCTAATCCAATTGATGGAAATCAGTTGCAGATACAAGGTTTAGAAGGACAGTTTAATCATTCTATTGAAATTTCGTTTTGTGATTTGCTTGGAAAATGTCATCTTCGTGTGGATCAGTTGACTAAAAATACTATAGATATTAGTGCTTTAGATCGGGGAATCTACTTTGTTACGTTTCGGAATGAAGATGGAACAGTGTATACTCAGAAGCTGATTCGCAATTAATAAAACTAATTTAATGATAGTTCGTTGATTTTTGAATTTTTACTTAAACTCCGAAAGGCTCTGTAAAGTAAAAATTGAAAAAATATTTTTCTCACCAATTTATAATTAGAATTTTATAAAATTAGATCAATTTTACTCATCCTTTTGATTATCAATTAGTTACGAAAACCTACGAACTATTCTACGCAATAAGCAACTAATTTATGAACTATTTGACGGTTGAAAATCTCTCTAAAAATTATGGAGATCGTGTTTTGTTTGAAAATATTACCTTCTATATCAATCAAGGTGATAAGGTAGCGTTTATTGCTAAAAATGGTAGTAAAAAATCTTTTCGTTCAACATTATCACAGGTTTGGAAACTCTGAATAGAGGTGAGTTTTTAATCACCGTTTTATTTTATTCTTTTACACAATTCTTGATGAGGTTAACAAACTGAGCTTTATTTTTTGGCTTGATATGACTTATTTTTCGGTAAAACATTGAATTAAAAAAAGGAATCACCTCGCTCTTGACTGTAAAGTGCAAAAAGCGAGGTGATTCCTTTTTTATAGACATCTATAGTTAGTATTCTATACTAAAACAACCTAGTGAATTGATGCTATTTTATAATCAATGGTTGTATCTGCCTATAGTCCTCAAAAAAGATATGAACCAAATAAGTTCCTGGGGTGTAGGTCTCTAATGGTAGAGCTAGTATTTGGTCATTTTCTTGAAGATTATGTGTGGACATCAATTGTCCATTTAGACTAAAAATTTGTACGTCTAGGTTTCTTTTTGCTGGTGCATCTAAGTAAATAATCGTTTTATCTAAAGCAGGATTGGGACCTATGCTAAACTTTGGTTGATTATTTAGTGGCGTTTCCATTCCTGTTATAGCTCCTGTGGAAATACGCGCTTCATAAGAAAATAGTTTTTCAACACCTTCATAAACTTCAGGCATAGAAACTACTACAAAGTATACAATAGTATCTTGGCTCGTCAAATTTACAGATAAATTACTTTCTTGGTTATTCATGATATTCAGTGGAGTAATACTAGTTCCACTAATACTATTTTGGATAACCAAAAACCCTTCAAAATAGGAACTGTCCTGTTCATTACTAAGTAGATCACCTTTAATTTCAAATGTATAGGTTTCGTTATTACTGTTATTAATCTTGAATGTGTTAAATGACCAAGCAGTAGTGACAGTAGAGTCGGCAGGACGTATCCATCCTCCTGAACCACTATTGGTATATTCATCAATAAATTGTTTATCGTCCCATAAAGTTGCATAATCAAACCACTCATCTCTTGCTCTTTGTGTTTGAAAACTCGGTAAATACTGAAATCCATTGACCATATCCCCAACCCAATCTACAAAGTATTCCCTGAAAGGTGAAAGCCCTATTGTCTGAACATAGTATTCTTGGGGGTTTAGGCTGGTTCCAACATTGAACCCTTCGGAAATAGTTGTTCTTGGAACACCTTTAACTTCTGTAAAATAATACCAAAAGTATCCCAATGCATATTGATGATTCTCTCGCTGCCAATTGTCTGGATGGTAAGCTGGACGGTTGAACCAACCATACCAAAGTGGAACTTGTGGTAGTCTCAATAAGATTTCATTGGTCAGAAATGTATTGATCTCATTAGGGTATAATATTGCCTTAAACCAATTTGCTGTAGCTTCAATAAACCACTGGTTATCTCCCGAATAATTAAACTCTGGTGAGG
>JAKVCT010000499.1 GCA_022448995.1 Saprospiraceae bacterium
CTCCTTCCTCTTACCATCTGCTTACTAAATTATCTTTTTTTTTGATCCTTATCTACAAAACATTGTTACATTAAAGAGTGTGCAAGCAAAGTTAACTATGAATTTCCATACTTTTCTCTAATGATTTTATGATATGTATCAAACAGAAGTCAGCAATTTATTCCAATTATTAGAATCTACTGATCTAGATAACTTTGAGTTAGGTTTAATTTTAATCCAACACTACCCTGACTCAATCTCAATTATCCAAGAACGATACAGAGCAATCCTACAGCTGTTTAGAGAAACAGAACTCAACAGACTATTTAGTCTATTTCAGCGTTTTAGAACTGAAGGGATCTCTACAATCTACAGAGAGAAAGGGCTAACATTATTAGATTATTTACCTGAAGACTTGAATATAGGTCTATTTCCAGACACACAGCTTTACCTGCATGATCACAAATTAGAGTCTTTGCCCAACAACTTTGGATATTTAGCCGCACTGAAACGATTAGGTTTGGAACGTAATTATTTAACAACTCTTCCGATAAGTATTGGAAAGCTGTTAGACCTAGAATATCTAAACTTGAGTGATAATCTACTAAAGAACTTACCTATAAGTCTTGGTGAGTTACATAACCTAAAATATCTTTTCTTACAGAATAATAACTTAGAGTATTTACCTCAGAATATGCATCAACTTTATCTGCTCAAAGAATTGAATCTAAGAGGAAATCCAATCAGCTCCAAAGAAATCCAACGATTAAGAAAGAGTTTACCTGATTGTAGAATTACGATATAATTATAATAAACTCGCACCAAGTATGCCCAACTGATTAGGATCAGTATTGCTAATTTTGATTATGGTTTTGTCTCTTAATATCGGTAAGACTTGTACTTGAAAAGACTGAATAGTTGGTTCTAATAAATACTTCCCTGCACGACTCAATCCACCTGCTAAAACAATTTGAGCAGGTTGTGTAATCGCCGCCAAATTGGCTAAAGCAAAACCCAAAGTTTCTCCTGTAAATTGGAAAATTTCACTCGCCAAACGATCGCCCTGTAGCATAGCTTCATAAATATCCCTTGCGGTCAGTTCTGTAGTTTGATTGAATAATATGGAAGTATTTCCCTGTTTGGTAAAACGCTCCTTTGCTGTGCGTACCACACCAGTGGCAGAAACATAGGTTTCTAAACAACCTCTTCGCCCACAACCACACAATCGCCCATTCTTTTCAATAATCACATGCCCCAATTCACCTGCAAAACCATTTGCACCATGCACCAATTTTCCATTGGAAATGATTCCAGCACCTAAACCTGTACCCAATGTAATTAGGACAAAATCTTCTACTTTGGGGTCTGTCATCGACCACTCTGCTAAGGTTGCAGCATTGGCATCATTATCAAAGTGGATCGGGCAATCAAATTCTGCCTGGAATAATGCTCGAATGGGCACAATATCTCCCCAATTCAAATTGGCTGCAAATTCAATTTGCCCAGTTTGGTAATTTCCATTTGGAGCAGCGATTCCTATTTTTTCTAATGCTAAGTCTTGACTAGTCAATTGTTGTTTAATCCACACTGCTATTGCTGTGACCATTGCTGGAGCTGTTTCAAAAGCTGCTGTTGACCATTTTTGATGTAGAAATACTTGATTAGAGGCATCTTGGAAAATGCCTAATTTAATGCTTGTTCCACCAATATCAATTCCTATTCTGACTTTCATATTCTACATGATTTATTACTTCTCATTGAAACTTTAGTAGTCTGCAAGATAAGTTTTTTGGTGAAATTTGACGAAGGGCTCTGCGAAGCAAACCTCCCTGCTTAAATTTAAGATATACTGTTAAGTATACTTATATCTGCTATTCTTTCTTAATAAATTTCTTCATCACCCTTTGATTGCCCTCCATATCTACGGAAAGTATATACATAGCAGGGATCAAGTTTTTAATATAGTCAATCTCCAATACTTGATAGGCCTCAATAGTAGCTGTAAATTCATATAAAATTCGCCCATCTATTGCTATGATTTTAATTTGAGCTTCATTGATTTGTTTAGGCAATGCACCGAAACGAATTTTCAAGTTATTTTCTACAGGATTGGGGTAGATATTTAGATTAGTAAAGCTCGCTAATGAACCTTCTTGTCCTGCAACAGTCCTTATGATAGAATAATTAAAAGATTCGTCCGTATCTACTTGTTTCAGGCGATAATAAGAAATACCGCTGTAAGCATTAGGATCATTGATTCCATAATAGGAAGTATTGGTCGTTGTTCCATTTCCATCTTGCCATGCAACCGTAGAAAACTCCGTTTCGTTCTCTAACATACGTTCTATATAGAAACCCTTATTGTTCGTCTCAGAGGCAGTAGCCCAGCTGAGTTGTACTTCATCTGCTGTTAAACGATTTGCTTCAAAACTAAGTAACTCAACAGGTAGATATATATCTACAT
>JAKVCT010000005.1 GCA_022448995.1 Saprospiraceae bacterium
TAGGATACTTAGGATAATGTGTTTGGTCAAAAGTATAGATACGTCCACCTTCTTTATCATCCTCAAACCCGTACATCATGTAATCTATCTTTTGTCCACTATCATCTAATTCAAGTACCAAAAAAAGCTGATTGTTTTTATGAACAAGCTCCATTTTCTCTTGAAAAATTTTGGACTGTCCTTTCATTACAATTCCTTCTCCTTGCAAGGTCGTTTTATTTTTTATAGTCCAAACCTCATAAGAGATTCCTGTCATTTGAGTTTTATCCTTCCACTCCCCCAAAACCCAGTCAAACAGCTGTAAGCCACTGTGTAAACGATTTCCACTAGTAGTAACTTTACTTTTTGTTTTACTACCAACACTCTGATTTCCTTGAGTACGCATTTGGATTCTTCTCCTTGAAGTTGAGGTATTAGTAGCAATACTAGATACATCATCTGAAACCTTAGTAGTAGACTTAAGATTATTCTTTTCTTCTTCTAAGTTCTTTGCAACCTCTTTGTCCTGAGCAAAAACAGAATTTTGAATAGAAGGTAGTTCTGCATAATTAAACCCATTACTATTGCTTGCTTGTCCATTAGAATACATGTATGTTGTATTGGTCATTGGTGCAAGTGTTCCCTGTACAGGAGCTATAGTTCTATCATCAACATTATCATCCTTTGGAGAAATCGTCTCATTAATACCATTATTATTGTTACCACCATAATCTCTAGATTTGGTCTCAGGTTCATAGGTAATCTCTACAATATCGTCCATTTCTAATAGATCTCCCTTAGGTTGATCCTCTTCTACATCAATAGCTGCAGTAATTTCTTCTACTTTTACACTATTGAAAGCAACCTTCTTAGTACTTCCTTTTGCTTGATTCACTTCCTCTGCCAATTGCTGTAACTGTTGCTTATCTTCCTCGAGAAACTCCTGTTCTTTTTCTTCTTCAGTTAATGCTGCAATTGGTAAATCAGACTCAATAATCTCCACATCCATTGCTACATTTAGCGTCTTATTATCTGCAGTAGTATTATCTGTCCAGTTATTACTCTGAAAAAATGCCCAACTTCCAAGCATAATTGCAAAAATAGAAGCAGCAGCAACCATCCATCTGTTCTGACGACGAGAGGTAGGCATAGCCACTACATTAGTTGTATCAGGCTGAGCGGGACTAGTATCTTGATCAAGTGGCATTTCTTTATCCAGTCTCCGCTCCAGTCGATCCCAAAGATCGAGCCTAGGTTTGTGCTCTGCTGAATCAGCAGCATCCCTAAAAAGTTTGGAGATGTGATCGTCTCTACTCATAATAATTTATTCTATGGTTAATAATCATAAACATTCGCCTGTGTGTTGACAAATTTTATGGAATCAACTCAGTACTTTTCACTATATAATAACGTAAGTTATATAACAAATAGATTAGTCGATTTCGTGTTCTTTAATGTTATTTGTAGAAGTTGTTTAAGAATTAGATTTAATGCAGAAATTTAGATGATTTTTAAACAACTTCGTATAATACGTTACGGAATAATCCTCTGTATTTGTTTATTGTTTCGACAAACATATAAAATTCTTCGCTAAGCATTACTCTTTTGTAAGAATATAATAAAGACCTTCCACAAACGGTTTTTTGAGATTCTATAGCATCCTCACAACGAATTGATAGTCAAAATGGATACTTTTCTCTTCAAGGTTAAACACAAAAATAATTATGTCCACCTACTTACTTATAAATAACAATATTGTCAATTAGGTTTCTTTCTTAAGTTTACCGACTGCCCATCTTATATGCTTCCTCCACTAAGACTTTTAGTTTACGCTTAGCTAAAATCAACTGAGATTTAGATGTATTGATACTAATACCTAACATCTCTGCAATTTCTCGATGCTTATACCCCTCTATCACATACAAACTAAATACTGTTCTATAACCTGTGGGTAGTTTCTCCAACAAGTTTAGAATATCTTGCGCAGCTAATTGATCTTCTACGTTAACCGTAGTTGCACGAACAGGCATTTCAGTAATATCTGCGTGTTCACTAAAGCGGTACTTTTTGCGTATAAACATCAAAGCCTCATTAATAATGATTCGTCTAATCCAACCCTCAAAGCTTCCTTTTCCGCTATACATATCCATTTTTTTGAATACTTTGCAAAAGCCTTCTATCATCACCTCCTCTGCATTTTCGGTACTCTTTACGTAACGTCTGCAAACAGCAAACATCTTTCCTGAGTACTTCTCGTAGAGGACCCGTTGGGCTCGCCGATCATTGCGCTGACACTTCTCTATTAGTTCTATCTCTGTCAAGTGGTGGTATTATTTTATTCTGATGCGTATTTTTTCTATTTTGGTGTAGAATAATCCAAACATTATCTAAAAATACAAAAACAACTTAAAAAAGTATAATACTCAAGATTCTCCTTAGCTTAGTAAAGAAGATCTTCATTTGTTATTGCTTGCAACTCAATGATTAGATCAAATAAAGAACTTAAACTATTTTTGTTCTTATCATTTAAATAAAGATTCATTACCCAACGTGTTCCATCCATATACTGAACAATTTGCTCAATACTGTTAACCTCAGAAATATTAGAAATAGCCTGAGGATTTATATCTAAATAAGCTAGAGATAATCCTGTTATTTCCATTTCCTCATCAATAGTTTTGGTACGATCTAAATGCAATCCAAATAGACTTCTTTGGAGTTGATCAGCATTCTTCAATTTGATTTGGTCTGCCTCTGCAAAACCACCATCTGCAATCTGTAATAAGGTAGTTTGGTGATCTCCTGCTGCTATCCAAAACACATTATCCTTGATAGTTGCTTGCAAAGGTAAATTCAGTAGTTCAGATTCATAATTAATCAAAGGTCCATCCATATTGATCTGCATACCAGCCTTCTTCTGCATGATATCATCAAAACGGTCTACAATTGCCTTGTTCTTGATCTGAACACCAATAATAGGGTCAAACCCCATATCATCTGTTAGATAAATACTAGCGACTAATCCTCCTTTCAATCCTTCTATCACATCATTATAACTAACACCATAAGACTTCAAGAAACTATCCACAAATTCTCTTGCGTTCCGTTTTTTGACAATTGCATCAATTTTGCTAAGGTCGATATTCGTAGAGAATAGAAGTCCTAGTTGTCCATCAGGTAGATTCTTATTAAACTCAAAGGCTTCTGCTGCCTGCCAAGGACTACGCAGTTCCTTTTTCAAAAAGTCATTCAATTCAACATTCATATCCCAAACAGCTTGACCCTTCTCAAAATTTACAGTTAAATAGATTCTACTTCCTTCTAATTCTTCTGGTTCTACACCAACTACTCCAACAAGTATACCTTTTATAAAAGCACTTTGTTTCTTATCTGCAAAGAAATCTTTGATCAAAGGATCAAAAGAAACCCAAATTGCCACATCATTCTGATTAGCTTTTGCAAATTCTCCAAAAGTCGTTTCAGCAGCCAAAAGACGTTGTTCCTCTTCTTTGGGCGTAGCTAGAAAGGATTTCATTTCCTCTACTCCTTTCATGATATCAATATCACCATGGGCTAAAGCCACAAAATTATCATTATATCCAAGTACAAAATTCCCTATTCTACCGAAATATACTCCATTTTCGTTCTTTAGCTCCAAGCCTGAAACAGCTTCAAGCGCCTTGGATAACTTGGCTTTATCTGCCAGAGGACTTGCAACAACCCCTAAATGGCGTGGTGCCAATACCCCTTTGACCAAACTATAGGCGTAATGCTTACCTGTTAGCTTAATTCCTGCTGCTTCAAGATCTTGTACTAAGGTGGATAAGTTTTCTGTTTCTTCAAATATGTCTTTAAGGAATGTCTGAAATTCAGGCTGTGCCTTACGTTCTTGGTAGCCAGACTTTGTTACCAATTTATTCATATCCATAATCACTACATTACTTGCATAAGCAGGCAAATGCTCAATAATTATATCCCCAGAATCTTTTTTATTCCCTCCACAGGAAACAATACTGGTCAATAAAATAAAAAGAAGAAAGAGGGTTAGGGATGAATAGATTTTTGACATAAGTTTATATTTTTCTTTGAAGATCATTAATAATAATAGTCCATAAAGGTTTAGTTGTACTGAGTACTTCCTAGTTCGTTTTACTGAGCCTTTTTTAGGGTTTGTAAAAAGTATACAAAATCACAGACAATTATCAAAATAGAAGAAAACAATAAGGACATTGGATATCTTTCACAAAAATAATTCTATATCTTTATAATTGATTAGAGTTCGTAGACTTTTTTGATTTTTTCTCTAAAATCAAAAAATAGCTTTTAGCTTTACTAAGCATTTTAAATGACACTAATAAGTGTCTTTTATCACTGATTCTAAATCAGATATTCTTGCAGTACTAAAGTAATAAAAAGTACTAACTGTCAATCAGTTAAAACTAAAAAACAACAATCTTAATAAAAACTGACGACTTATGCGTTTGACACATCTAATGATCCTAAATATAATACTCTATTATCTCTGTGCCTGTGATTCAGGTTCTAATACAGTTATTGATAACACTCAAAATCCACAAGAAGAGCAAGCTGAAGAAAGGTGCTACAAATTTGGGATAGATGGATTGGATGAATCTTTTACTCTATTCATCAGAAAAAAGGAGATAACAGGTTCTGGCAAACGTTTTATACATGAGACTTCAAAGTCTTATAAACTTAATATAAAGGGTAGTTTTGAAAATGAAAACACCATCAAAGTCAATATCACTGCAGTCTATAAACGTGATGAAGGGGAACAATTATCTCATAGTGAAACATGGACACTAGCAGGTAATAAACTGTATATAAAAAATAGAACACTGTCTGGATTCAAGGGAGATTTTGAGGTTTTCCAAATCAACTGCAAAGGTTCTACACAAAAAGATCCTAAGTTATATGATTATATTGATGGTTTTTACAATGGTTTTGCAGTGGTGCAACGAGATACTAATTTGGGACTCATTAATATACAAGAGGAAGAAAAGTTCATGTTGCCCTCACGCTTTGCAGGTTTAGAAATAGTAAACGAAAACAGTATTGTATACTATGATTCAGAGGCAATGCGCTATGGTATGTTAGACACAAATGGGACTATTTTGTTGCAACCTATCTATGCAAGATTACACTGTTTTAATGAGGGTTTAGCTGCTTTTCTGAGTAAAGAAGGTAAATGGGGATTTATAGATCGGTCTGGGAAGGTGGTCATCGAACCACAATTTACAAGTATGGCTATCAATGATAAGATTCCAAGTTTACATCCGTTTAATGATGGTCTGGCAGCCGTAGGAACAGATAAAGGCTGGGGATATATCAATACGGAAGGAGATGTAGTCATTCCTTTTGATCTTGTTTATGCAGGACCATTCAAAAATGGAGAAGCACGAGTAAATAGTGCTGAAAAAGGATGGTTTTATATTGATACCTCTGGCAAATGTATAGAGGATTGTGAATAACTAGGGAGGTTCAGTATTAACACAAATTACTCATAATCCGCAAAATGTAGCGTTTACAATAAAAAAATCACCCCGCTTTTGACTATAAATTACAAAAGCGGGGTGACCACGAGATGCTCTGTGAAGCAAATTTCTATATTGATCTCCAATAGTCTAAAAAAGGCAATTGGTTTTTTATTTTAGTATTGAATAGTTCGATAACTCTTCAATTTCATCATCTTACTGTTGAGATTGATGAGTTCCAACAAATGAATTATAGATTGGAAGCGATAAAATAAAGGTTCTTAGCTCTCAGTTTACCAAACTGGACAACCATAACGACGTCCACTTCCTACTGATCTAGGATCAATATGATAACTAAAACGAACATTAATGGTATAATAAGAATCATTATCTTTTGGATCTCCTCTTTGCTCATTTGGTGCAGTTACATAACCATGTACTTCTCCTGGATCAAGTTCTACAGAACGACGAGCTAAGTCGATAGCTATTTGTGCTCGATCTTCTGGGAAATTATCCAAAAAAACTTGAGGATCCACATAATCGGTAGATACATCATCAATGTAATCGGTAAAGGTAATACGATGATTTACCTCTAAGGAAATAGACCAAGTATCGTTGTATGTCCATTTTATACCTAGACCTAAAGGAATATTCATTTGTGTTAGAGAATAAGGTGCACGTCCATCAATAAAACCTTGTCCTTCTGTACGCAATGGATGTAGGTCAGTCCAGACTCCATTGTATAAAGCTTGTGGTCTGAAATTAAAAACCCCAATCCCTATAAACCCATATGGAGACAATACACTGTATCCAGAATATCCACCTCCTAACTCAAAGTTATAAGGAATAACCTCTGCAGCTACTGCAGCCTCAAATATATTCGATCGAAAACTTAGGTTTCTGTAATAACGGAACCAAGCCCCATCACTACCTTTTGTCTCTGGAGAGAATCCTGTTCCTGCGTCTGCATCATTTCCAGAAACCTGTAAGAAACTTAGATCAACTCTTGCAGCAAAATGGGCTCCTACATTGTATCTTCCATATATACCAACCGTTGGACGTATCTGCCCAAAATCAGTATCTCTAAGAAATGGACGACCAATTCCTTTTTGTCCACCTAAATCCCCTAGAAACTGAGAAGTTCCCACTTGCAGACCTATCTCTAAGGGGTACATTGGTTGATAACCAGCCTGGCTAAACCCTAAAGTAGCACTAAAACATAAGCATAAAATAATAAACGTTCTTTGCATCTTGTAATCCTGATATGATAGTTATAAAAATAGGTTACTAGAGATTGCCCAAACCACTGATCGTGATTCATTGTAATAATTAAAACTATCCTAGTTCACCTAGTAACGCATAATATAATTATAATAGTATTTAAGAACCTCTTTTTTTTGTTAATAGTATGTGACTTTTTTTGCTTTTCAGCAAAAAGTAAAAAAGCTTTATTTTTTACTAATTGATTATCAATATTTCACAAAAGCCCCCCTTCAATAACCCAAGCATTTATATACTGACTATCAATTAATTACAAAACATTCACGGACTACATTCCAATATGTTCTTAAGTTTTTTGGGGGCTGTTCTCTAAAGTAGTTTTTCCTCAACTTTCTCTAATGCAAAATGTCCACCGCTTAATTTGGTGAACACTTCTTGTTGTATCTAAATTATATTGATGTTCTTATCACCTTAAAATAGATTTTTTTGATTACTAGAATCAAATTAAAAATACAGAATTTCTTAGCTTTTTCTCTTTATGAAGTTGTTTTTTGAGTGATCTTTACTCCACTAAAATAGTAACTTTTCTCTAAAAGAAAAGTATTTAAGATTAAATTTCTCATCATATTTTCTAAAGCAACTGAATATAAACCACTTATGTCCTCTTTCCTAAAAAAGTATACGAAGATAGAATCTCTAGTTCTATTCCGAATTTGTTTCGGACTAATACTTTTATTATTAACCGTTCGTACACTAGTATATGGTTGGGTAGATAAATTTTATATACAGCCAAAATTCTTATTTAAGTTTTATCCTTTTGTTCAAGTAGAACCTATGGATAGTTTAGGTATGTATCTACTCTTTATTGCATTGGTTATAGCAGCTATATGTATTACGATAGGATTATTTTACACCTGGGCTGTTACTTTTTTCTTGTTTGGTTTTGTATATACTGAATTTTTGGACGTTACCCATTATCTAAATCATTATTACCTAGTCAGTCTCCTCCTTTTTTTAGCCCTTTTTTTACCTGCCAACCGAGCTTATGCTGTAGACGTTTGGCGCAATCCTAAACTCAAGGCTGACTTAGTCCCTAAGTGGACTGTGGATATTATCAAACTACAACTCGCTATTGTGTATATCTATGCAGGAATAGCCAAGCTACATGCTGACTGGCTATTGAATGCACAACCTATGCAAATTTGGCTAAATCAACGTACAGACTTCCCTATTTTAGGTGTATGGTTTGGAGAAGCTTGGGTAGCCTACTTCTTTAGTTGGTTTGGAATGATCTATGACTTGAGCATTGTATTTTTTCTGATGTGGAAACCTACTCGTTTTTTTGCTTATCTAACCGTTATCCTATTTCATCTCCTCACTGCCCTACTTTTTAATATTGGAATTTTCCCTTATTTAATGATTCTTTCTACACTAATATTTTTATCAAATAAAGTGCATACCAAAATAATTAGTATATTTGCCACTGTCTCTAATTTTACTTTGTCTAAATTAAAACAACAGAAGATAATCTTTGAGTTTCAAGATTTTAAATTAAAGACAACTCGTTGGATTTTAGTTCTTTTTTTCGGAATACAATTCTTGTTTCCATTAAGACACTATTTGTATCCAGGCGATGTTCATTGGACAGAAGAAGGTTTTCGTTTCTCATGGAAAGTTATGATCATAGACAAAAAAGGAACAATCCAATTTCGTGTAGTAGATCCTGTTAATAAACAAGAAAGCTGGGTTAACCACTTGGACTATCTGAGCGAAAAACAGGCATTCATGATGAGTACTCAAGCTGACTTAATCATTCAGTTTGCTCATTTTTTGGGAGAAGAATATCGTACTCAACATGGATATCAAGAGGTACAGGTTTTTGTAGATTCCTATGTTTCGCTGAATGGTAGAATTAGCCAACGTTTTATAGATCCTGATATAGATCTCATGAAAGAACAATGGAATCTATTGCCTAAAGAATGGATAGTACCTTTTGAATAATTAAATGAGCTTTGTTAGCTTATTAAGTCTTAGATATAATTATGCTTTTACGTTTACTTGTTTTATACTTTCTCCTTTTTATAAGCCACGGTAGTATTGCTCAATATGAGTTAGAAGGTAGGGTTACTGATCAGAGTACTGGGGCTGCCATCAACAATGTTTCTCTTTTTTTAGAAACTACTAGTGATTGGCAAGAAACTACTAAAGATGGTACTTTTAGCTTTCAGGATTTAGAAACAGGCTCTTATATCTTAAGTATTTTTGCAGATAACTATAGCAGTCAAAGTCATGAAATTATACTTACAGCAAACACTACCTTTGATATACAACTAGATTCTTTGGGTGCTAAAATTGAGGAGATCAAAGTAATTGCAGATGAAAATGAACTTAGACCTTATTTCAGGGCTGTAGAAGGTATGGCTATCTATCATGCTCGTAAAACTGAAGTAATTCATTGTGATAAGATCAATGGAAATTTAGCGAATAATAGTGGTCGCCAAATCTATGCAAAAACAGCAGGCTTGAATATTTGGGAAAATGATAATTCAGGTATCCAACTCAATATTGGAGGACGAGGACTGAGCCCTGACCGTACTGCTAATTTCAATACTAAACAAAATGGTTATGACATTAGTGCAGATGCTTTAGGCTATCCAGAGACGTATTACATTCCACCAGCTCAATCCCTAAAACAAATTCAGGTTATTCGTGGTGCGGCTTCTCTACAGTATGGTACACAGTTTGGCGGACTACTCAACTTTATTACCAAAGAAGGAAATACAAATAAGTCCTTTAACTTTAGGACAGATAATTCTTATGGTTCCAATAACTTTATCAGTTCTTTTACCAGTTTTGATGGTTCTACAGCAGACAATAAACTTAAGTATTATAGCTACTACCAATTCAAACGTGGAGATGGCTGGCGGGATTTTTCAGAGTTTACAGTACATAATGGTTATGCAGGTATTCGTTATTCTCCGACCCAATGGTTGGATATCAAGCTCGAACAGACCGTAATGAACTATGTTGCACAACAACCTGGTGGGCTTACAGATCAAGAGTTTGCTATTAATCATCGTCAAGCAAAGCGTCCTAGAAACTGGTTTAGAGTCAACTGGAATATTACAGCCTTAGACCTTAGCTTTAAGTTGTCTGAGCGAACTAAAATAAATAATAAGACCTTTTTCTTATTGGCTGGTCGCCAATCTTTGGGTAATCTGCAACCTATTAACCGTGTAGATTATGGAGGTGAACGTGATATGATCAAAGGACAATATCGAAATATTGGTAATGAAACTCGATTGATGCATAATTATACGATTAAGGATCGTCCAATAGTTGCTCTAATTGGTGCTCGAGTATACAAAGGTTTTACCACACAAACTCAAGATTATGGAAATGCAGATAGTACAGGTACCTTAGAAGATTTTACCTTTATAAATTCTGATGGTATTTTTAGGTCTGATTATAAATTCCCTAGTTTTAATTTTGCAGCTTTTGCAGAAAACTATTTTTCTATTACCGATAAGTTTGGAATTACGCCTGGTATTCGTTTTGAGTATATCCAAACTGCTTCAGAAGGAACTTACCAAGATCTGGTGGTTATCAATACCAATATGGGCTTGGATACGCTAAAGAATGAAGCTGCTCCTGAGACACGCCAACGCAAAAGAGCTATTGTTCTTTTGGGAATTGGAATGAGCTATAAGCCTACTGAAAATACAGAGATTTACAGCAATTTCTCACAGAATTATCGTGCCATCAACTTCAATGATATGCGGATTCTCAATCCTAACCAAGAAGTTGATCCAAACTTAAGAGACGAAAAAGGGTTTAATGCAGACTTTGGATTTAGAGGAGTGTACAAAAACTTATTCAACTTTGATATCACGCTGTTTTATTTATCCTATCAAAATAGGATTGGAAATCTTCAGAGTACGCGCGAAGATCCTGAAAACACGAACATAACAGAACCCTATATTTTGCGAAGCAATATTGGTAATGCACGTGTATTAGGTTTTGAGAGTTTGGTTGAAATGGATGTTTTACGTATGTTCAAGGGGAATTCCTTTCCTGTAGGTTTACGTATTTTTAACAACTTCACTATCTTGGATGGACGCTATACTAAGATAGCCAATACTGCTGCACAAGGTAATCGATTAGAGCTAGTTGCACCAGTAATTTTGCGTGCAGGTATGAATTTGAGCTATAAGAATCTACAGCTAGGTTATCAATATTCTTATACACATAAACATTTCACCGATGCAACAAATGCTGAACAGGTTTCCAATGCAGTAACAGGTATTGTCCCCTCCTATGGTATAATGGACTTGAATCTGAGTTATAAGTGGAAGTGGCTAAAGTGGCAGTTTACGATTAGTAATCTATCCAACAGCAAGTATTTTACACGTCGTGCAAGTAGCTATCCTGGCCCTGGTATTTTGCCTGGTGATGGGATTAGCTTCTATGGTGGTCTACAGATACAATTGGGTGCACTACACAAAAAATATAAGAAAGATAAACTGAATACTCTGTAATTAATCTGTAATTCGTGGGTTTTAGCTTCGCTGGAAACTTAAAAAATTGACGAACTGTTCTACTATAGAAAAATACTTAAATAATCTTTCTTAGAGCATGTTTAAAATTAATATAGGGAGATTATAGAGCACTTTTTAGTTGCCTATTGACCCAAATGAGGCAATAGGCAACTAAGCTTAACTCTATCCTAGTAGAGTTTTCCTACTTTGTATGCCTTTCACGTAAAACCTCAACTACATCCTCTAGGGCATAGCCCTTTGCATTAATTAATAATAGATAGTGATACATCAAATCCGCCGCTTCTCCAAGAAATAATTTCTTATTATCATCTTTAGCTTCTATGACCAATTCTACAGCTTCTTCGCCTACTTTTTGTGCTACCTTATTGATCCCACGAGCTAGTAATTGATTGGTGTAAGAATTGGGTTTAGGATTCTGTTGGCGATCTTGTATAACGGCCTCTAACTCTTCTAGGAATAACTGTTTATCGGATTTTGCATCCAATTGATAATTAAAACAACTTGGTCTTCCTTTGTGACAAGTATTGCCTTTTGGATTCACCAAAATTAGCAAAGTATCTTGGTCACAATCTAAATACATATTCACTACTTCCAAGAAATTTCCCGAAGTCTCTCCCTTTGTCCACAGGCGTTGTTTGGTTCTACTGTAGAACGTTACCCGCTTTTCTTGAATCGTTTTTTCTAAGGCTTCTTTATTCATATAACCCAACATCAGAACCACCTGATTTTCATTGGATTGAACAACTACTGGCAATAGACCTTGTACTTTTTTAAAATTTACGCTGTTTATATCTATCATTTTTAATTCTATTTTGTGATGTAGTTTTATGTAGCATTGGGCTTACTCCGCAATGCTAATTTATGTCGCCCACTTTGGGGCTTATGTTGTTGATCTAATAAATTTCTGATTGTGGTGTAGCATTGGGCTTACTCCGCAATGCTAATTTATGTCGCCCACTTTGGGGCTTATGTTGTTGACCTAATATGTCCTATCGAACACAAATTTGATGTTTACTTAGATAGTTTTTGAGATCTGGGATAGGAATTTCACCATAGTGAAAAACACTAGCAGCTAAAGCTGCGGAGACATCAGACTCTTGGAAGACTTCTCGAAAGTCTTCCTTTTTGCCTGCCCCACCTGAAGCAATAATCGGGATGGATAATTGCTGATTGAGTTTGGCTAACATTTCTACCG
Source organism: Saprospiraceae bacterium (assembly GCA_022448995.1). Taxonomy (GTDB): domain Bacteria; phylum Bacteroidota; class Bacteroidia; order Chitinophagales; family Saprospiraceae; genus JAKVCT01. The sequence goes on from JAKVCT010000005.1 coordinate 12,447, forward strand.
CAAATCCTTCCTTGGTTCCATCGTGATTCATAGAAGTAAATAACAACTCACCTGCCCCTAAATCTTGTCCACGTTTTACCCAATCTTCTAAGTACCAATCTGTTTCTACACGCCCACCACTTAAATAGACTTTCCACTCATTAGCTTCATTTTGTTTAGCATCTACTGCTAATACAATACACTGACTACCAAACTGTTTGGCTAAGTCTTCAATCAATTTGGGTTGGCGAATGGCTGCTGAATTAATCGCAATTTTATCTGCTCCAGATTGCAACAACATTTCTACATCTTCTAGAGATTTAATTCCACCACCTACCGTAAATGGGATATCTAATACCTGCGCAATTTTATCGACTAGCTTGCCTAAAATCTGACGTTTTTCATGTGTTGCCGTTATATCCAAAAAGACTAGTTCGTCTGCACCTGCCTGACTATATCTTCGAGCTAACTCTATAGGATCTCCAGCATCACGGAGCCCTTCAAAATTGATTCCTTTTACAGTTCGTCCATTCTTGATATCTAAGCAAGGAATTATGCGTTTTGCTAACATGGTTATCTCTTATTTTTGAGTTGAAATGTAGCGTTGGGCTTACTCCACAACGCTAGTGTGTATCACCCTTTCAGGGCTCAAGTAGTTGGTGCTTATTTTGTGCTCAATGTAGCGTTGGGCTTACTCCACAACGCTAGTGTATGTCACCCTTTCAGGGCTCAGGTAGTTTATGCTTATTTTGTGCTCAATGTAGCGTTGGGCTTACTCCGCAACGCTAGTGTGTGTCACCCTTTCAGGGCTCAAGTAGTTTATGCTTATTTTGTGCTCAATGTAGCGTCGGGCTTACTCCACAACGCTAGTGTGTATAACCCTTTCAGGGCTCAAGTAGTTTATGCTTATTTTGTGCTCAATGTAGCTAAATCTTCTAATTGAATTCTATTTTCATAAATAGCTTTACCAACCACTACCCCCCAACAACCAATCTCATCTAGCGTCTGAATTTCCTCCAAATTTGCTACACCGCCACTTGCAATTAATTTTAACTGAGGAAACTTTTTAATTAGCTTAGTATATAAATTAATCGAACTTCCCTCCAAGCATCCATCCTTAGCAATATCCGTACACAAGACATATTCTATCCCTAAATCTAGATATTTCTGAATCAAAGTATCAATATGCACTCCCGTTGCTTCCTTCCAACCACTCACAAAAACTTCCTCATCTTTCACATCTGCAGCAAGGATAAAACGCTCTGCACCGTAGGTTTGAATCCATTCTTTAAACACCGCTTCTTGACGAATAGCCATAGTCCCAATTGTTACCTGATTGGCACCCGTTTCTAAAATACGTTTCACTGCTTCGATAGAACGCACACCACCACTAAAATCAATTTTTAAAGTTGTATTCTTTGCAATGCTCTCTAGCACATCCCAATTCTGAACCGCTCTAGCTTTTGCTCCATCCAAGTCTACTAAATGTAAATATTGAATGCCCTGTTGCTCAAACTTTTGAGCCATTTTCAAAGGATATTTAGCATATACTTTTTTCTGTTCATAATCGCCTTTCACTAAACGAACACAAGCTCCATCTATCAAATCAATGGCAGGAATAATATTAATCATAAGTCCAAAAAGTTTTTCAAAATTTGTTGTCCAATCTTCCCTGATTTTTCTGGGTGGAACTGAGTTGCATAAAAATTATCTTTCTGAATAGCTGCACTAAACAACTGTCCATATTGAGTAGTAGCAATGGTATAATCATTTACAGGAACACAATAACTGTGTACATAGTAGACATAAGGATCAGTTGTTTCTATCTGATCAAAAATCCGATTGTTAGTGGTTTTCAACGCATTCCAACCTACATGTGGAACCTTGAGTTGTTCTGCTGTAGGTTCCATTTTTTTTACTGTTACAGGTATAATATTCAAGCCCCTTGTCTCCCCTTCCTCAGAATAGGTACACATCAGTTGCATCCCTAAACAGATCCCTAAAACAGGTTGTGTCAAGCTTGGAATAAAATCCTCTAATCCTACAGAAGCCAGTGATTCCATTGCAGTGCTTGCCTCACCTACACCTGGAAAAATCACCTTATCCATCCTCGCCAGTTCTTCCTTATTATTGGTCAGATAAACCACTGCTCCCAAACGTTCTAAAGCATATTGCACAGAGCGCACATTTCCAGCTGGGTATTGTATAATTCCAATTTTCATAATCTATAAACTACCTTTAGTACTTGGTAAAACTGCACTATTTTTATCTTGTCGAATTGCCATGCGAATTGCTCTAGCAAATGCCTTAAAAATAGACTCAATCTTGTGATGTTCATTCATCCCTTCTACCTTAATATTCAGATTGCATAAAGCAGCATCTGCAAAGGACTTGAAAAAGTGATCAAATAATTCCGTAGGCATTTTTCCTACATATTCTCTTTGGAAATCAGCCTCCCAAATTAAATAACTACGTCCTCCAAAATCAAGTGCCACTTGCGCTAAACATTCATCCATTGGTAAAGAGAAACCATAACGTCCAATCCCAACTTTTTTGCCCAAAGCTTCCCTAAAAGCTTCTCCCAAAACAATGGCAGTATCTTCAATCGTGTGGTGTTCGTCTACCTGTAAATCACCATCTACTTGAAGTTTAAGATCAACCTGTGCATGTCGTGCAATTTGGTCTAACATGTGATCAAAAAAGGAAATCCCTGTATTGATATCAGATAAACCTTGACCATCTAAATTTAACTCTACTTGTATTTTAGTTTCCTTCGTATTTCTTTGGCGAACTACCTTGCGATCCTGTAATTTTAGAAATTGATAAATTGCTTTCCAATCTGTTGTATTCAAGGCCAAATAAGAAGCATCCTTTTGTTCTTCTGTCAGCTCTTGATTCAAATAAATACCTTTTGCACCTAGATTTTTAGCCAATTCTACATCCGACCAACGATCTCCTAAGACAAAGGATTGCTCTAAATCATAGTCACCTTTTATATATTTTCTAAGCAGTCCAATCCCCGGTTTTCTAGTCTCTAAATTATCCTCTGGGAAAGAACGATCTATACAAATGTCATCAAACTCAATTCCCTCATTTTCAAATGCAGTAAGCATCTTATTATGTGCTGGCCAAAATGTATTTTCTGGAAAAGAAGCTGTCCCTAATCCATCTTGGTTAGTCACCATTACGAGTTTATAATCTAGTTCTTGTACAATTCGACTTAGATATTGAAAAACCTTTGGATAAAACTCTAATTTCTCTAAGCTATCTACTTGATAATCAACTGGTGGTTCTATAATAAGTGTTCCATCTCTATCTATAAAAAGTACTTTTTGCATGAGTTGTCTGTTAAGATTTTTAATAATTGTATCTGAAGCAAAGACCGATAGCTCTTCGCTGTTATAATTTGGAACTTAGTGTGGAGAGGGAAAACCGCTCTCTGTTCCTTGACTATAGTTGGTCAAAGCACGGATCAATTCCCGATTTTCCTGAGCTGTTCCTACTGTAATACGTAGTCCATTCTCACATAAAACTAGATTGGAACGATTGCGAATAATAATGCCTTGATTGCGTAAGTAGTTATAAATTTTAGCAGCATTTTCTGCTTGGAGAAAAAGGAAGTTAGCTGCAGAAGGATAGATTCGTTGAATAAAATTGAATCGACTTAATTCTTTTTTTAGATAAGCTCTTTGTCTTAGAATTTCTGCAACTTTCTCTTGTGTATTCTTGATAAATTCTTCACTTTTCAAATTGCGTAAAGCTAAATCCTGTGTCAACACATTCAAATTATAAGGTGCTTTCACTTTATTAAAATAACTCATAATTGTTGGATTAGTAATCGCCATCCCCAAACGCATTCCAGCCCAAGCCCAAGCCTTCGAGAAGGTCTGCATAATCACCAAATTAGAATAATCATTGATCAGTGAAATACTACTTTGCTCAAGTTCAAAATCAATATAAGCTTCATCCACTACGACTATTCCTTCAAAGTTTTCTAGGATCTGACGAATTGCCTCAGCTTGTATTAAGTTTCCAGTTGGATTATTCGGATTACAAATAAAAATCAACTTGGTATTTTCATCAGTTGCCGCTAATATTTTGTCTACTTGAGGTTGATAATTCAAATCTAAATTGACCTTTCTATTCTCAATATTCGCAATATCCGCAGCCACATTATACATACCGTAGGTTGGTGGTAAAGTGATAATATTATCTTGTCCATCTCTACAAAAGATCTTGAATAAAAGATCAATCACCTCATCACTCCCATTACCTAAAAATAGATTTTCAGCTTGAATTCCTTTCAATTTTGCAATAACCTCCTTGAGTTGCCATTGCATGGGATCAGGATATCGATTGATGTTTAAACCCTCTTGATCAGTGAGTAAGGAATATGGATTTTCGTTTGCATCTAAAAAAATACTCGCCTTTCCAGTGAATTCAGAACGTGCTGAAGAATAGGGTTTCAATTTTAGAATATTGGGACGAACCAAACGCTCAATGTCTACTAATGTCTGTTTCATGATTGATTATTTTTGGGGATTTAATACATCTAGTCTGACTTGTACAGCTTGGTAGTGTGCTTGCAGTTGCTCAGCTTTTGCCATAGATTTCACAGCCGATGCAATATTTTGCAAACCTTCTTTGCTCAATTCTTGGAAGGTAATTTTCTTCATAAAAGCATCCAAATTCAATCCACTACTTGATTTTGCCCAGCCACTTGTTGGCAAAGTGTGATTTGTTCCAGATGCATAATCACCAACCGATTCAGGTGCATAAGCCCCCAAGAAAATAGAACCTGCATTATAAATTTGCTCTGCTTGCTGCTGATAGTTTTCAGTGCTAATAATCAAGTGTTCAGGTGCATATAGGTTGATTAAATCAATAGCATCTTGCTCCTTTTCTAAAACAATAGTTACGCTATTTTCCAACGCTTTTCGAGCAATTGTTTGGCGCGGTAAAACAACTACTTGGTCTTCTATTGCTGCCTCTACCTTATCTGCCCAAGCTGCATTTTCTGTTACCAAAACTACTTGACTATCTTCCCCATGTTCTGCTTGTGAGAGTAAATCCGCAGCCACAAAATTAGGATTTGCTTGAGCATCGCCCCAAACCAGCACCTCCGAAGGCCCAGCAATCATATCAATGGCAGTTCCTGCTTGTGCCACCAAAGCTTTCGCTAAACTCACATACTGATTTCCAGGTCCAAAGATCTTATCCACCTTAGGAATTTCGGTATTTCCGTAAGCCATAGCGGCTATTGCCTGCGCACCACCTACTTTATAAACCTTGCTTATTCCAAGCAGTTGAGCTGTGTACAAGATTCCTGCATTAATTTTTCCATCTTTTTGTGGAGGTGTGCAAATCACAATCTCTTGACAACCTGCAATCTTAGCAGGAATTCCCAGCATGAGAATCGTAGATAATAAAGGGGCTGTCCCTCCTGGAATGTATAAACCCACACGTTGAATAGGCACTACTTTTTGCCAACATTGTACCCCACGAGTCGTTTCTATTTTAGAATAATCTGTTTTCTTCTGTGCTGCGTGAAATTTCCAAATATTAGCTTTGGCTACTTCTAGGGCTTCTACTAATTGAGTATTAATTGCTGATTTAGCTACTTCAAATTCTACTGTTGATACTTGAAAAGTATCCAATTTTGCGCCATCAAAACGTTCAGTGTATTCTCTCAAAGCCGCATTGCCTCTGGTTTTGACACCTTCAAGAATTGTGTTAACACTTGTCTGAATAGTATCAAAATTAGCATCAGGTCGAGCTAATAATTCTGACCAAGTTGCTTTATCTGGATTGATATATCTTTTCATAATCTTCTGTGACAGGGTAAATAAAAGGTTTTATAGAATCATTTTTCCGATGGGCATGGTGAGAATACCTTGTGCACCACATTGCTTGAGTTGATCGATCACTTCCCAAAACTGCTCTTTATCTATTACAGATTGGAGAGAGCTCCAACCTTCTTGCACCAAGGGAACTATTGTTGGGCTTTTCATTCCTGGGATTAACGTACAAATTTGATCAATAGCAGTGTTGGGTGCATTCAACAAAATGTATTGGTTGTCTTGAGCTTTTTGTACTGATCTGATTCTAAATAAGAGTTGATTTAACAAGGCTTTTTTCTCTGGAGCAATGTCTGATCGTCCAACTAAAATCGCTTGTGATTTGAATACAGTACACAGTTCTTTCAAACCATTACTCAACAAGGTACCTCCCGAGCTTACTATGTCACAAATTGCATCAGCTAGCCCAATATTTGGTGCAATTTCTACAGAACCGCTAATCTTGTGAATCTCTGCATTGATTTGATTTTCATCAAAATAATCTTGTAAAACATTAGGATAAGTTGTTGCTACTCTTTTACCATTTAACCACTGTAAATCAGCATCTTCTATATTTTTAGGGATCGCTATAGAAAGTCTACATTTTGCAAAACGCAAGTCTTCTATTTTAGAGATCTTTTGCTGGCTTTCCCTAAAAACATTCTCTCCTAAGATGCCTAAATCTGCTATTCCGTCTGCTACATATGCTGGAATATCATCATCTCTTAGATAATAAACTTCTAATGGAAAGTTAGATGCTGGAGTCATTAGCTTACGCTTGGCTGTAGGTAAGGTTATTCCACATTCTTCTAATAATGCCTTAGAAGCTTCTGTTAATCGCCCTGATTTTTGAATGGCAATTCTTAAACGATTCATGTTGTAATGAGATTTGTAAAATGAAGGATTGTCTGTGATATGGAGATACAAAAAAAGGGCTTACTGCAACAGTAAGCCCTAATAAAGTATGTTTGTATATTTTGATCTATCGGTTATGGTGTACCGATTTTGTACATACATGATGCTCACCAGTTGCTGCCGCAAAAGAAGTATGATGATGGTGATGTGTATGTACGTTGATTGTAGTCATAATTTGTAAAAAATCGTTTTTTCTTCGATTTGTGATACAAACATAGGAGCTTTTTCTTATAAAAACAAAATTTTTGCTCCTTTTTCTATTAAAAAATTTCAATTTTTATTAGAATTCAATATTAATCTATGTATTGATAGCTTCTTTCAACCAACCCTCAACTGGTGCATCTACTTGGTTCTTAATCAAATCCTCAAAACTTTCTCTCTGACGAATCAAATATGCTTTACCTTCATGAATCAAGACCTCAGCAGGACGATATCTAGAATTATAATTAGATGCCATAGAGAAACAGTAAGCTCCAGCATTGCGGAAACATAAGATATCACCTTCTGTGATTTGGTTAATCTTACGATTCCAACCAAAGGTATCTGTCTCGCAGATATACCCTACTACTGTGTAAATTTTGGGTTTACCTGTCGGATTGGATACATTGACAATCTCATGGTAAGAATCATAAAACATTGGACGAATCAAATGATTAAATCCTGTGTCAATTCCTGCAAATACAGTAGAAGTCGTTTGTTTAATCACATTGGTGCGTGCCAAGAAATAACCTGATTCGCTCACTAAAAACTTTCCAGGCTCAAACATTAGCGTTAAATCCTTGCCCACTTCTGTACAGAACTCATTGAAACGTTTGCTCATTTCTGTACCAAAAGCCTCGATATCGGTTTCGAAATCATGTGGTTTATATTTCACCTTAAAACCACTTCCGAAATCAATATATTTTAAATCTTTGAATCGACGAGCCACATCAAATAGGATGTCTGCAGCATGCAAAAATACATCTACATCCAAGATATCAGATCCAGTATGCATATGCACTCCTTCGATATTGATATTCAGTGTGCTTACCAAGCGTTCTACCAAAGGCATCTGATGAATAGAAATTCCAAATTTTGAATCAATATGTCCTACTGATATTTTACGATTCCCCCCCGCCATAATATGAGGATTCACACGCAGACAGAAAGCTGTATCCGCATGGTGGTGCCCCATGTATTCTAACATTTCAATATTATCAATATTGATTTTGACTCCTAGCTTGATTGCTGCTTCAAGTTCTTCTACCCCAACTGAATTGGGTGTGTAGATGATCTCATTAGGCAAAAAACCCGCATGTAGAGCCAATAGAATTTCTTGATAGGAAACAGCATCAATGCCTGCTCCCAAATCCTTCATCAAACGCAGAATATTCACATTGGTTAATGCTTTACAAGCATAATTTAGCTTAAGATGCTTGACCTTTATTGCGCCTGTTAGACGTTTGTATTGTTTTATGATTGTTGCACTATCATAAACGAACAAAGGTGTTCCATACTCTTTAGCTAAATCTACTAGACTAAGTCCAGATAGCTCAAAATTCTGTGTTGAAGCGTTGTATTCCATTATGTTTTTAATAATAATAGTTCGCCAATTTTTTAATTTTTTGTAAAAAATTAAAAAACATCTTTTCTTACTAGTTGATAATTAGGATTCCCCTACCTTTAATTATCAATTAGTTACGAACCCTGAAAGGCTCAATGTAGTTAAAAATTAACGAACCAAGATAATAGGTTAAATAATAATATTATACGGAATTCAAAAAGAAATGTCGTAATAAAGCGAAGGAATTATTTGACGGATCAAGGCAGATAACGTAGGGATAATGAATTATCACGAGGCTATCTAACGCAGATACGGGGAATAAGAACTAGTCTTTATACGACAGGAATTATTGAATTCCGTATTAGCTAGTGGCGAAAGGCTTTTACTCTTGGAGGTTAGCCCTTCGCTAAAAAGATGTTAATTTTAGCTTTATTAGCTTTATTGATAGTTCGTTGATTTTTTAATTTTCTCACAACCACGAAGTGCTCAGCGCAGCTAAAACCTATGAACTATTGCTTTATAAGAAGCCTAAAAATGAATTTTCCTTACTAATTAAGACATTAGTAAGGAAAATCTAAAAACTAGGTATGACTATCTTTAAATTTTATTCAGAGTCATCCCCAACATCTATTTCCGTTTCACTATCGTCATATTCATCAATAATTGGGTTTGTGAGATCAGGGAATTCATCAGCTAAACCTCCACTATTTATTTTACCACAGTTGAGTTCTATACTGTTTTGTGTAGACTCTGCATCCATATCATCTAATTTAGGGAATTCTGCTTTGGTATTAATTGCTAGAACAGGATCTCCTTCTATATTACGTAAGAAATTTTGGAAAATTGGACGTGCCATATGTGCTCCCTGCCCATTGGTTAAGGTACGAAAACGGATGAAACGATCATCACAACCGACCCATGTTCCAACTGCCAAGCCTGGTATAATTCCCATAAACCAACCATCTGCTTGGAAGTTAGTAGTACCTGTCTTTCCACCATGTTTAGATTTAATTCCACCAAATCCACCTGCCGTTGATTGTACACGTTGCAATACTTGAGACATTACATAAGCAGTTCTTTTATCCAGAGCTTGTCGAGTATCTTGATCTTGCTCTGCTACATAGATCACATTTCCATCTGCATCTTCAATTCTTTCTATAAAAACAGGTTCATTGTATACACCTAAATTCGCAAAAACACTGTAAGCTCCTACCATTTCATACACGGATAAATCTGCAGTTCCTAGACAAATTGTAGGATTTGAAGGTACCTTACTCGTATCAATTCCTGCATCTGCTAAAGTCTTTCGTAAAGGTTCAGGACTATTTAGCTCCTTCATTAAATAAGCAGAAACAGAGTTTAGAGACTTTGTCAAAGCACTAATCAAAGTTAGTGTCTGCCCAGAATAGCTACCACCTGCATTTTTAGGTGTCCAATCTTTATGCAAACCAAATTTACCATAACCTTTTTCGATGGTTGTCTTCACATCCCAAACCTCCTGACAAGGTGAAAGTCCTTTTTTCTCGATAGTTACAGCATATAAGAAAGGTTTCATAGTAGATCCTACCTGTCTTGCATTACGTTTATTTGCATGATCATATTTGAAGTACTTATGGTTGAGTCCGCCTACCCAAGATTTAATGTGTCCATTTTTTGTATCAATAGAGATAGACCCTGTTTGTAGATGCATCCTGTGGTAACGAATAGAATCCATAGGACTCATAATAGTATCTGTTTCGCCTTTTTGGTTATAGGCAAAGATCCTCATTTTCACAGGCTGTTCAAAGTAATCAAACATAGCTTTGTACTCCTTCTTGATCTGCTCCCAATCTGCTGAGGCCATAACTTTTTTTAAGATATTAGCCTTGTCTTGATCAATATACTCCATCTTCAACCAATACTTTAGCAAATCTTCACCTCTAGTTACTTTATCCCACTTATGTTTTTTCTTACGTTTATTGGCTCTTTCCATCTCATTCATTCTGTAGATATCACTATCTCTCAACTTCAGTTTGACCACTGTTGGTAATACTCTATTACGCATGATTTTATAACGATCTGTCCCCCAAACAACGCGTTCCAAAGCCCAACGTCTAAGAGCTAATTCTCCTTCACTCACTCGATAATCTTTGTATGTCCAAGGATTTCTATTTTTGTATTTTCGATCAGCTTTATTATTCCAGTTAGGCCAGTGTTTGAAAAGCTTTTTTTGGTGCTGAGACAAATGATCCCAAACAGCTTTCTCAGCATGACGTTGGTACCTAGCGTCTATAGTCGTATATATCTTGAGACCATCTCGATAAAGATCATACGGCTTTCCATCACTCTGAAGTAAATTTTCTTGTTTGAGTAATTTTTTTAGGTGTCCCCTTAGATACTCACGAAAATGTGTTGCTACACCATCATTATGATTCACCATCTTGAATCTAGTAATATCAATAGGTTCTACCCTTAGCTTGTCATATTGCTCTTGAGTAATATGCTTATGAATTTGCATATTCTTTAATACCTGTTCTCTTCCCTTCTTTGCATTCTTAGGATTTAAGATTGGATTGTATAATGATGGATTCTTAAGCATACGCACTAACATCGCTGCTTCATTGATACTTAGTTCCTTTGGTGTTTTTTGAAAATAAGTTTCAGCAGCAGAACGAACACCATTAGCATTAAATAAGAAATCAAATTCATTGAAATACATAGAAATGATTTCCTTTTTGGTATAGGAGCGTTCAAGCTTGACTGCGGTTAACCACTCCTTTAGTTTGGTAGTACCAATCATCCAAAAACGCACTAATTTATTTCGTCCTTTTGTATTGGGTCGACCAACTAATAATTTAGCCAACTGCTGAGAAATCGTACTTCCCCCCCCTGCGTTTCGCTGTTGCAATATCATAGTTTTAACGAATACACGTCCCAAAGCGTAGGCATCAATACCAGAATGTTCGTAGAAACGAGCATCTTCCGTAGCTACTAGAGCATTGACTAAGTGGGGAGATAAGCTGTCATAAGGTACTATAGTTCTGTTTTCTACATAGTATTTTCCTAAAATTTCGTTCTCTCCCTTTGCATCATCCATGTTAGAAGCATATACTACAGACGCTATTCGGCTTTTGGGATCCTCTAGTTGCTTAAAAGAAGGAAGCTGATAGGATAGCCACACAAACATGGTGATAACAGTGATCAAGCCCAGCAGATATAATCGCCACATCCAACGAACTACTTTACGATAAGATTTCATACGAGATTGACGAAAACTTTCTGGTTTGGAGAAAGTAACAGACTCTTTTTGATTGTGATCGTGTTGATCATCAAATTCATTTGTAGGTTCTTGTGATTCCATATATTATTATCAGTTTTTGTAAAAAAACTTTCGATATAAATCTTCTATTATGGTCGCTAAAATCTTAGATTATAGACCAAGTATTACTAATTATCAGCTACTTACATAAAGTAGATATTTACGATCAAACAAAATTATAAAAAAGAATTGACATGCCAAGGATAGTTACTGAGTATTTGACATAAGCATTATTAATTGGTTGTTTTATTTTTTATTTAGATAAAAGCTTTTACCATTCTGCGTAGGCTTATACCAAGAGGCACAAAAGTGGTGCAAAAAAAAAGGTTGCTTGAACTCATGAGTCCAAGCAACCTTTTGCTGATTTAAGTTACAGAATTACTTACATTCTAGTAAGACCATAAATCATGTTCAAAATTAAAGATCTCTTGTTTGATCTTATCTGCTTCTAATAGTACATCTATACCTGCCTTATAATCTTGAATACGTCGGTTATGTACATTAGATTCTTTGTAGATATAGCTTGAGAATAAACGAGCTTCAAAAACATTATCCCAACTCATTCGAGCAGCATCATTATTTTCGTTGAAAGCCTCGTGTTGTGCTAAGACATAACGCAATTCAGGATAGTAAGCCCAAAACATTGGACCAGAGTTTAAGAAATTACCATTCTCATCATAACGATCTAGAATTGGAGCAACCCCTAAGATACGTACCTCTAACTGAGAAGCCTCCTCATCAAAGAACCAAACTTCTTTTAGACGATAAGTTTTCACATCTGTAGGATCTAATTCATTGACTACAACCTGTACAATCTCATCAAAAGTTTCAGGATCAAAAGTAATAATGGTATCTACAGAACTACCAATTTGCTGCATTTCCTCTTGAGTCATTGCAACTTTGAACTCATCATCAAAGGTACTATAAAGCTGAATATCTCCTTTTTGTGCTGCATCAATTATTAATGTAATAAAAGGATATTTATCGTAGATAAAAGGATGATTCATTTTTTCTCTTACATCAATTACACGCCATATCCTTTTCTCCCAGAATACGTCTTTTTCATGAATAAAGTCGTAAGCTAAGATCTGTTTTTCTTTATACATATAGCGATCATAAAAGTTGTCGCGAGGTGTATTATCTGGTGTATTTCCAGATTCTGTGACATTACCTCCATTCGGTGGTTGTGCTGTTGTGATTGAAACAATCATTGCAAAAGCACTGAGTAGCATTAAACGTAAAAAATTGAAGTTGGCATTCATCAGTAATATTATTTTATAGTTAGAAAATAAGAATTTTAGCAATAAATATTCTATAACAAAGATTCATAAACACTTTTTGTGCAGGTCTTCTAAGGCTCTCTGTATTTTATTATCACCTTTCTCAAATGTAGGAAGGTTTTGAAAATACCTGAGCTCCATAAGAAGTCATGCACTAAAAAATTAACGACTTACATTACAATATAAATAAAGCTAAAACAAAAAAGTTGATTGCCTGCAATTACTGCTTGTAATAACGCAAAACAATCAACTTCTATTTTATCAGTGGCTAAATAATTTCTTATTTGACATTGAAAGATAAACCATTAATAAGACGACCATTAGTGTCACCTGGACATCTTGCCTTCACATTAACAAACTGGTAAACATCACCGTTCTTAGCTTGTTGTACTGCTTTCTTAGATTTTCCAGTGAATGTACCACCTTTATTACCCATAATTGGCACAGGATCTTGACGCTTAGGAGTGTAATACATATCATAAGACTGAATCTTACACCTAGCATCAAAGTCAAAGTTTTCTAACTTTGCTATGATACCACCTTGTACACGCATAGTTCCTGATTTTACTTGACCATCCATTTTACCATTAGTCAAATATGCAGTTGGGTTAGGAATCTTCTTCACACGGAATTTGAACTTAGTTGGTGTTAATCCACCACCAGATAGAGTAATCGTACAGTCTCCTGGTTTTTTAGCAGTGATCGTACGGCTAGAACCTGAACCTTTCATTGTAGCACCAGTACAGTTAACTTTCAACTGTTGAGAAGGTACACCAGATGCAGATACAGAAATAGGATTATCTACACCAACATAGAATACATTCATTTTGTCAGCAGATACTGTTGCAGAACGCTCACCTACCTCATATTCAAAAGTACTCTCACCTTTTTTTACCTCATCTGTTAACGGGTTACGAACAGAACATCCTAATTTAAGTGTCTTTTTACCTAGTTGGTTAGCAGACGCAGTATATTGAGCTTTACCATCCGCCCCCACATTCAAGCGAGAACCATTTACAGTCAAAGTCACATCAGAAGGATTAATCTGAGAGCTATAAGTACCTACAGATACCTCAGCTTCAAATTTTTCGCCTTTAATGACATAAGCTTTCCTAGCAGAAATCATAGGGAAGAATTTATCAAATTCTACAACTTTACCACCAGATAATTTAGCCATTTTATTTACTAAATCAGCTTCAGCAGTACGAGCGTTTGCTTGCATCTGACTCAATAATGGTAGTACTGCAGCTAGAGGCATTTGCTTGAAAGTATGCTCTTCCCAGCTTTTCTTGTGTGCATCTTGCCATTCTTGGTCATCTACCCCCAAAGTCATATTAGCTTCTGCATTAGCTTTGTACTCTTTAATGTCTTTATCTTTTAGGCCAAAATCCTTACCACTCTTATCGAGAAGATCTCCATAAATTTTCAAAAGTTTTGTACGAGTAGCCATAATCTTTTGCTTAAGTTCTTCACCTTTAGCATTCTCACCATCTACTAAAAGACGAGTTGTAATATCTTTGTTCTTTTTACCTTTAGGTACTTTCTTACCATGACTTTCCATGTAATCTTCATCATCTACACTACCATTCTTATTTCCTCCTTCATCAATCAATTCAGTACGTAAACCCTCTACATATTGAATAAATTCTTTCACTGTACTACGTACTTCATCAGTCGCTGGCCCTAAAGGACGATATTTAGCTTTTGTATCATCTTTTAATAGTTCCTTTAAGTTAGTGACAGTTGCTGTTAACTGATCGTCAACAATCTTCATTGATTGCTGGTTACCTTTGTCTAATTTGAAAAAGGCATTCATAATTTCGGCTGAAACGTTTAATGCTAACATCGCAGTAAGTACGAGGTACATTAAGTTTACCATCAGCGCTCTGGGCTCCTTAGGAATTGACATTTTTTAAATCTTTTTTCTTAGGTTAGTTAAATAGGTTGAATATGGAATACTTACTAAATCAACCTGAAAATCTGTTGTCTTTTTTTGATTGTCTTTATCATCATAATAAGACGAGAAGAAAAGGTTACAGATTTTTTAGAAAAATTTTTGTTTTTTGATAAGAATCTAAATTTTATAATCTGTTGATTAAAAAACTCAGTATAAAATCCTGATGTATAGCAGATATAAGGCTTAAAAAATGTAGTGTGATAAAAATCACACTACGTTTCAATATTTATATACTGCCAATATCAGTATTTGTATCTTATCCTCTACCCATAGCAGCTAAAACTCCACCATAGACATCGTTCAACTGCTCTAAGTTTTGATTTAATTGTGTCAATTGCTCTTTGTAACGCTTAGTATCGTCTAAAGACTCACTGATACTGCTTACTGCTTCGTTCAATGCAGTAGCAAAGTTACCTGCACCTTTAGTAAGACGGTCGATTTCAGTGAAATCAGCTTCTTGAAGTGCTTGCAAAGAAGACATACTCTTAGCCATTGTTTGCAATTCAGTAATCATTTGCTTTTGTTGTCCTTCTAACGCAGTAGTATCAAGAGTGATGTTACCAAGGCTATCACCAATTTTATTAAGGCTAGTGTTCAATGCTTCACCATCAAAGCTAGAGCTTCCACTACCTGGAAGTTTTGGTCCACCATGTACATCTAGACCTGGATATAATTTTTCCCAGTAATATTCTTTGTGTGGAGGTAATAAACCTAGCATAACGAATAGTCCTGCTTCAGTTAATAGACCAATTGTAAGCATTAGACCTGCGCCTTCCCAACTCATAATTTTGAAAAGTGCTCCGATAAGTACTACAGCTGCTCCTACTCCAATGATTAAATTCTTTAGATAAGCAAATCCGCTTGAATGGATAAAACTCATGATCAATTTTTTTAAAAGGTTAGCAAAAAAAAAGGGTTTTGTATTAGGTTAAAATCGGAATTTTAGAGCATAGCAGAAGATACTTTCTCCAAAAATCTCTGTAAGTATAATACAATTTGACAAAATGGTTACAATTTTTTGTACATATTTTTAAGATTTTTTTTCTTATGCACTTGTACCAAAAATCAAAGACGCATTACCGAACTGGTAACACGTCTAAGATAGTATTTTTTTGTGAAATATCAAGTAGAATCCCCGTGTCTACCTATATTTCTTTATTTTTCTATTTGAAATCATTCATAGAACGTCCCAAGAAAGTTAAGACACAACGGAAACCGATATATGATTTTGTAGTATCTTGAAATTCGTAGTGACGTGTTCCTGTTTGAATGAAATATGCGATATCTTTCCAAGATCCACCACGAATTACTTTACGTTTCCAAGTAGTCAAGTCACCACTATCAGAAGGATCGGTTAAATCTCCATCATCTGCATCAAAACGCACATCAGGTTGTAAATCGTGAATAAAGGCATAAGCATTTTCATAATAGGCAGAAGAAGTCCATTCTGCTACGTTACCTGCCATATTGTATAGTCCATAGTCATTAGGGAAATAACCATCTGCACGTACAGTATACAAACCACCATCTGCAGGATAATCACCACGACCAGGCTTAAAGTTAGCTAACAAACATCCTTTTGAGTTTCGTACATAGTACCCTCCCCAAGGATAAGGAGCCAATTCTCTACCTCCACGTGCTGCATATTCCCATTCGTGTTCCGTAGGTAAACGGAAATCCTCAGTACTTAATTCCTCATAAGAGTTCCATAAATTAGTTCTCCAATAACAGAATGCCTGAGCTTGCTTCCATGCTACCCCTACTACAGGATAATCATCGAATGCAGGATGCCAGAAATAATTACGTGTCATTGGTTCATTGTAAGAATAAGAGAAATCGCGTACCCAAACTAAGGTATCAGGATAAATACGTACTTTTTCCTTCTTTACGTAGTCTGCACGATTGTGTGTACTAGATTGATGGCGATTGAAGTCTGTTTTCCAATCAAAGTCTTTAGCAGCTTTTTGCCAATCGTACCAATGGTAATCAAAATCTAATTTACGAATATCTAACTCACGTCTTCCACCTAACTGCTTATCTTCAGAGTAAAACATTTCGTCTAGTTCTCCACCAGGACTATAATCTAAATCTCCTTCCCAATCTACCCCAATTACACCATTACCGTAATCTTTTTCATGTCCTAATAATGCGTGAGCTACAGAATCACGTACCCAAGTCGTAAACTGACGGTATTCGTTATTTGTAATCTCAGTATCATCCATAAAAAATCCTTGGATTGATATCTGCTTAGGTCGTTGGACCAAAGATGAAGCTACATCTTGGTCACTAGGTCCAATGTGAAGTACACCAGAGGGGATGTATTGCATCCCGTACGGAATAATTGGATTCCACGATGGTCTGTCTAATACTCCAACTAATTGCCCACCTTCTCGCTTTGCACAAGAAGCTAATAGAAATGCAATCAATACAATTGCCAAATTTTGCTTTTTTTTCATTTTCGCACCCGTGTTTTTATAACATTTTTTTTCGCTAATGTAAAAACTAGAGCCATATTAATAGGTAAAAGGCAACCGAGAATATAAGCCCTAAAAGGAAGAAATCAACTATAAAAGGATCGTTTATACTGAAACTTTGTGAGAATTAATACAATTTCAGATATAGTACCAATTCCGATAATTTCTAACGTGATAAAAGATTAAATAGTATCTACAAGTAATAAATTGCCAAATTTTTTTCGTGAAATTATAAAAATCTAGGATTATAAATAATTTTTGCAGGAATTTCTTTTCCAATTTTTTTACCTAAATTATAATTCAACACGACTTCATGAGACCCTGAATTGAAGCTACTGAGCCTAGAAACAGATAAGTCATAGGCATAAGCTAAGGTGAATTGTTTGGTAATTTTCATTCCGACTAAAAAAACTAAAGCATCTGTTGTTGTATTACTATAACCTCTAAACGCCAGCCCTCCAAATATATTGTCCTTGTACTTAAAAATTGCAGAAATCTCTCCTTGAAGTTTTGAATCGAAGTCTGCTTTTAGGAGTAATGATGGATGTAACGAAAAGTCACGGTTAATTTGCCAATTAAATTGTCCCATTAAAAAGTAATTTCGTACATAACGTATTTGAGCTACATTTCCAGCCTCTAAACTAATGGTTGGTGCCGGAAGATTGTTGGTAGCTACCCCCACAGAAAATAATCGATGTTTGTACATGATTCCAGCACTTGCACTAAAAGTAGAAGCTGTCATTTTAGCATTGGGGATTAAGTCGTCATCATGATCAATCCCATTACCTTCATAATTTCCATCTGGTGCTCTAAGAATAGAACCATCTAATGTTTTCTGTAACCAAGCTCCGGATGCACCAATAGATAACTTTCCAGATTCTCCCATATCTATAATATAGTTATAGGAAGCTTGTAAATTGATATTTTTTTCTGCTCCCAAGGCATCATATTCTATGGCAAAGCCCACTCCACTACGAATATACTCTATTGGCATATGCGCATTAAAATGAACGGAAGTTGGAGTTCCAGGAAAACTTACCCACTGTTTGCGAAAGACCCCAGTCATGCTCAGCGACTCATCTAACCCAGCATAAGCAGGATTATACACATATGGATTTAGCATATAGGTACTATACTGAGCGGGTTGTTGAGCATAGATATTACCGAGACATAATATAAAAACTGAAATAATAATGATTGTAATTTTCATAATCATATATATTTTGAGCTTGTTGTTAGATGAATGGTTCATGCTCTTTAGTGAATAAAAAGTTGATTATCACTACTTAGAATCAAGGTTACATGAACTCTAGATGATTCATTAAGGTCGGTTCGAGAGAGTCAATCTGTTTAGGTTCTAACCTTAAATACGATAAAGGATTAAGAAAAGCAAGAACATTGAAGCTCTTTTAACAAAATCTTGTGCGAGCTAGCTTGCCAAAGTAGAAATATAATATCCCAAACCTCCAGCAAGAGAAAAAGCTAATACAATATGCCACCAACGTACGGGCTTGCTAGGTTTACGCAAATAACGACGTGTAGGATAAGATTCTTTTTCTTCTTGCGATCTCAAGGGTTGACTCTGATGAGATACCTGAGTTATTGGTTGACTTTGGGACTGCGTTGCTTGTTCCTTGTAGTTTTGATAAAAATGTAGAATTTCTTCGCAGTCTTCCCAGCGATCCATTGGGGATACTCGTAGACATTTCTTTACCATCACTTGAAAAGGAGGAGGAATATCTTCTACCAAAGAAGGTAATACACCTCCCAAAATACGCTGTTCAATTTGTTCATTACTGTATCTCATAGTGAGCTTTCCAAAAGGATATTGCCCTGTAAACAAATAATATAGAACAATCCCTAGACTCCAAATATCGGTGTACACTCCTAGATCAGCACCTTCCTCAAGCTGTTCGGGAGCTAAACACTCATATGACATCACCTGAAAGTTTGCAGTGTTGGTATCTTCAACTCTTTGATTATAATAATTGATGAGTCGGACTTGATAACTTTCTGCTACTTGATCTAATAAGATATGCTTGGGTTCTAAGCGCTGGTAGACTAGTCCATATGCATGTAAATGATCTAAGCCTTGAATGATGTCTTCTGCGATCTTACTTTTTTGTTCCAGAGACAATTGACTTCTATCCACACTTGCCAAGGATACTCCTGATCCCTTATCCATGAAGATATAGTTCAGAGCCCAGTCCTCTTCAATAGCTCTGTATACTGCTTTGTAGGCTATTAAGTTGGGGTGCACATAGGACATTGCTTTTTGATAATTCTCTTGAATCTGCCCACGATCCCAATCAGTATGTGTTTCCATGACCTTGAGTGCAAACTCCTGTCCTGTAGCCAAGTTTTTAGCGGTATAGATACTACCATTATCTAAGGTATCTAAACTATTGACTCTATCAATTTCATACTGTTGAAGTATTTTTTTAAGGTCTACCATTAATAACTATTTCAAATTGACATTATCTCAGACTACTCTATTTTTCCAGTTTCCCGTAATGGCAATTGTTAAACCATCGTGTTGCATATTGACAAACATTGTTTTTCCTGAAGGTGAAAAGCAAACACCAGTTAACTCAGAAGAGCTCATGATATTTTTTGCGATATAATAAAACTTACCTTCCGGTGTAATCCCTGTTATTCTAGAATTGCTACCTCCATCCTCACAAAAAACAATATCTCCCCAAGGAGTTACGGTTAGATTATCACAATAACGTAAATACTTGGTATCATTAGGCTCAGTAAACACCTGTAAACGAGGATAATATGCTTTATTTTTTTCTTTTCCTGTCCCTTCATATCTACTCGGAATATATCTAAAGATTTGCCCTGTCTTACTTTTACCTCCATTGGTACAAGCAAAATAAACTCCATCTTTACCCATCCACATACCTTCTCCGCGAGCAAATCGAGCTGCTCCTTTTTCAAAACCTCTCAAACGCAAGTCATCCTCTTGAGGATCTACATTATCCAAGGTAATCCAACGCACAGCATATTGAGTTTTAGTTTTCACAGTAACTTCCTTCCAGTTACGGGTATCCATTGATTTTTTCCATACAAAAGCTAAGGCTTGTAACTTACCTCCCTCGTGTAATTTCCCCTTGACTTTGGGGATATAGCGATAAAATAATCCATCTCCGCGATCTTCAGTCAAATATACAATACCAGTTTTGGGATCTACAGCAACTGCCTCATGATTGAATTTTCCCATTGCACGAATTGGTAACGGATATTTTATTCGAATATACTCTGTCGCAGGTACTTCAAAAACATAACCATGTTCACGTTGATGCGTATCTGTATTTTTATTTAGAAAAACTTCTTCACAAGTCAACCAAGATCCCCAAGGCGTAATTCCTCCTGCACAATTTCGACAAGTACCACTTAAGCTTAAAAAAGACTTTTCTACCATTTGTTTACTTTCATTATAAACCAAAGTAGTTGTTCCTCCTAAATGTGGTGTTTTCTCATAACCTCGGTCAAAAACCTTTGCTGGTTTTCTAATTTTTTTCATTAGATAATTATTCTTGCCAAATGGAGAAGCATCCACATAACTTGGTAATTGTTCGTGATTTCGTACAATCACAACCCGACCATTAGAGCCTCTAAATGTTCCCATTCCATCGGGTTTTCCTGGTGTTAGGAAGCCGTCTGTCATTGGATCACCTGTCTTGGAAATAATTTTATAGGTAAATCCTTTTGGCAACTCTAAGACCTTGTCCTTATCAGGATACAGAGGACCATATCCCCTTCCTAAGCGATTCTCCCAAGTTCCTTTTGCTGCAAATTGGCTAAAAGACTGTAGACCTAAGAATCCTACACTCACTGCCCCCATTAGTTTCAAAAAATCTCGTCTATTGTTGTTTGTATTAATTTCTTCCATAAATATCTAGATATAAATACATGATATGCCCTCTACTTATTATCCATTAGTCAAAGAGCCTCCAAGAAACACCAAAACGCACCAAAAAGTTAGGTGCAGCATAGTGTAGTGCCTTAAAGTAATTAGTTTGATTGATTAAGTTCGTCAAATTTTCAGCATTTGCAAAAAACCGAAAGCGCCAAACCTTAAAACTAATATAAAAATCAACAATAGGGTAATAAGTTAATAGTCTTGCATCTTGTAAATGAAACTGTCCAGTCAAAGGCAGATACCCATTTGCATAGTAATTAGTGTTATAACGCATGTTCACACCAAAACGCAATAACATATTTTTAAAAACACGATCTTGAAAGTATAGTTTATGTTGTAACAGTAACTCCGGCAATCGTAATTGACTTGTTCCAGCTAAGACTCGTTGCCAAACCACCTTATTCTCTAGGGTAAATTTCCAAAGTTTCAGTTTTAGTTTTCCACCTAGCTGTAAAACATTGATGGTATTGTTGGCTTGCTGAGCTTGCCCAAGCGTATCATAATAAATGAAATTATTTAAGGTATGATTTTGTAGAAACGCCTCTCCCTCAAGGAATTTCAGTTTAGGAAAATCTAGTTTTCCTCCAAGAGATAAGATTTGTTCTTGTGCAAATACATTCTCCCAAACAAGAGTTCGGCTCACATACAAACGTTGAGCTAATAGACTTGGTGAAAAGCGTTCAAATAAGACTTCAGCAGAGAGCTTTCCCCATTTTTTTAGATCGTAGCCTAATTTACCTTTAAGCCAAAAATCTAGCCCATTACTTGCATTTAAGACTTCGCCCTCAGCTTTATAAAATAATGCTAATTTAGGATTACTTCGGAGAACTAAACCAGCTACTAAGTTGTGTTGCTGAAACTTAAGGGGTTCTTGATTAACAAAATTCCATCGATGCTGTATGTAAATCTTAAACCACAAAGGAGCTGCTTGCAGATTCCCCCCTAAGGCTTGTCGGTAACTCAATTCATTTTCCAATAAACTATGGTTGATAAAATGCCGAATTCCTCTGTTATTGGTCTGAAAACTAGCATAATAAGAAGAATCACCAGCAGGATTCGTATCATAAAACTTGTAACGGTTAGACTGAAATTGTATGCGGTGTCCCCAAGCTGAGGAAGCTTTCTTGACAACATCATTGGAATCCAAGGCTACATTATACCAGTATTGTGTGTAAGCTATCGTAGTGTGTTTATTTTCTGTTTGTGCTGTAGCTGTATTGACAGATAGATTAGTCAAGAAAGCAGTTCCTGTTCCAGATACAGTTGCATCATCAACTACCCCTCCATTATTTTCATGTTTGATTGCATGATGAAAAACATCAAAATAACTCTGATATTTTCCTTTTGGAGAATTGTAACGCAGAGAAAGATTGATATTCTGGTTACGAATATGACTGTGATTAAAATACCCCGTATAATTGGTTAGATTATAATTGATGGTATAATAAAACTGTGGAGTTATCCGATGTGCAAAAGTCGCTCGAACAAAAGAGTTGCGCTGTTCGATCTGAGAGTAATATAAGTCTGTGTAAGGCAGATTTCGATCAACAATATAGTATTTCTGATTATTCTTATCCAAGCGATATTGATCGTATTGTTCCATGCCTACTCGAAAACCAGCTTTTACGCTAGTTTCATAAATTTTGGAAAAATGTGGTGTTCCAATAAGTCCCAAATCATCCCAGTTGCCAAAATCTTTCCAAGCAGGGTTTACATACTCCAAATCATCCAAAGTAGTATCAATAGAAATCAACAATTCTGGATCCTCCAAATAATAATAATATACATCATTCGTATCTCCTAAAGGTTTATACAGATCCACATCACTCGTATCCCCTGTAGTCTGGGCATTCTGCTGTGCCTGTACTATATTGATAGTGCATAAAACAGTAATTAGACAACTAAAAATAATTGGATAAGAATACATATTCATAATAATTCGTTGATTTTTTAATTTTTACCAAAAAATTAAAAAATGTCTTTTAGCTCCGCTGAGCACTTGGTGGTTCTTACTGCTTGATAATCGTGATTTTACAAAACCCTATCAATCTTACACAATATTTTAATTATCAATTAGTTACAAAAAAACCTTAATTTTAAATAAACTCTAAACCTAAATATTCACAGCTTTATCAAGAAACTGCAATTTCCCAAATTTCTCCTTCTATCGGATAGGTCACAAAATAACGAAATTGTTGTGTGTTTGGATATTTCTGGACTAAAGCTTCATTAGCAGCCTTCAAAAAACAGGCATCATCCATCAATTTAGCCTTTCGGCGATAATAATCTCCATGCTGTGTACTAGCTACTCTGAACAAGTAGAAACAATCCCCACTTTCTGATTCTAACAAATAATCTAGGCTTCCTCTAAAGAAACGTTGTTCTTTTAAGAAAAGGAAAGGATGTGCTTTAACCATCAGATCTAAATCAGCCCATTTTTTTAGTTTTTTATAATAACTATCTGCATAGAGCATCAAGGTTTCGGGAGCCAACCACTCCTCAAAGCGATATTGAGCAATCAACTCCTTAGCGTTGATTAATCTAGACTCCTCCTCATAACTATGAGGTAAATCTCCTCTAAGAAATGTAGTAAAAGTATGTGCTATAGTTGCATAATCTACCTCAAAATCTTCATGATCTGGGAAAACTAAGGGTGCTTGAAAACGCATTCGTTTCAGAATCTTTACTTCTAATTGGGGGAACAATTCTCGAACATTTAGGAAATGTGCTGGAGGATGTTCCTTGGTTCCTACAGGCGCTTCTAGGTAATTAAAATTCGCTACGCTTGATTCTTCATAAGCAAAATTCTTGGAATAAATAGTACTATTGGTTTTGATATCAATTTCATCCTCTCCCCAGATCCATGTACAAGCATAAGCACTAGCATCTAGTGTTGGTGTATCGTCCTCACCATTATGGAAAACCCTATTCAACCAACGTGTTGGCTTTTTCGGTACAGAAGGTAAGATTAAATAATCTCTAGCTCTAGTGAAACCTACATAAAGCACACGTGCTTCTTCTGCTAAATCAGCCTTTTTGGAGATCATTTTTGCAGGATGATTATCCACCTCATCTGCCAAATCTGTTCCTTTGATCTGATCAGAATAAGGGTTGACCCAATAACAAAGTAAACGCCCTGCTAAAGGTTGATTCAGATCAATTTTATCAACTGTTTGCACAATCCTAACCCCAAAGATATCTTCACGCAGGCGATTGTCTAAATTATGACAAATGACAATTGGCCATTCCAACCCTTTGGACTTGTGGTAAGTCATTACATTGACTGCATTTGCCCCCTCACCAGATCCTTGTTGATCTTTCTTTCTACTTGCTAACTCTCCCAACCACAGCAAAAAGCCCCCAAGCGAAGAAGCTAAGCTCAATCGTTCACACATTTCTTCATACTGACTTGCAAAACTCCGCAAAGCGTCCAGATTATCAAAACGTTGATCAGGATTTGACCAAGTAGCTAGAATACGTTCGATTTGCAATTCCACAATGACTACTTCTAAGAGCTCAGAAGCCGAAAGTTCTTTGGTCTTATCACACAACTGATACAACTTTGCCAGCATCTCCTCCTCTACTGCCCAGACCTTCTTGTAGTTTTTGTCAGGATGATCAATTCTGTGCTTATTTCGTTTCTGAATATAATCTAATCTACTTTCGACAATTTCGTCAAGTTCTTTTTGTGCTGCTAGGCGCAAGATTTCGGCCACAGATAGAGAATCTGTTGTGTTTAACACAAATTTTAAACAAGCTACTACTAAATTAATTTCTGAAGTTTGTAATAAGCCATTTCTAGCTGTAGAGGCCTGCAAACCTTCTTCGAATAAAGCATCTGCCATAGTTTGGCAAGTTTTGTTCGATCGGCATAAAACAGCAATATCTCCAGCTTGTGCCAAGCGCACTTCGTTGCTTCCCTTGATACGTATATAGATCTTCTCGTCTAAAAGCTGTTTGATTTCTCGTGCCAGGCATTTTTCTGTCCAAGGATTGCCTGGTGGGCGTGCTCCCTCAAAACGCAGATGCCAATGACGAACTGCGGTACTTAGATCTGAATGTTCTTTTTCTTTGGTAAAGGGAATGGCTGTTTTCAAAATCACTCGATCTTGAGGCATATCTGAAAAAGCTCTGGTAAAGATTCCATTCACAGAATTCACCAAATCCTGCCTAGAACGCCAAGAATACTCCAAAACATCAGTCTCCTTAGCATGCTCCAAAACCGCTTGCATCAACTCAGGCGCAGCGCCTCGAAAACCATAAATAGACTGTTTGGGATCGCCTACCCAAATAGCCTGCTTGGCAATATTACTCAGTTTTAGGAAGATTTTTAGTTGTAATGGATTCGTATCCTGAAATTCGTCAACTAATAATAAATCCACTTCCTCTTCGAGTACTTCCAACACTTGCTTATTTTCTAATAGCTCTAGTACTGCTACCTCCATATCAATGTAATCAATCAAACCTCGCTGCTTCTTGTAGTTTTTGTATTCCTCCAAAGCTGCTATGGAAATATCAAATATCTTATTGATAAAGGTACGTAGATGTGCATGAAAATCAGGATGACTCGTATGTGTTTTTGCATACTGTTTGAGGGTAGCCACATCAGGTTTACTTCTTTTGGAAGTATCCAATTTCTGTAGTTTTGCCCAGTCATACCAACTCAAATATTGTTGGTTACGCAAGGTTGTTTGTATTCCTCTTAGATCCTTTACCGTTTTTAATTTCTTCTTGGTTCCGTCCTCATTATCTTCTAGTGCTTGGATAGTAGATTCTATAATCTCGGCTAATTTTTTCTCTATAGCCTCGGCAGTCAAATTAGAAGGTTCTGGTAAAAACTCAAAAAACGTTTCTAAAGAATATTGCTTGCTTTCTTCTAATAATTCTTTGGTAAAATTATTAGCCCTAGCTATATCTGTGATAGATTTTAGAATCTGCCGCCAATCTTGCCGAGCAAAAACACTTTTGTAAAATCCTAGACGGTTACTCAACATATCCATTTCTCGCACCAAGTCCATATCCAAAACAGTATGTAAGGATTGATTGAAAATCAACTGTTGATCATCATCTGCAATTACATCAATATTTGGTGAAACACCTGCCTCAAAGGCAAAACGCTCCAATAATTCTACACCAATAGAGTGCACCGTTCCGATCATAGCCTGCTCTAGCTCATCTGCTTCGTAGCGCAACCCTTCTTCCAATAAACCCACACGTACTCTTTCTTGCAACTCTGCTGCTGCCTTGTTAGTGAAGGTAGTTGCTACGATTCCTGTAGCACGTATTTTAGCCTTACCTGAAGCATCTGGTTTTAGCAAACCTAACATTTCTTGTGTTAATCGGTATGTTTTTCCGCTTCCTGCTCCTGCTGATATGATTTTTAGATTCATTGTTGATCTTTTTCTTCGAGTTCTATAACATCGGACTGAAGTCTAACGTTGCTGTTTTCGTCGGGTTAAAACCCAAGGTTATTTTTTTGCCTTTGCCTTCTTTGGACGATTCGGACAAGCCTTGTATTTCTTGTTAGTACTAAAAATACTCACCATTGGTAAATCTACTGCAATAAATGCCCCCCAACGCCAACCACTTGTATTCACAGTTAGTGAATTGACATCCTGTACCTTTCTCAAATTTGGCCCTAGTTGCGCACCTACACCAATTGAAATTGGATATTTAGGTACACCATAAATTAGGTAGGCACCTGGTGCTAAGATATTTTCAAAACGCAATTCTGGCAATTCATTGGCTGAATTATCATTAAAACGAAAAGCTGTTAATGCTCCAATATCTAAAGCTGATGCAAATATACTAAAAGCTCCGGCTCGTTTGAATCCCCAATTAAAGGTAAAGCCAATGGGTGTAGTCAGTGCATAATAAGCGTTATTACCACCAATCTTCAAGCGTTCTTGTCCAGCAGATAAACCTACATAAGCATTAAAGGCTATGCTAAATTTAGAATATTTTTTGATAGCCGAACCACCTGGAGGCAAAGCAAATGCAGCAATAGCATCCGATACTTCTTGAGGTGTTTTGGCTTGAACTGCCGTAGCTATAAAGGTTCCATACTTAATCAAGGTATTGCGCTGACACATAAAACTGTCTCTAGGCAAAATCTTTTCTACAATACTGATGAAACTTAATAAGGCCGAAGTATAGTGTTTTTTTCGCACACTCAACATCATTCTATTCAAATCGCCAATAATACCTAAATAATGGTATGCTAAGGAATCTTCCTTGGAGCTAGTACCCACTAGTTCTCTTTTAAGTTCATAACCAAATTGTGCTAAATCTGTTACCCGTTCTGCAAAACGATAATAATCATCATACTGATCTTCCTGCTGCTCATCAGTCAGTGGTGCAGGATTTTCCAAGCGCCTACGTTGATCCTTCTTTTGTCGAATGATTTGTGCCGCGGCTTGTATTTTATAAGTATGATCTAAGAATAATTTTAGCTTATTCATAAAATAGCGTGCTTTCTTCGTATTCGTTGCCAAAACACTCAAGGCTTCTCCCATTTTTTGATCTTTGTTTAACGGTAGATTTTTGGTTTGCTCATATATTAAACCTAAATAAAAATCCTGTAAACAAGTATCTCTGACCAAATTGGTCACTACAATTGGGTCAACCCAATACCCTTTTCCATCTTCTAAAGACCTAGAAAACACACTCAACATCAAGAGTTGATTTTGTAGAGAAAGTATCGTTCCTGTTGTATCACTCAAGGTATCCAAGGTATGTAAATAAGCATCCTGTCCTAAATATTGGATTACTTCTGCTGGTTTTTCTTGATTGTACACCAACTCAACTACTTTGAAAAAGTCACTCATCATCTGTCGTTCTACTTCCCCCTTGACCCGTCCAGAAAACTGAACATATTCATCCAAATTATTCGGCAATTGTTCTAAATCATATAGGAAACTCTCTCTTAGAACTCCCCAAAAAGCCTTGAATTGGTAGATATTTTCATCTATGTTCTCCAAAACCTCAGCTGTGGCGGGAAAAAGATAAGTCATCTCAGGTGACTCCTTAATTTTTTCTTGAAATTCTCTGAAGAAAGCAATCGTTAATTCTTGTTTTGTTCGCTTTACTAGAAAATCCGTTAGCCCTAAAATAAGTGTAGAAGAAGGTAATCCAATTCCTGTGATAGATTCCGTTCCTCTTTTTCGTTTTTTGAAGTCGAAAAGATCTCCACCATCTATTAAACCTGGATCAATCGGGTTTTGCTGCAACCAACCAGGTTGGGAAATGTAAGGTTTGATAAATGGATTTTCTCGATATAATTGAATAACTTCATTATAATCTGCCTCAGGGTTGTCCTGATACATCTTCAATAATTCATATACATTTTCCTGTTCAGTCAACTTTAATTTACCATTAGCGTCTATCCAAACACGTAATTGTTCTGCATCCGTAATGGCGATTTGTGCACTGACTGCTTGGCTAAATACAACACAACATAGTGTGTAGATAATTTTTTTCATAAGGGTTTGGTTCGTTTAGTAATTATTCTACAATTATAAATGCACCCCAATAATATGGATTGGGATATTCTGCTCTAATTTTTTCTTGTGCCAGTCGAAAGGCATTCTGAACAGATTTACCTTCTAAATAATAAGTATAAAAATGAGACATCAGCATCGCTGTAGCTGCATCTGGTACTTTCCACAAACTTACCATAATTTTTTGAGCTCCAGCTAATTTAAAAGCACGACGTAGTCCCATAATCCCTTCATTGTTATCAATATCGCCCCGTCCAGTTTCACAAGCAGACAAAACAACTAATTCGGTATTAGCTAAGTTGGTATTGGCTACCTCATAAGCTGTCAAAATTCCATCTTCTCTGTCTTTGATCTGTCTACCTTCCGACCAAATATGATTGATTCCAGCCATTGCCAAACCAGAGCGCATGAGTGGATTAGTTTGCTGTTCTAGGGTTCCTTCTACACTCCATTTTTCTTCTTCTTCTATATCCAACTGATCTTTAGATTTGGCAAAGAAAAATCCATGTGTGGCAATATGTAGAATTTGAGGTGAAGGATTGAGATATTCTCCTATGCGATTAAACTGATCTTCTGTTGCTTGTTCTGCATCAAAAAACTCGCATTCCCAACCTGTATGCTGAAATTTCTTTTGAATGACTCGTCCTTCAAAAGCAGTTCCATCTAAATACTTAAAAAAATGCTCTTCTACATCTATTCCTTTATCTATCAAGTCAAAAATATAAGAAGTTTCCAATCCTAATTGGGCAGCTATATCTTTCAAATTTTGATCGGTATACGTAAAGTTGACTCCTCCAAAAATCGTAATCTGATTATTTCCTCCAATATATTCTTGTTGGTCTAACAAATCCCTAAAAGTGTTGTAATACCTTATTTTCCAGTGATCCATTACACGATCACAACAATACATTTCTGTTAATAATACTCCGAAATTAATTTTACTTAAAACTCCTACTGGTGAAATATAAATTTCATTATAATCCTTTAGATATTCATTCAAAGGCTCCCAAACTAAATCGTATAAATAATGATTTTCCAAATCGTCTGCTACATAATTAATCCCATCTTCTTTAACCTCTGCTTCTAAAATGGAAAGAAGTTTTTTCTCTGTAGCAAGTTTAACCAGAATAGGTTGGCTAGAAGTATCTGGTCTGATGATAAAAGCATAGTATTGTGCTGTCTTTTTATTAACTATTCTTAGGAAAGTAATTGCTACAGCACTAGTGGGTAATAGGGCTTGAATTTGTTGTGTATTAACCTGTTTTTGTGCTTGTCCTAGATAACTCTTTAGATCTGAAGAGATCTGAGTCATCTGTTGTTCCGTATCAATAATATCTTTTTTGACTTCTAGGATCTGAGTATTGATCTCAGGATTGCCCAAGGGAACCTGAATAGTGAGTTTGGCAAATTCTTTTCTCAGCTTTCGCCATTGACGATATAAGTTTTCAAGATTAGTATTATCAGATTCTTGAATAATTCTACGTGTATCTGTGCTTGCCTCCAGAGATAATCCATTTAGCATCAAATGAATATCTAGAACAATCTGATAATTGTCCTTGGAGGGGTATTCTTCCAAAAAGAACTGAAAAGCTTGGTATATGGGACGATTCAAAGAAGCTAGGAACACTAGACGTTCTTCCTCTGCTAATTTGACATAAGAAGTTTGAACTTCTTCGATCCCCAAACCAATCACTCGCATATAATAATCAGCAGCTAGGGATAGACTATCCTGTTTCTTATAGAAGTTAGCAATATCTAAACATAAATCAATCTGCTCATAGGGATCTTTCAATCCTGTTTCTACATAGGTATATAAGACCTTTGCTTTTTCGTACTCTCCTAAGGCTGTATATAATAATGCCCAATCCCATTGTAAGGAGAAATCTTTTTCGTAAGCAATAAAATCATTAGGATCGGCATCCTCTAGTTCTTTGATCTCTGTGTAAATACTCTCAGCAATTGTATAATCTCTTAGCTTGAAATAGACTTGTCCCAAGTGTCGCTTGATCTTGACCGTAAAAAAAGCTTTTACATTAGGTAGAATGATTTGATCTTTGTATTCTGAATTAAGTAAACTCCAAGCCTCTTCCAAATAATCTAAGGCTTCCAAATACTTTTTACTCTTGATCAGTGTCAATCCTAGATCATCCAAGCATTCTATCTTGAGGACTAAATCATCTTTTTTATTGGCAGCTAATGCTTTTCGGTAATAATTTTCTGCTTTGTGGAGTAAGCCTGTTTTTCTGTAGATTCTACCTAAACGATAATAGATTTCACGAGGTTTAAATTGTTTCTCAAGATCAAAAAAAGGCAAGGTAGCTCTGTTTGTCCCTAATAAGCCCAAACAAGCTTTATAAATCTGTTCTGCATAAACATACCTATCATTCTTGTAATGCCAGTTTCCATACTCAAACAAGGCAATAGCATAATCATAACTATCTTTACCATGCTTACTATCAATAAAATATAACTTCTTTTGGAAGAAAATATTTTCTTTATCCTCATCCCAAAGGGATTTTTGTTCAATCAAGTTGACAATATCTATCATATATTTTTCATAAAGTCCCCCTCTTTGGTCATACAAGTCTAATAATTCCAAAAGTTCTAAACAAAGCTCATAAGAAACTTCTGTTTCCTCCTTATGATATAGTACTCTAATTTTGGAAAACATTCGATCAGCATAGAAATAGATATTTTGAGAATTGATCTCTCCAAGATCCTTAAATAACTCATCAAAGATTAGATCTATTTGTTCTGTAGAGAAAAAAGAGAGGTGCTTTTCAAGTAGTTTGGGTGCACTTGTAGGTCTACTTTGTACAAAGAATAAGGTATTTCTAAAAAAAGAACGCCTATCACGCTCGCTAGCTCCCTCAAATGCCTTACGCAAGTTTTCTTCTGCTTCTTGCTGATATAGTCCTTTATGATTGAATACTGCAAAGTATCTATAGCTTAGCGCTAATCGAACTCTAGCTAAATTTTCTATATTATGTCCTGTTTCTTCAATATATTTGAGCTGATTAGCATTTTTAGCCAAACGCAAATAAGGATTAGGAATTTTCTTGACTAAATCATACATATCCTTACGAAAAACACCTGTATTACTGTATAGATCAGGGTATAAAGATACTGCACGTTGGAATGCCTTGTAGCCTCTTTCCAACAATTCTTTTTCTCCTATGGCTACCCCTTTATTTCCCAAATCGACTAGTTTGGACATCAATAAAATACTATCAGTAGATGCTTGCCTATCCAGCGCTTCAATTTCCTTTTCTAAATGTAAAAACTGTTCTTTTTGTTTGTCCTCTTCACTCTTGGGATTAAGCTCATCCATCAACTGCTCGTAGAAAATATTATCAGTTCCATATTTTTTTTCTATATGCTTGGCTGATTTTCTGAAAGCATTCTCTAGATAGTTTAGGGTTTTGAAACCTCTCTTTGCTGCTGCTGTTGTTTTTTGCGTAGCATTGTAGAGTGCAAAAGTTTGGTCTATAAACTCTTGGCTAAGCTCTCTATTTTCCTCTACCAATTGTCTCCACTTTAATTGCTCTAAATGCAACTGCTTTGCCTCTACATTAATAACTTCCAACAACTTGCCATACCAGTCTCCCTGTCCCTGTAAACCAAATATAGAGTTACCAAGCTGTAGGCCTTCTTCAAAGTGTGCATATGCTAAAATATAATTATCATTCTTAATCAAGATTTCTACATACTCTGTTAAATCTTTGGTCTGCTGGATAGAGTCTTCTCGACTAGCATCAAATTGTTTTTTTAGCCATTGAGCTGTAATTAACTCTAACTCCATTTGTCTTCGGTAAGAATCGGGTACCTTGGCTAACCAAGATTGAATATAAGCGGATTTAACATTTTGGTCAGGTTCTAAATTAACTAATCTAGATAATCCATTTTGTATAACGTCAAGAGGACGATACATTCTATATAAGAAATCTATTTGGAGCTTGTATCCGACCAAGCCTAATTGTATTTCTTTTTCGGCAAACAGCCGAGGAAAGCTATCTTTTTTCGCAGCTAATAAATCATAATCTACCTCAGCTCCTAGGAGTTCCGCTTCTCGTTGAGGTAATTGCTCCAAGGCTCTTTGATAGTCTTCTTTAAACTCCCCCTCTAGGGTTCTCAAGAGGAGCATACCTTTTTTGTAAGTATTGTGTGCTTCTACTTTGGTCTCAGGATCTTGATAAAGTAATTGGGCTAGATGAATATTTGCCCAGGCATATTTTGGATGCTCTTTGCTATATAAACGTTCTGTTTGTTCTACCTTCTGTCGAGCTGTTTGGATCTTAATAGGATCTACTTGAGCAGTGATTCTACTACAGGATAGCACTACTGTAATTATACATAATATGTACTGAACATACTGTAGTTTATTGAAAGAAGATCTCATCTTGTTTGAGTATTCAGTGACTAATTAAAAATTGAAATCTAGGGTCAGCCGTACAGAGAAACGCTGTGCGTATCGATTGGATAAGTAATTTAACCGCCAAAGGGCATCAACTCGAATAATTTTAAAAATATTTTCGATTCCTACACTGGCCTCCATATAGGGTCCTCTGTCAAAACTTCCATAAAATGGTCCTTCCAACCGATTTGGATTAAACTGCTTGTAGCTACGGTCATAATGATTCAGGCGATTGGCAGCTTTATTAGCTTCTGTGAGGGTGCCCCAAACTGCGCGTAGCGCAGTCACTGTTCGCCAATTCAACTTGCGTAATAATGGAATTCGATTCAATAAAAAGCCGTCCCAATGATGCTCTATCCGAACTCCAACATATAAATCGCTGACAAACTCAAAGCTGTTCATAGAATTGAATGCATTCTGATTGTAAAAATAAGCCTCATTACCTGGATGTGATTCTAAAAACAAATAAGGCAAGGTGCCAAATATTTTACCAGCTTCTATCTGGTACTCAATCCAACCTGCTGGACGTACATAAAACCATTGTGCCACACCTAAATTGATGCGATGATAATTATAAGCAGACCCTACAATACCTTTTAATCCCAATGTATATTTCAAAGTTACTACAGGATATTTAGTTCCCAAACTAATACTTGAGAAGTTTCCAGTGAGCTGCTTTTCTCCATAGGCAAAACGCAATTGGAAACTCATCTCTGCAGTTGTAAAAGTAGTATCTACCTGATTAGGATCCTCAGGGTTTTCTAGGTATTTAAAATTAAATCCCCCCAGTCGGCTTGCAGCAGCACCATAGGGTGCCAGGGATCGGTGGAGTAATACAAATCGGGTAGTTATCCCTTTCTTGAAGCCATGTTGATAATAGGCCTTAGCTTCTTTGATATGCAATAGTTTTTGAGGAGCATTGCGCCTAAGCCAACCTGCAAAAAGACTTTGGGAAGCCAAATCTTCTGTACTCTTGTACTCAAAAGAAACATCATCAATATACTCTGCCCCAATCTCCGTGCGACGTTGTTTATTAAAAACATACTGTGTTTGTAGCCAATACTTAAAGCGTTTATCCCTAAATCCGTAAGCTAAATAGCCATAAATTCTTAGTTTTTTACTAAAATGTACACTTGTACCTATTCCCATTCCTAAACGAAAACCTTCTACTTCATTGCTTGTCCACAAATCCCAGTATTCTCCTATTTCCACAGGTCCCAAAACCTTGTAGCCTGTTGCTAAGGTATTAATAATATCAGAATAAGTTTTGAATATAGGTACATTCTGAATACTATCAATCATAGCATACACAGAAGCCTCACTCTCGCTCAATGCCTCATGGCGATTGTTAGACCAATAGGAAGTATCTTGTTCTAATTCAGTAATATCTACATCTTCTGGATCTACATTCAAAAAAGCAGATCGTGTGTCCTCTATCACATTCAATTTGTAATCTTTGTAGCAGACAGTTTTTCGACCGATCACGCTGTAATGTTCTTGCTGCTTTTCGGGACGACGTACCTTGAAATCGACAATTGTTTTTTCTTTGTTCCGTAACCAACGTTGTGTTTTCTCATCTATATTGGCTTCGTAATAGATAATAATCCGCTCCACTAGATTAATATTCGTTTCAGGACTCATCCTCATATTTAGCATAGTCACGGCATATTGATCCATATCAACCCAAAAAGTCCCCTGAAACGTATTTTCCTGTTTACGTTTGGGCTTAAACTTTAATTTGTAACACCAACGTCCTTGTAATGTCGTACTATCTTGGATATAATACTCATAGTAAGCTAAACCTTGATTGGAAAATGGACTGACAAACTCTTTACCGAGTAGTGTCAGCCAATTTGCATAAACATTATAGTCTTCGTGGAAAGAATTGATAAAATCATTCACCGAGTTATTACGTACACCTGAGACCTGTTGTGCCTTTAGAATATCTTTTCGCTCCTTCCCTTTCAAATGATAAACATCATACATACGTTCTGCTACGTAAGCAGGCAAAAATGGACGTTCATCAGACGTACTATCAACATTATCAAAAACAAATTGGAATTTCTTAAAAATCTTACGATTGCGCATCTCTTCATCAATCTCATCCAAGTCTAACTCTACCTTGGTATACATCTCAGCTTCATAGGCATCATAAGCATCTATATCATTGGAAGGTTTATTCTTGATAATCTGTCGGAGAATTTCATTTGCAGGATTTTCTCCAGCTACTACCTTCACCTCATCCATCACTAATACCCCCGATCGCATCTTAAAGTTAATTTCCTGAGTAACTAGCGTTTTATCAAAAACTTTATATACTTCATTATATCCTAAAGAACTCACTCCTATACTGTCTCCAATACTTGGGTCAAAACTTAATGTATAATAACCGTCAATATCTGTTGTCACTCCTACAGAAGTCCCTTGTATGAATACATTACACAAAAACATTCCTTCCTTGGTATCTCGGTCGGTTACTTGTCCACTAATAGTGATTTGTTGGGCTAAAAGCTGACTTGGATATACATAACACAATATTCCCAATACAACTATATATAAGTGTTTCATATTATTGGCTTAATCTACTTACTAAATACAGGGTAAGCTATATTTTTAAACAACCTCTATTTTAAATTCAGTCTTTCTCAGCTTTCTACTTTCCATTCTCCCTAAAATACCCAAGCATAATAGCAAAGCATACTACAACTGGCCCTATCTCCAAATCTTTTCAAGACTCATGAGATGTAGGAGTATTAGAAATCCATCAAAAACATTCTATAAAAACATTCATTTATTTGGGTTACAGAGTACTAAAAATCTAGATTTTGATTGATTCTTTTCATAAACTCTACACTTTCGTTGGCATAATTGCTTAAAGATACACAAAAACCCTCAATAATTGAGGAATAGATTAGAGGTCTCAAAAGGGTTTTGTACTTTTATGCCTTACTTAGAGACTTTATTGTTTTTCTAAGAGAAAAATATTGCATCTACCCTAAGATGATAGTTCGTTGATTTTTTAGCTCCACTGAGCACTTAGTGGTTTTTAATTATTGATAATTGAGGTTTTACAGGTAAGTAGATAGCCACAGTTAACTTTATATATCCTTTTAATTATTAATTAGTTACCAACCCTAAAAGGCTCAACAAAGTTAAGTAATAGTCCAAATATTCTCGTAGTTATCTTTAGCTGATTTTAAGACAACTTTTGCTTCACAGAGCCTCACTGTAGCCCACTCTAGCTATGTTCATTAAAGTTAACTAAAAACTATTCTACGATTGCTTTTATCCTCTTACTTGTAAACCTATGAACTATTGTTAAGACTCTTGTTTAAAAATTATGAAAAAGCGCATATTGCTTGTTGTTCCATACCCTAGAGATAAAGCTCCCAATCAACGATTTCGCTTAGAACATTATCTCGAAGCTCAAGAAATGGAATCTCTCAGTTATACCTATGCTAGTTTTTTAGATCATGCCGCCTGGGATATTCTGTATAGGCCAGGACACCGTTTCATGAAAATATGGAGTGTGCTTAAAGGTTTTCTTCGACGCTTTTTTATGTTGTTCACTCTATTTCGATATGATGCTGTGCTAATCCTTCGAGAAGCTACTCCCTTGGGGCCTCCTATTTTTGAATGGCTGATGGCTAAAGTCTTTAGAAAAAAAGTGATCTATGATTTTGATGATGCTATTTGGATGTCCAATACTTCATCAAATAATAAATGGATTGCTCGGTTAAAATGGCACCAAAAGGTCAAAAGTATCTGCAAATGGTCAACTATCGTTGTCTGTGGTAATGCTTATTTAGCTTCGTATGCCAAGCAATATCAAGCAAATACAATTATCATCCCCACCGTTGTTGATACAGTCAATCAACACAATAGAACTCAGGATCAAGAAGCTGAGAAAATCAGTGTAGGTTGGACAGGTTCTCATTCCACAATGCAATATTTAGATGCTATTTTACCTATTCTAAAGAAACTACAAGAGCGTTATCCTTTTCGTTTTTATGTAATTTCTAATAAAGCTCCAGAATTTGAATTGCCCTATTTAGAATATATAGCTTGGTCTTCAGAACAAGAGATTGAAGGACTCATGAACTTCCATATTGGCTTAATGCCCTTAGAAGATACAGAATGGGCAAAGGGTAAGTGCGGTTTCAAAGCTATACAGTATATGGCTCTAGGAATGCCTGCCTTAGTGAGTCCTGTAGGTGTAAATGCAACTATTGTGGAACATGGCATAACAGGTTATCATTGCAACACAGCAGAAGATTGGGAACAATACCTAACTCTGCTGCTAGAAGACTCCCTATTGAGAATACAACTTGGCAAAGCTGCTCAAGCTAAAATTGAAGCAGAATATTCTGTTAATGCTTACAAACAAGCATTTCTAGACTTATTCTAAGGTTCATCAATACCATTATCGCCATTTGGCAGGAACAGGATACTTTTCAAAATACAATATCACCAAAGCCGCAAAATAAAAAGGTAAACAAGGGATCTTATAGCGCGCCAACGCTCCAAAATTCATAGAAGTGAATCCAACAGCAAATGCAAAAAAGATGGCAAAAGTCATACAAAAAAGAACAACAGGATTAGTAATTATTCTTCTAAAAAGATAAAATACCCCTATTTTATAAACGACATAAAGCGTAAATAGAAAGGTAAATAAAGCTTCAAGTGCAGAAGGAAGAACTATAACTTTTCTAGCTTCCCATAGATAAGGTCTAAAAAGAGAAACATTGACAGCCATTGGAAAGGTACCTAGCAAGCTACCAATAGAACCATCAAACTCTCCCAACGTATATCCTGTACCATCACTCCGATCTGTACTATAAGTAATCCATGATTGTGTTTTAGAAGCTTGATCTAGAATATTTTGTAAGGCATATTGCTGAAATGTCTCTCCAACCTGTTGTAGAATAATTATTCCTCCTATTCCTCCAATAATAATGAAAATAGGAATAGCTAAAGATCTAAATACTTTATTCTGTATTCTAGACTGATAAGTCATAAATACCCACAAAATACATGCTGGTGCTATAGATAAGAAAATATAGACCTTGATATTAGTCATTAGATAAGTTCCTAGATATATCCAAAATATAGGACGAATTATACGTTTCCGTTTGATAAATAACCAATATATTCCGTGTACAAAAAAGCCTAAACCGGCTAAGGTCAGTGGATCTTTCATAACTCCTGTTCCCCAGAAACAAATTGAGGGAACATATAAAATTGCCCAAGCTAAAGGACGATGCAAATGAGGATACAAGTCATAAAAAACTCTATATAATTGCCAACAGCCAATAAAAGCCAATGTCGTGATCCCTAAAGACATTCCAAAATAACTTCCAAAAGAAAATAATCCAAAAAAACCAGCAAATCGAGCGACCAAGATAGAAGAACCATGGTAAAATGGAACATGTAAGGTGAGCCTAGATTTAATTTTATCTGGCCACTCTCGGTAAGAAGTCGTAAACATTTCTATCGCATCTACTGGGGATCGATAAAAAGTAGCCACAATGTCAGATCCTCCAGAATAATAAAAGACAGTATCTGCATAAGTATAATAATACTGATACATAAAAGCAGTCAATATTGCTCCAATTACTCTAAAAGTAAAAGCCCTTATAAAATAAGTTCCCTGTACTGTATTCGCATATCGAACTCTGCGAACTCGAAAAGCAATCCAGTAAAGAATTATCAAGAAAAAAGGTAACAGAAGGAAGTCAACGATTCCTATTATTTGCATAATAAGATAGAATAGTTTAGTTTGTGACTCAAATTTAAGCAACAAACAAAAATAGTCAAAATATAGGTAGCAGGTATGTCTAAATCTCTAAAAATAGCTATTGTACTTAATACAACATGGAATATCTACAATTTCAGACTAGGCTTAGTACAAACTTTAATTAAAAAAGGACACCAAGTCTTTGCAATTGCACCTCATGATGATTTTGTAGACCATGTTACAGCTACAGGTTGTATACATATTCCTCTACAAAGTTTGAGTAGAAAAGGTACAAATCCTGTCCAAGACTTCCGTTTGATTCGAGAATTACAAAAAACATATAGAAAAAACCAAATTGATATTGCACTACATTATACCATCAAGCCTAATATCTATGGAAGCTTTGCCTGCAGTGGTTCCAGAACACATTCCATTGCTACAGTAACAGGACTAGGCTATAGCTTCTTGAAAAAAGGATTGATCCATAAAATTGCGAATATGCTCTACAAGCGTGCATTCAACAAAGCTTCTGTAGTTGCTTTTCAAAACCGGGATGATCAACAACTTTTTGAGAGAATGAAATTAGTAAATCCTCAAAAAACACAACTGATCAAAGGTTCTGGTATTAAGACAGATTATTTTCATCCATTACCTAAAACAAAGGAAAATCGAGGATTCGTATTTCTATTTGTGGGACGCTTATTATATGATAAGGGTGTGATAGAACTCTTATCAGCTGCTAAACAATGTAAAATCCAATATCCTGAAACTGAGTTTTGGATAGTTGGTAAAATAGATCGAGATAATCCTTCTGCGGTCGATGAGGCAACAATCCAAGAATATCACCAAGCGGGAATTATTAATTATCTAGGTGAAAGCAATAATGTACGTTCAATTATGCGTAATGCGGATTGTGTAGTCTTACCCTCTTATCGAGAAGGGTTACCAAGAGTAATGCTTGAAGGTCTAGCTATGGGTAAACCGCTTATCACTACAGATACTGCAGGTTGTCGGGAAACCGTAAAAGATGGCTATAATGGTTATATGGTTCCTGTGAAAGATGCAGAAGCTTTAGCTCAAGCACTTCAAAAAATGTGTACATTACCGAAAGAACAAAGACAGGAAATGGGAATAAGAGGTCGAGAGATGGCTGTACAAGAGTTCGATGAAAAAATTATTATTAAGCATTATCTAGACATCATTGAGCGATTAACAAAGTAACTAGGGTGGTTATTTGTCTAATACTGAACAGCCCAAAAAAAAAAAAGCTCATTGGATAGCTTTATACTATCCAATGAGCTCTTATGTTAAGTATACAAAACATACTATACAAATGCCGCACTAATCTTACTTGCTAATGTTGCCATTTGCTCAGGCTCTAAATTGAGCTTATCCTTAGCAAAGTTGATAAATGTACTATTTACCAAAGGTACCAAATGAACATGTGCATGAGGTACTTCTAGGCCCAAAACAGTCATCCCTACACGCTCACAAGGTACTACTGCTTCTATAGCATGTGCTACTCGTTTGGCAAACAAGTGTAACCCCATATAGGTTTCATCATCCAAATCAAACACATAATCTACCTCTTTTTTAGGAATCACCAATGTATGCCCACGTTCTACAGGAGCAATATCCAAAAATGCGAAGTAATCTTGAGATTCTGCAATTTTGTAACAAGGTAACTCTCCGTTAATTATACGCGTAAAAATGCTAGCCATGTCAATTATTTTTTAGTATGCTATAGATTACTTACAGATTAATCGAAATATCCAATACCTCAAATTCCATAATACCTTTAGGAGTACGAATCTGTGCAATATCTCCAACAGTCTTTCCTAAAAGACCACTGCCAATAGGTGAAGATACCGAAATTTTCTTTGCTTTGATATTAGCCTCTGACTCAGATACTAGGGTATAAGTAAACTCTTTATTATTCTTTGTATTTTTGATCTTCACTGTACTTAAGACTACGACTGAGGATGCATCTAAATCCTCCTCCCTAATAATTCTTGTATTCGCCAAAGTAGATTCCATTTGAGATATTCTCAATTCTAATAATCCCTGTGCTTCCTTTGCTGCATCATATTCCGCATTTTCTGACAAATCACCTTTCTCTCTAGCCTCTGCAATTGCACGTGCTACATTCTGACGTTCTGTTGTTTTTAGATGATCTAATTCTCCTTTTAATCTATCATAACTTTCTCTAGTTACATAAGAATATTTGAACATATTTTTACATTTTTTGATAATAATAGGAACTACACTATGGGTAATTATGATGTAATTATTATCGATCTACTTAAATAACTGTTTCCTCCGAAAATAGTATGGATAGTCTAGCTACTTACTATTATTTTCAGAATCCAAAACAACTCTTTTGAATAAACAGTTAGAAACAATGCATACTAGTTGAGGATTCGTATAGGTAGGTCTGCCATATTAGACAAAACTCAACTAGTGGTCTATCAAGCAAGTGGGGATGTAGTAACAACGATGAGGTCATGTGTACTGTCGCTTACTTGCCTCTCTAATAGCAAAACAAAAGAACGCTTCTCCATATGGAGAAACGTTCTTAATATCATTATTAGCCCAACAAATATAACAGATTTTGAATTAAATTGCAAAAATTGCTAAGCTTAATTTATCTCAATTAAAAGTCTAAAGAGTCAACTTTAAACCTACTGTATGAGTCCCCTTAAAAATACGAGTATACTCAAAAGCGTAGTCAAATCCAATGCGTTGTTGAGAATTCTTTTTGAAAGGAACCTCAACAGTAGCACCTGCAGTCAAACCAGCAGAAGCTGTTCCTGCCAATGGATCAAACATACCTCTCTCATACTTATAAGCGATACGGAACATAAACATTTCTTTGAATGCATATTCTAAACCTAGACCAAACTGATCCCTAGAAAAAGAATTCGCTGTGAAGTTAAACATCAATGTCAAACGATTAACTGCACGATATCCTAAAACTTCGCTCATAGATTTATCATCCTTATCCTTATCTGCATCAGTTTCTTCATCTGCTTTCTTATCCTCTTCTATTGGATCAACAGGAGTTGGCAACAAGAAATCATAAGATGCACCAATATGCAATAAAGAAGGCATTTCAAAACCTGCTCCACGACCCTCTACTGCCAAAGCTGTAGTTCCGTTAGGTGCAACTCCAACAAAAGAAAGACCATCTCCTCTAAATTTCATCCTAGAACCGATATTGCGCAAAGCTAATCCTAGTTTTAACTGATTGTGCTTACCTGTATAATACTGAACACCTGCATCAAAGCAAACTCCTGTAGCAGAAGCGTTCGCTAGAGATTGATTAGCCATACGTACAGTGAAACCTACAGTAATTTTTTCCTTATTTGTCTGAGGATCTCTAAACACATGACCATATCCTAAGCCAATATTAAAGAATGTAGGAGAGAATGTAGCCAAACCTTCAGGCTGATTCGTTGTAGTTAATGAAATCTCACCGAAAGAAAGTGCCATTAAACTTACCCCAATTGCACCATCTTTACCTAGGCGTTGTGCTAAACCTGCTGCTGTTGTGCTCAAACCAGTACCTGCTAGATACTGACCATAAGATGCACCAATCTCTGTACTACGTGTTCTTGCCAAACCTGCTGGATTAAAACGCATAGCTTCAATCCCTGTGATTGAAGAGGTTACCAAACCATTCAAGCCTGCACTACGTGCCCATGGGTTAATTAATAACTCATATGCACCAGCTTCTCCCTGACGATCAGGGTTTCCAGCTTTGGTTTCTGTAACTGCTAGAAGCCCAATGCACAGAGCAAGAATTATAACAGAAGTAATTTTATTCATTGTTCTATATTTTTTTAGAAATGGTGTGTGATATGAACAGACATACACACACCATTTTATTAAGATCTAAACAGTTAAGATTATAGCTTTTGTGGATCAAATGCTCTGTTGATTACAAAGCTCTTCAATACACGTTCTGCATAAGGATTACCTTCCTGATCCTTAGCAATTACATGTACTAGATACACTCCACTACCTACAGGAACTCCTGCTGAATTTTTCAAATCCCAATCTACAGAGGTCGCAATCTGATCCTCAACATTACTACTTCCAAACGCACCTGTACGGC
The DNA here is from genome assembly GCA_022448995.1 of Saprospiraceae bacterium. Lineage (GTDB taxonomy): Bacteria > Bacteroidota > Bacteroidia > Chitinophagales > Saprospiraceae > JAKVCT01. The sequence goes on from JAKVCT010000005.1 coordinate 55,425, forward strand.
TGATACCATTAGGAACAGTAGTATTATATTCTTGTGCGATATCGTAACGCTTAACAAAGCGACCATCTATAGAGAAAATTTTGATCTCACACTTAGGAGGTACATTCGTAATTTTAACCACATTATCTGTCTCAGTCACCTCATAATCAGAGTATGCATAGTATGGATTTGGTACAATATTCAGTAGGTCTAATGCATTGTTTGCTAAATCAGCATCTTCCTTGGTAGGTACAAAATCTGCCATGTTGAACTCATATAGTGGGTAACCTTGATTTTCGTTAGTTGCAGTGAAAATCTCATAAGGAGTTTTTACACGCAAACGAACAGTCAACTCAGAAGGAGGAATATTCTTCATTTCACCATCCATAGAGGTTCCTTCAGCCATTAATGACATAGAGGTCCAGATAGCTCCTAGATTAGTAATAAAAGAGTAGTTCTCATCATGTCCTGGAGGAATTGGATCAGAATAAGTTGCAATCAAAGATTGACATTCATCATATGGCGTAGAACTTACGTAGATATAATGGTGACCGCCAGCTACTGTTGATAAGAACAAGTTAGCATTCAATCCTCCATTGAAGAAAACAGGATCTTCTACAAATACACGATCAGTTGGGTTGTAAATCATATCATTACCTGTAGATGAACCTGGGAACTGCTCTTCAGAGAAGAAATTACCATCAAATACAGAGTTCTCTCCAAAGAAAAGATTCAAACGCTCTCCTGTTTCTACATCATATGCAAACCCAGGGAACCAAGACATACCATTACCAGTACCATCAACTAAACCATCTTTACCAACAGAAGGACTATTACGTTTCCAGTCAAACTGATCTAAACCAGTAGGGACTGTCAAACCTAAAGAACTAGAATGATAAGAATTTGCAGTTTCTACTACAATACAACGACTCCACTTAGATTGGTCAGGAGTAATTACAATATTTACATTGCGTTGATTACCTAAGATTCTACCTGGAGTTGATCTCCAGTTCTGTCCAGCAGAAGGGAAGTTACAATAAGATCCTCCAATTGGTGCTGGTGAGAAATAGAATTCATCTGGACGGAATACACAGTCTGTTAAAAAGAAAGGATACCAACCACCTACAGAACTCTCGTATTCTCGGTTAGGATCATACTGAGCATCATCCTGTGCGTTACCTGTTTTCAAAGCATTGTTACCATCAGATTCTTCGATTGCATCGTACCATCTCACTGCATTTAGTGAGTCTTCATATTCAATTGAAGTTCCAATATATCCTGTAATCCCATTACCATTAACCCCTGGTGTAGGTATTTGCTCTATCAATAAAGAAATTCCTAATTCAGGGATATAATGTTCATTTTTGAAATCAATTGTTTGATAAGAAGTCCAATATTGAGTAGGATCATCACTCTGGATCAACGACCAATAGACAGAATCACCCAATGCTGTAATTCCTGTTGGAGCAGCTGGAGTCCAAGCAATAGCTTCACCTACTTGCTGCTGATTCCAAGTATAAGATTCGTCACTGATATATAGTTTGAATACACCTGGTGCTACACGAAGTGGATCTACAATCTTAATGTTTACAGGTCCAACTCCTGAAGCGTAAGTAATACGATCTGCTTTACCATTTTGTAAGACTTCTGTTTCTATGGTAGTTTGGTCTTTAACTCTCAAGAAATTACCTCCACCATTTCCTTCACCGTCTACACGTGTAATTTCTGGACCATCTCCATAAGCTGCATTAATCTCAAATCCATAAAACTCTGGTGAGTTATTACGAGGGATACCTGTATAGATATTAAAGTTCTTACGTCCCTGTAAATAAGGCTCAGCCTGTCCTTCTCCTGTATTGGGGTTAAATGCTGCATACTGATTGAAACCATAAGCAATTACACAGAAGTAATAAGGTTTATGATTTACCAACTTATCTGTACCAGAAGTAGTAAACTGATCCTTGGTTACACGATAAGTAGTTTGGATACCATCATTCTCTCCTTCTACCATAATCTCAGGGATTACAGCTAAGATATCTGGGTCATCAAATGACGACCAGTTTACAATCTTATCTACAGAATCTTGTACATCAGATTGGAAAATAAGACGTGCTTTCTCCAAATCATCCAAATCTGTCACAGAAACATTTGCATCAACTACTTGATAAATCTTAAATCCTTGGAAACGGTAAAGACTATCTTCAAAATCCTTTATTTTTGCAGGACCTTCCTGATACTTCAGTTGGTAATTATTTTGACCAAGTATATAAGATAAGTTTAGTACTAACTCATTCTCCAGTTCAATGATATCCATATAAGGAGCAGTAGGACCTTCTACAATCCTGAAACAGTCATCAAATAAGTTCTGTGCAGACTCATCAGCCTCAACTAACTCCTTCAAAGAAGGACATGGATAATCAGGAATTTCAGGAACCCAAACAACTCCAGAAATCATCTCATTAGTAGCACCTGGCTTAAGAACAAAAGGTCCAGAGGTGTGCAAGAAACGGAAATCTGCACCACCTGTTGTTCCACCATTACACATAGACCAAGCATTGGCTGAGTTATCATCAGGGAAAGATGGGAATACATAATTTGTAGGTACAGCATTTGGATCATTTGGATTATATCCATTCCCTCCATAAGTTACAGGTAATGGATTAGTAGGTGTACTGTTTGGCCAAAAACCAGAGATCAAGTTATAATAACCTGGTGCATTAGAAGGATCCTGAATGTTAGGTTCTGTACCACCATTTACGTGATACTGAAAACTAGATAAGCCAATTTGGTTACCAGCAGAATCTAAAGGACCTCTAAAGTAATCCACACCTAATGCAGGAATCTGATCAGAACCATATCCTACAGCACCACCAGAACCACAAGTTGCGTTATCATCATTATCAGCATTGTATACATATCCCATACCTGTTACAGTATCACAACCGATCATATCATCATTGAAACAACCCAAATCTGGATCAGACCACAAAGAGAAATAAGTATCATATAGAGTAGTTGCGTTTCGGTTCAACAACTTGTAACGATAGAAAGTCATATTGTTGATTGCATCAGTTGTTCTATATCCAAACGCAGTTACTTGAATCTCCATTTGCATTGCTAATGCACTGTTTGTCTGTGTATGAATATTACCATTATCATTGTATACCCACCAGATCATTTCATCTGCGTACACTGGTGTATTATAATTAGGTGTACATCCTACTACCTCGATCACAGGGTGATCTCCAGCATAAGGATCATAAATACCATCTTCATCATAATCAATAAACGGAGCTAGGTCTTGATCAGGTAATTCAAAACCTACATTCTCTGCAAAATATGGATTTCCTCTTGCTGGCCAAGAAAGTATAGATTTCGCAGGTTTCACATCTATTGTCTTGTCAGATTCTCCTGTTACAGGATCTGGCGCCAAAAAATCAGCTCTTAATGCGTCAATATCTGCACCAAATACTTGAAAGTGACGATCCCATTTTTCACAATCTGATTTCTCAATAGTACCAGCTTCGTTCAATGGACCATTCCAATAGTCATTTCCACCACTACGATAAGTTTGAGCAGCTACTACAAGGTTATTTCCTTCATCATAAGCTCCTAGCCAGATTGCTCCAGCAAACAAGGAAGAAACCTCAGGCTCTCCTGAAGCAGGATCTACATTTGGAACGATATAACGAGCATTGTTGTTACCATCCCACCACATATCTCCACCTGCACGCAAACGCGCACGAACATTGTTAATATCTAAGTCAATTTCTGCCTTAGATTCGATACATGCAGCTCTGAAATTATCTCCATTACCAGTATTTGGTGTTGGCTGAGGGCCAGTGTATCCGACAAAATCTCTTGCCTGTACACTGGTTACCACTAATCCGCAAAGCGTCATGATCAAAAAGGATAAATACGTTAATTTATTCATCGCCAGGTATTTTTTTGATCTAATTATTTTATTCAAATTAAAAACTTCTCACAAAGATTTTAATACTATAAGGTGTCGTTGGTTGGAAAAGCTTAACCACTTACTTCATATTGGTTGCAAAGTGGTTAAGCTTTTTTTAAAATTAAAATTTAGAATGTAAATCTAGCTCCTAAGAACATACGACGAGGCTTAGAAATATTGAATGGATCATTCATACGTAAACCATATAACATTTCATAGGCTAATGCACTTGATTCTAATAAAGCAATTCCTGGGCTTCCCTCAGTAGTTAAGAAACCATCATCAATAGGAGACCCTGTAACAGCATATACACCTAATACATTCCTTGTATTCAACAAGTTTTGCACACGGAAATAAACGTTTACATTCACAGGATTTTTACTTTTTTCACCAATAGTAAAACTCTTATCAATTTTCAAATCAACACGGAAGTTCCATGGCACACGAGCACCATTGATACCACCTTCTGTATTACGGTTAGGGAAACTTGTTCCAATACCACCTGGAATTTCCTTACGAGTGTATGGACGACCAGAGTTAGCATTGAATGATAAGTTCAAGCCGGTATTAGATAAGATATCAATAGACTTAGCTGTTCCAGAAGAATCTTTCTTGCCATAGATCTTAGGACCATTGTAATCTTTACCACTCTTATAACGATAATCGATATTTAAGAAGAAGGTATGTCTTTGATCAAAGTTAAGCGGGAAGATGTATTTCAATTCTTGTGCAGCTACACCAGCAGACGAAGTAGGACTAGATCCAGTACCGTCTGCAAACTGAAGTGTATAGTTAGCTAATACACGAACATTTTTCACCTTGCCAGAGTTACCACGCAAGTCATATTCTAATTTGAAAGACTTCGTTGTAGAGAAATCGTCATTACCATAAGAAGTATAAGAAATTGGATAAGCCAAGATATATTCTCTCAACTGGATTAAATCTCTTTCTTCACGGTACATTAAAGATAATTTGATTGCAGAGAATTTATTCAACTCCTGTTGGAAACCAACCTCATAGTTGATTGTACGCTGAGATCTCAAGTTCGGGTTATTGATATAACCACCAGAACCTGCTCTAGTTGCAATCTCACGGAAGTTGAAATAAGTCATTGGCGTTGCCAAAGTTGCATCAGGTGGACGCTGTGCTAAGATATCATAGTTTGCATAGAAGTTTGCTTTATCAGAAATAGGGAAAGAGAAAGCAATACGAGGCATGACAATCACAGTAGGTGTATAATCACTAAATGCTAAATCAGGATCATAGTTATCTCCTTGAGGATCATTCTCTGAACTAGAGAACCCTCTCAATGCAGGAAGAATAACTCCGCCTAATTCGTTTGGATTATTTACAGGTAATCCATCAGCAGTATACCATTGTTCTTTACTATCACGGAAACCAACAATAGAAGCATCTGGACTATTTTCGTTCACATAAACAACAAAATCATCTCCAATATTACTAGGACGGATATATTCAGAAGCTTTACCTGCTGTATAAGGAGACTCTATATTTTCGAATTCAGATACTGTATAATATCCAGCAATTGAATATGGATCATTTAGTACTTTAGTATTTGCATCATAGCTGTCAAAACGTACACCAAAACGGCAAATGATGTCCTTATAAGTAAACTGATCTTGTAAGTAACCTGCTACATAAATAGGCTTATTAGGAGCAACAGGACGTGTCTTACGACCAGTAGTAGCATCAGTAGCTGTAAAGAAATCATTAAAAGAGATATTCGTTCCAGTAGGATTACCTAAGTAATCATAACCGTAATAGTTTAAAATCTGTTGACGACCTAAGATTAAAGTAGTAGGCTCGAA